>NZ_JAFGYS010000008.1:0-16282 GCF_017491705.1 Pseudomonas sp. 86_A | reverse complement strand
TCCAACTGAATGCCCCAATCCCACTGTAGGAGTGAGCCTGCTCGCGATGGCGGCCTGACAGCCGGCCAGTCTCTTGCAGATGTACTCAATCCCTGTATGAGCTGACTTGCCAGCGATGGCGGCTTCCCATCCTGCGCAAAATCGACAGCCCATTCCCCCATCTCCTTCCATTTCACTGGCGCTTGCAGGGTGGTCGGCTATAAAGAATGAGTGGTCAGGTCTTCTGTCGCGCGCGGTTGTTGTGTGCGGCGACGGAAGTGGCTCTTCCATTTATCGCGGGTCGTCCTATGAATCATCTTGGGAAACGCGTGTATCTCCCGTTGTCGCTGGCTTTTTCTGTCGTGCTGCTCAGCGGCTGCGCCAGTCCTCCGCCACCGCCTCCTGCTGCGCCTCCACCACCGCCGGTGCGTACTTGTCAGACCCTGGAAGACACCCAGGTGGCGGGCGATATGTATGTGGACGGACAGGTCACTCGGCATATCACCACCACTCGCTGTGTGACGCAGTAGCGGGGCGGTGGTGCACTTCGGCTGGCAGTTGTCCAAAGTGCTCGATGCCTGATCCAGAATCAACTGGCCTTGTGGCTAAGGGATTTATCCCCTCGCCACAGGTCAGTCTCGGATCAGTGAAAGGCGATCAGGACAGGAACCCACCGTCCACATTCAGCGAAACCCCGGTGGTGTAGCTCGACGCGTCGCTCGCCAGATACAACACGGCGCCGGCCATTTCACTCGGGTCGGCCACGCGCTTGAGCGGGATCTGGGTCAGCGCCTGCTTGAGGATCGCGTCGTTTTTCACCAGCGCTGAAGCGAACTTGGTGTCGGTCAAACCCGGCAGCAGGGCGTTGCAGCGGATGCCGAATTGCGCGCATTCCTTGGCGAAGACCTTGGTCATGTTGATCACCGCAGCCTTGGTAACCGAATAGATGCCTTGGAACACGCCCGGTGAAATGCCGTTGATCGAGGCGACGTTGATGATGCTGCCGCCACCGTTCTCGCGCATCAGCTTGCCGGCTTCCACCGACATGAAGAAGTAGCCGCGGATGTTCACGTCGACAGTCTTCTGGAACGCACCGAGGTCGGTGTCCAGTACGTTGCAGAACTGCGGGTTGGTCGCGGCGTTGTTGACCAGGATATCGAGCCGGCCGAACTGTTCCTTGATCCCGGCGAACACCTGGCTGATCTGTTCCATTTCACCAATGTGGCAGGCCACGGCGGTGGCTTTGCCGCCGGCGGCGGTGATGGCGTCGGCGACGTGCTGGCAGCCTTCGAGCTTGCGGCTCGAAACGATGACGTGGGCGCCTTGCTGGGCCAGCAGTTTGGCGATGGCTTCACCGATGCCACGGCTGGCGCCGGAGACGAAAGCGATTTTGCCGTCGAGGTCGAACAACTGAGTCTTGGACATAGGGGTTCCTTGGTGTGGGCCGTCAGAGGCTCGATTTCGCGATGACCTGCAGGCTCATGTGCTCCAGCAGTTTGTTCATGTGAATGAACTGCGCGAAGCGTTTGTCCTGGGTCTGGCCGTGGTAGAAGCGGTAGTAGATCTGCTGCACGATGCCGGCCAGGCGGAACAGGCCGTAGGTGTAGTAGAAGTCGAAGTTGTCGATCTGGATGCCCGAGCGTTCGGCGTAGTAGTCGACGAACTCGCGGCGGGTCAGCATGCCCGGGGCGTGGCTTGGCTGGCGGCGCATCAGTTGCACCGGTGCCGGGTCGCTGGCTTCGATCCAGTAGGCGAGGGTGTTGCCCAGGTCCATCAGCGGATCGCCGAGGGTGGTCAGTTCCCAATCGAGCACCCCGATGATCTGCATCGGGTTGTCCGGGTCGAGGATCACGTTATCGAAGCGGTAGTCGTTGTGCACGATGCTTGAGGTCGGGTGATCGGCCGGCATCTTGTCGTTGAGCCAGGCTTTGACCTGCTCCCAGTGCGGCGCATCTGGGGTCAGGGCTTTTTCGTAGCGTTCGCTCCAGCCTTTTATCTGGCGGGCGACGTAGCCTTCAGGCTTGCCCAGATCACCGAGGCCGCAGGCGTTGTAGTCGACCCGGTGCAGCTCGACGAAACGGTCGATGAAGCTCTTGCACAGCGCTTCGGTTTTCGCCGCATCGAGGCCCAGTTCCGGCGGCAGGTCGGAGCGCAGGATGATGCCCTTGACCCGTTCCATCACGTAGAACTCGGCGCCGATCACCGATTCGTCGGTGCAGTGCACGTAGGCCTTGGGGCAATACGGGAAACCGTCGCGCAGCTGATTGAGGATGCGGAATTCGCGGCCCATGTCGTGGGCGGATTTGGCCTTGTGGCCGAACGGCGGCCGGCGCAGCACGAACTCCTGTTGCGGGTATTCCAGAAGGTAAGTCAGGTTCGACGCACCGCCGGGAAACTGGCTGATCTGCGGGGTGCCGGTCAGGCCTGGAATGTGCGCCTTGAGGTACGGATCGATCAGGCTGGCATCGAGTTCTTCGCCAGCACGGATCCGGGTGGACTGGTCAGTAAGCGCCATGCTTATCCCTTCTGCTTATTTTGGAGGCCAGACATCATTGGCTAATCTAATGGCGCACCTAAGGCGGCCACAAGCGCGCAACGGTCTTATAGGTTAGCGTGTTGCAGGATAATCAGCGTTTCGAATAGGCACGGCAGCAGGGCACTGCCGGCTCTTTTCAATGCACGCGCTGATTGTTGAGCCTTGGGGGCAGGGCGATCGGCGTCAGTACCGGTTGCCCGGAGAAAAACGCCACGAGGTTTTTCCCGACCAGTTCCACCGTGCCTTGGGTAGCTTCCGGTGACAGGCCGGCGACGTGCGGCGTGAGAATCACGTTGCTCAGGGTTTTCAGCGCGTCCGGCACCTGCGGTTCGTGGTCGAACACATCCAGCGCGGCGCCGGCAATCCTTCGTTGCTCAAGGGCGGTGATCAGGTCGGCGGTGGCGATGACACTGGCCCGGGCGATATTGACGATGAAACCTTTCGGGCCCAGTGCATCAAGCACTGCGCGGGTCACCAGGTGTTGGGTGCCGATCCCGCCCGGCGTGGCGACGATCAGAAAGTCCGAGGCCCGCGCCAGTTCGGTTGGCGTCGAGCAGAACGCGTAGGGCACATCACTGCGCAACTGACGGTTGTGGTAACTGACCTGCATGTCGAAACCGAGGTGGGCGCGCTTGGCGATCGCCATGCCCACCGCGCCCAGTCCGAGAATGCCCAGGCGTTTGTTGGCCAGCGACGGGCGCATGATCTTCGGCCATTCACCCCGGCGCACCGCCGCGTCGCAGCGCGGAATGTCACGCACCAGCGCCAACAGCATCGCCATCGCATGATCGGCCACCGACGAGGCGTTGACCCCGGCGCCGTTGGTCACGGTGATCCCGCGATCGCTGGCGGCCTGCAGGTCGACGTGCTCGTAACCGGCGCCGATTACGGTGATGATTTTCAGGATCGGCAGCGTAGCGATCTCGTCGGCGGTCAGGCCCAGCGGGCCACGGGTCAGCACCGCGTCGATCCGGGCGCCGTGGGTGGCGATGGCTTGCGCGCGTTCGGCAGGGGTCGGCGCGAGGATCAGATGAAAGCCCTGCTGCTCGAGTATCGGCAGATAGTCATTGATGGTTTCAACCAGTACCAGAACGGTGGCGGGCATTGCGCGGCTCCTGTGATCTATGACGGTGTGGTCGCGAAAGTCGTGTCAGAGTGCTGATTCCAGAGCGGTTTGGCAATGGTGGCCGCGCAACCGCTTCAGCCAGTGTAGGAGCTGAAGCGGGGAGCGCGCGGGCGCTTCGTCAGAAGTTCACGTCGGCGCTGTTGATCAGCCATGCGAAGGCACCGCGGGGCAGTCAACTGGCGTATTGAGCGATGCCGTTGCCGAACGACCAGTTCTCCTTTTTCACTTCCACCAGATTGATGAACACGTCTTCCAGGCGAATGCCCAGTTGGCTGTTCAGGCTGTGCGCGATGGTCTGGTACAGGGCTTTTTTCTGCTCCAGCGTGCGACCTTCGTTGAGGGTGATCTGGATGATCACCAGTTGGTCGCTGCGCTGGATCCCCAGGTATTGCGGGTCGAAGATGAAATGCTCGCCGTCGTGCTCGTTGAGGATCTGGAAGTTGTCGTGCTCCGGCACGTTGATGGCGCTGCGCATGGCGGCGTAGATCTGCTCGCCGACGCGCTTGGCGAAGGTGGTATCGGTGCGTTTCTTGAGTTCGACGCGAACGAGTGGCATGAATGGAAACTCCGTGGGGCAGGGGATTCATTCACGCTAGACCATTTGGACCAGATTTGAAGAATCGGGTGTTTGATCGGACGCCTGCGCTGGCAAGGCAGCTCCCACGGGTCATGCGCTGCTCAAACAATCGTGACCAGATCCCAAATCTCTGTGGGAGCGGGCTTGCCCGCGATAGGGCCGGCAGACTTTATGCAGCACACTTCCTTACCTGCAATCTGTCAGAAGACTCGTTGATTTTGTGACGGTTAAAAGCGAAACGGTGCTGGGGATTGCGCAGCACGTGATGCGGACGGAGCTGGCGGTTAATCAAGTGCTCGATGAATGGATGCCGACGGAGTATGCCTGGCTTGCGGCGGGGCTATTATCCCGCCGCCGTCTCTATGGCGATGTTGTATGAAGCTACCTACCTCACTCCCGGATATTGCCTACAAAACCGCCGGATTCATCCGCTATCTGGCACGGGATGAATAGTAAATCATGAGGGTACAAAGTAGCCCCGGCAGCCACTGCCAACAGCCAAGGAAGGCGCATGCTTCAGAACGATCGGGAAAATCTGGAACTCGAAAGGCTGCAAAATGAATCACGGAAACTGATTGTCGAACGACGCAAACTCATTGCCGAAGCACGCAAATTGGGGCGGGAGGGACTTTGGTATCCAGTTGCGGCAGGTACTGGGGTATTAACCGCGCTTGCGGCTGTATTAGGCCTTTTGGCCAAGTTTTAAGTAACAGACGCAGCATTCATCGTTCTTGTCGTCACGCATCGCACATTGTTCAACCACTGTTCACATGGCAAGTAGCTCTCGTGCCCCCCCCAGAAAGGAAATAATAATGACCCTAGAAGAACGCGTAGCCAGAATTGAGCGACTGTATCGAGAAGACGCCAAACTTGCGGACGAAATACAAAGCCTTTCCCCAGCGGAAATTCGGTCGGATTTGTTCAGGTTCAGTCTCGGTTTTTTGTTTGGCCTGGCGTGCCTGACAATCGGATTGATAGTTATGCGTTCGCTCTAATGAGGTCTGATCCGCCGTCGGCGCTGGACATTGTCAAAAAGCGACACCGCTCATACCTTGCGCCGACAGCCATTTTCCCAAAAACGACACGCCTCTGATCTGCTCCGCACAACCATTCCTCATCTAAGTCTTTGCTTCTGCTCATTTATCGCGGAGAATCGCGCCCCTGTTTCGGCCGGAGCATGTCTGTCGGTTTTTTCCGACGCGTCCTGACCGAGTGGCAAGTGACCGGAATGCGGAGATCCGACCGGATGAATGATCAGGCCAATAGCGTCGACGAACGCTATGAAGCGGCAGCACCAGCTGAACTGTCGAGCTGGAATCGCCATGACACCACGTGGATGTTGGGACTGTTCGGGACGGCCATTGGCGCCGGTACCCTGTTTTTGCCAATCAACGCCGGTCTGGGTGGCTTCTGGCCGCTGGTGATCCTCGCGCTGCTGGCCTTCCCGATGACGTTCTTCGCTCACCGCGGCCTGACCCGCTTCGTGCTCTCCGGGCGTGAAGGCGCCGACATCACCGATGTGGTCGAGCAGCATTTCGGCATCAAGGCCGGTGCGCTGATCACCCTGCTGTACTTCTTCGCTATCTTCCCGATCCTGCTGATCTACAGCGTCGGCCTGACCAACACGGTCGCCAGCTTCCTCGAACACCAATTGCATATCACGCCGCCACCGCGCGCGCTGCTGTCGTTCGTGCTGATCCTCGGTCTGCTGGCCGTGGTGCGTTGCGGCGAGCAGGCGATCGTCAAGGCGATGAGCCTGATGGTGTACCCGTTCATCGTCGCGCTGCTGTTTCTTGCGGTGTACCTGATTCCGCACTGGAACGGCGGCATCCTGACGACCGCCTCGCAAGTGCCGGCGCCATCGGCGCTGCTGCATACGTTGTGGCTGGCGATCCCGGTGATGGTGTTCTCGTTCAACCACTCGCCGATCATCTCGGCGTTCGCGGTGGACCAGAAGCGTCGTTACGGTGTCAACGCTGACCAGCGCAGCTCGCAGATTCTCTGCCGTGCCCACCTGTTGATGGTGGTGATGGTGCTGTTCTTCGTCTTCAGTTGCGTGCTGACCCTGTCGCCGGAACAACTGGCCGAAGCCAAGGCGCAGAACCTGTCGATCCTGTCGTACCTGGCCAACCACTTCAGTAACCCGACCATCGCGTTTGCGGCGCCGCTGATTGCCTTCGTGGCGATCTCCAAGTCGTTCCTCGGCCACTACATCGGTGCCAGCGAAGGCCTCAAGGGCCTGATCGTCAAGAGCGGCAAGCGTCCGGGCGCCAAGGCACTGGATCGCATCGTGGCGGCGTTCATGCTGGTGGTGTGCTGGATTGTCGCGACCCTCAACCCAAGCATCCTGGGCATGATCGAGACCATTGGTGGTCCGGTCATCGCCGCGATTCTGTTCCTGATGCCGATGTACGCGATCCGCAAGGTGCCGGCGATGGCGCGCTATCGTGGTCAGGCGTCGAACGTGTTTGTCACCGCCGTAGGTTTGGTGGCGATTTCGGCGTTGATTTATTCGCTGACGGCGTAAGCCTAAGCGCCAGATACTCAGCTACAGTGGCCGCTGTGCGTGATGCGCACAGCGGCTTTTTTTCGTCTGGAGACAGTGGATTGTCGAGCGCGCCCCAACCTGTGGAACAACCCAGTCGCTGGCAGGACATCCTTGCCGGCCTGTCGATTGCCGGCCTGTTGTTGCCTGAAGCGGTCGCCTATTCGACCATCGCCGCGCTGGCGCCCCAGGCCGGGGTGATTGCGCTGTTTGCCGGGTTGCTCTGCTACGGGCTGTTTGGCACCAGCCGTTTTGCCATTGTTTCCGCCACGTCGTCCTCGGCGGCGGTGCTGGCGGCGGCTACGGCGACCATGGCCAATGGCGACCCGCAATTGCGCGCAACGCTGGCGGTCGGGCTGGTGCTGGTCACCGGCGGGCTGTTCTTGCTGGCGGGGATCTTTCGTTTCGGCAGCGTCACCGCGTTTATCGCCAAACCGGTATTGCGTGGTTTCGCCTTCGGGTTGGCGGCCACCATCATTCTCAAGCAAGTGGCCAGTGTGGTCGACGTGCACCTGACCGACGCCAATCTGGTGCGTTTCGCCCCGCAATTGCTCGAACAACTGCCGCACTGGAACTGGCCGGCGGCCGCGGTTGCAGCGGTCGCGCTGGTGCTGTTGGGGGTGTTTTCACGTTTCCCACGGGTGCCCGGCGGTTTGCTGGTCGTCGTCATTGGCATCGTGGCCGGGCAATGGCTGAACCTGCCGGCCCACGGTGTGAAGCTGATTGGCTTGATCGACCTCAGTCTGGAGGTGCCGAACCTGCCGGTGCTGCCGTTCGCCGACTGGTTGCGGCTGGGGGAGGTGGGGTTTGCGCTGGTGATGATTCTGTATGCCGAGTCGTACGGTTCGATCAGTGCGTACGCGCTCAAGCACGGCGACCGTGTGACCTCCAACCGCGATCTGCTGGCGCTCGGTGCCTCCAATCTGCTGTCCGGGCTGTTTCATGGCATGCCGGCGGGCGCGGGGTATTCGGCGACGTCGGCGAACGAGGCCGCCGGGGCGACTTCCCGTTGGGCCGGCGGTGTCGCCGCGCTGGTGGTGCTGGTGATCGTGCTGACGGTGTTGCCGTGGATTGCCTTGACACCGGAGCCGATTCTAGCAGCCATCGTCATGCATGCGCTGGGTCGTGGCTTGAGTCTGCAGCCGCTGGGGCGCTATTTCATCTGGCGCCGGGATCGGGTGCTGGTGTTGTGCGCGGTGGGCGCGGTGCTGGTGCTGGGCATTCTCGACGGGTTGCTGGTGTCGGTGGCCATCAGCGTGTTGCTGATGCTCAAGCAGATGTCGGCAGCGGATATTCAGGTACTCGGGCGGATCGACGGTGGGCACGATTTTGTCGACCTGCAGCGTCATCCGACGGCGACAACTGAACCCGGAGTGCTGATTGTGCGGCCCAGCGAAGCGTTGTTCTTTGCCAATGTGGAACGGATTCTCGGTGCGGCGCTGCACTTGATTCGGCATTCGGACGCGCCAGTGCAAACGGTGATCCTCAGTCTGGAGGAAACCCCGGACCTGGACGGCACCAGCATCGAGGCGATGCAGGAGTTCTTTCTGCGGGTGCATCAGGAGGGCAAGCGGTTGATTCTGGCGCGGCTCAAGCATGAGGCGCTGGCGGTGCTGGAGGCGTTGCCTGAAGTAACGAGCAACCGTGTGATTCTCAGTGGACTCAGCGTTGACGGGGCGGTCCAGCAAGCCCTCAAACTCAACACTTAACCCCTTGTAGGAGTGAGCCTGCTCGCGATAGCGGTGTGTCAGTCGATACAAATGTATTTGACACACCGCTATCGCGAGCAGGCTCACTCCTACAGGGGACGGTATTCCAGGGCATAAAAAAACGCCGCTCATCTCACGATGGGCGGCGTTTTTCATTGCGTTGCAGCGTTAGGCTTGAACGACCGGGATGTTGGCGTTCGCAGCCGCTTCACGGAACTCGGCAATCTGGTCGAAGGACAGGTAGCGGTAGATATCGGCCGCCATGCTGTCGATCTTGCCAGCGTATTCCATGTACTCCTCGACGGTCGGCAGGCGACCCAGGATCGAAGCCACGGACGCCAGCTCGGCCGAAGCCAGGTAGACGTTCGCGCCGTCGCCCAGACGGTTCGGGAAGTTACGAGTGGAGGTCGAGACCACGGTGCTGTTCGGCTCTACGCGTGCCTGGTTACCCATGCACAGCGAGCAGCCTGGCATTTCCATGCGTGCGCCGGCCTTGCCGTAGATGCCGTAGTAGCCTTCTTCGGTCAGTTGGTGAGCGTCCATCTTGGTCGGCGGCGACAGCCACAGACGGGTTGGCAGCTGACCCTTGACCTGATCCAGCAGTTTACCGGCAGCGCGGAAGTGACCGATGTTGGTCATGCACGAACCGATGAACACTTCGTCGATCTTCTCGCCAGCAACGCTGGACAGCAGACGGGCGTCGTCCGGGTCGTTCGGCGCGCACAGTACAGGCTCGCTGATGTCGGCCAGGTCGATTTCGATGACTTCGGCGTATTCGGCGTCGGCATCGGCTTCCATCAGCTGAGGGTTGGCAACCCAGGCTTCCATCGCTTGAGCACGACGTTCCAGGGTACGCGCATCGCCGTAGCCTTCGCCGATCATCCAGCGCAGCAGGGTGATGTTGGAGTTCAGGTACTCGGTGATCGATTCTTTCGACAGCTTGATGGTGCAACCGGCAGCCGAACGTTCGGCCGAGGCGTCGGACAGTTCGAACGCCTGTTCCAGGGTCAGACCTTCCAGGCCTTCGATTTCCAGGATGCGGCCGGAGAAGGCGTTTTTCTTGCCTTTCTTCTCGACGGTCAGCAGACCGTTCTGGATAGCGAAGTAAGGGATGGCATGAACCAGGTCACGCAGGGTGATACCAGGTTTCATTTTGCCTTTGAAGCGCACCAGGATCGATTCCGGCATGTCCAGCGGCATGACGCCAGTAGCCGCGGCGAACGCGACCAGACCGGAACCGGCCGGGAACGAGATGCCCATCGGGAAACGGGTGTGCGAGTCACCACCGGTACCCACGGTGTCCGGCAGCAGCATGCGGTTCAGCCACGAGTGGATGATGCCGTCGCCCGGACGCAGGGAAACGCCGCCGCGGGTCATGATGAAGTCAGGCAGGGTGTGGTGGGTGGTCACGTCGATCGGCTTCGGATACGCCGCGGTGTGGCAGAAGGACTGCATCACCAGGTCAGCGGAGAAGCCCAGGCACGCCAGGTCTTTCAGTTCGTCACGGGTCATTGGACCGGTGGTGTCCTGAGAGCCTACGGTGGTCATCTTCGGTTCGCAGTAGGTGCCAGGACGCACGCCTTGGCCTTCTGCCAGACCGCAAGCCTTGCCGACCATTTTCTGCGCCAGGGTGAAGCCCTTGGTGCTTTCAGCCGGTGCTTCAGGCTTCTTGAACAGGTCGAACGCAGGCAGACCCAGTTCGGCGCGAGCCTTCTCGGTCAGGCCACGGCCGATGATCAGCGGAATACGACCGCCGGCACGGACTTCGTCCAGCAGCACAGGGGTCTTCATTTCGAAGGTGGTGATGACTTCGTCGGTACCGTGCTTGCAGACTTTGCCAGCGTGCGGGTACAGGTCGATCACGTCGCCCATGTTCATGTTCGACACGTCGAACTCGATTGGCAGTGCGCCGGCATCTTCCATGGTGTTGTAGAAGATCGGAGCGATTTTGCTGCCGAAGCAGAAACCGCCAGCGCGCTTGTTCGGCACGTAAGGGATATCGTCGCCGAAGAACCACAGGACCGAGTTGGTCGCCGATTTACGCGAGGAACCGGTACCGACCACGTCACCGACGTAGGCGATCGGGAAGCCTTGACCGCGCATTTCTTCGATCTGCTTCATCGGGCCGGTCTTGCCTTGCTCGTCCGGAACGATGCCGTCACGGGCCATTTTCAGCATGGCCAGGGCGTGCAGCGGGATGTCAGGACGCGACCAGGCGTCTGGTGCAGGCGACAGGTCGTCGGTGTTGGTTTCGCCGGTGACCTTGAATACGCGCAGGCTGATCTTGTCGGCCAGGACAGGGCGCTTCTTGAACCACTCGCCGTCAGCCCAGGATTGCAGCACGGCCTTGGCGTGAACGTTGCCGTTCTTGGCTTTTTCAGCCACGTCGTGGAAGGCATCGAACATCAGCAGGGTGTGCTTGAGTTCTTCGGCAGCCACTGGCGCCAGCTCGGCGTTGTCCAGCAGTTCAACCAGGGTCACGATGTTGTAGCCGCCCTGCATGGTGCCGAGCAGTTCTACAGCGCGCTTCTTGTCCAGCAGAGGGGAGGTGACTTCGCCTTTGGCCAGGGCCGACAGGAAACCGGCTTTGACGTAAGCGGCTTCGTCCACTCCTGGTGGTACGCGATTGGTGATCAGGTCAACGAGGAAAGCTTCTTCGCCAGCCGGAGGATTCTTCAGCAGCTCGACCAGGCCTGCAGTTTGTTCGGCGTTAAGCGGCTGGGGAACGATACCCAGGGCTGCACGCTCTTCGATATGTTTGCGGTAGGCTTCAAGCACAGTTATTACCCTCATCAGTGGTCCCAAATGGGTGTCCGGGACGCTCATCCCGAAATTGCCGTACTCATGCACCTCACGACGTTGTGGGTCGTCTGGCCAGAATTACCGGCAATTCCTTACAGAAGCTGCTTTCAAAGTTTTACGCCTGCAGAACGGGGAGCTGATGAGGGTTGGCGTTGGGCTTTTCCCCGCTGGAAAAACCCTTCGCCAACACCGCTCTGAAGGAACGACTGTGCTCGTGACGCTTTGAAAACAGCTTCTAACGGACATTGGCGCCTTAAAAGGCTGGCTGATTCTACGGCAAAAAAAATTTAAAGGTAAGTCGGACTCTATTGGACTTTGGTGGCGTTGCGCGGCTGTGGCTCAAACCGCGATCCAGCGCTTGCCCCTGACGTTTGAGGGGTGATCAATGCCTGACAAAGGGCTAACATGCGGGCCTGTTCCGCGTTTCAGTGTTTTGCCAATTTATGCCCAATCAGACCATCAAGACCCCCTGCGTCGGCCTCTGCTCCACTGTTTACGGAGATCTGGTGTGCCGTGGCTGCAAGCGTTTCCACCACGAAGTGATCCACTGGAACGGTTACGGCGAGGAAGAAAAGCGTGCGGTGTGGCTGCGTCTTGAACAATTGCTGTCACAAGTGATGGCGAGCAAGGTCGAGATCTTCGATCCGGCGCGTCTGCGCGAGCAACTGGAACAGCGCAAGATCCGCTTTGTGCCGCATCAGTCGGAATATTGCTGGGCTTATCAGTTAATCGCTCGCGGGGCGCGGGTGATCATTAATCTGGAAGCCTACGGGATGGTGCTGTTGCCGGAGTTCCGCGACTGGAACCTGCCGGAACTGCGCGATGCCATTGATCGGGAGTTCTTCCTGCTGTCGGAAGCGCATTACCAGCGCTATATCGCGCCGGGCTTTCTCAAAGACGCCTTCGGCGCCTGAAGATCAAAAGCTTCGCGAGCAAGCTCGCTCCCACATTTGAAACGCATTCCTGTTGTAGGAGTGAGCCTGCTCGCGATTAGCGGTTGTGCATTCAATGCAGGTAGTGACTGAAATGACGCCATCGCGAGCAGGCTCACTCCTACAGAGATTGCACTCCAAGCAAATTCCGCGTTGTTTAATGCTTCACCGCCAACTCCACCAGATGATCCTCAACCTCCTGCGGCTTGAGCACCAGCACATCGCTTTCCAGCGCATCCAGCACCACTTCGGCGGTATTGCCGATCAACGCGCCTGACAAGCCGCTGCGCGCCACGGTGCCGATCACGGTCACCGCCGCCTGCAGCTTGTGCGCCATGAACGGAATCAGCACATCCGCCGGTCCTTCCTCGATGTGCAGGCGTTCGTCATCCACATCGAATTCGGCCTGAAACGCCTTGCACTGCTCGCGATACCTCGCCTCGATGGTGGATGTGAGCTGGAACACCGGATCCGCCGAGGACAGCATCGGCGACGGATGCGCACTGATCACATGCAGATGCCCCTTGGCCAGGCTGGCGATGTCGTAGCCGTGATCGATGATCGTCGTGTGCAAGTGCCGGTGCTCGCCATCGGCATTGCCCACATCGACCGCCGCCAGAATCACCCGGTCCTTCCACGGGGTAGAGGTTTTCACCAGCAGCACCGGGGTCGGGCAGTGACGCAGCAGTTTCCAGTCGGCCGGGGTCAGCAGGGCTTTTTTCAGCGCGCTGTCGGGGAAGTGCTGCTTGATCACCAGCCCGCAACCTTCGGCCTGCTGCACGTCGGTGATGGTTTCGTGCAGGCTGGTGTTCCAGGCCTGCTCGGTAGTCACGCTGTAACCTTCATCTGTCAGCGCGGCCTTGAGCACTCCCAGCAACCCGGCATGATCGTGCTTGGGGTCGCACACCAGCAGGTGCAGATGGGCCTGGGTCACGCCGGCGATCAACTTGGCGCGCTTGAGCGCCAGACTTTCCGAATGTTCGGGGTCGATGACCACCAGAATGCTGCGAATGGCTTGCATGAGCGGAGTCTCCAGCAAAGAAAAGGCACGGCGTTGCACAACTATAGTTGCTGCTCATGCGCCTGCGACTTGATGCATATCAACGCCTGCGACTGGTGGTCTGCGGGCAGGCCGGTATAATCGGCGCCCTTCGCGCCAATACCTTTACCGTGAGCCCCATGATCCTGCCCGAAATCCACGAATTCCTTGGCTGCCGCACGCCCGACGCCTGGGTCCAGGCCGCACTGGCCGATCAGGAAACCCTGCTGATCGACCACAAGAACTGCGAGTTCAAGGCCGCCAGCACCGCGCTGAGCCTGATTGCCAAGTACCATTCCCACGTCGACCTGATCAACATGATGTCGCGTCTGGCCCGGGAAGAGCTGGTGCACCACGAACAAGTCATGCGCATCATGAAACGCCGCAAGATCGAACTGCGCCAGCTGCACGCCGGGCGCTACGCCTCGGGCCTGCGCAAAGTGGTGCGCAGCCACGAACCGGTGAAACTGGTCGATACGCTGGTGGTCGGCGCGTTCATCGAAGCGCGCAGTTGCGAGCGTTTCGAAGCGCTGGTGCCGCATCTGGACGAAGAACTCGGCAAGTTCTATTTCGGCCTGCTGAAAAGCGAGGCGCGGCACTTCCAGGGTTATCTGAAACTGGCTTACCAGTACGGCGACGCGAAGGACATCGCCCAGGTGATCGACAAGGTGCGTGCTGCCGAGCAGGACCTGATCGAGTCGCCGGACGAGGAGTTCCGCTTTCACAGTGGTGTTCCGGCTGCCGCATAACCTGCGGCGGCGCTTACATGGAAAACTGTTAAAAACTCTTAAGAGTATGAAACATCTACAAAAACCGGCCCCCGCGGCCGGTTTTTGCTGCCCGCAACAACGCCTTGCCAGCGATTGCCGCCATAATGACGACCACTTCACACATGGGTTGGCAGACGGTCGTTATGGATAACCTGGGTTTTGGCAAAGTCCTGCTGGTTGAAGACGATGAGCGTCTGGCCACGCTGATTGCGCACTTTCTCGAACAGCATGGCTACGAGGTGCGCGCGGTGCATCGCGGCGATCTGGCGGTGGCCGCGTTTCTCGAATTTCAGCCCAAAGTGGTGGTGCTCGACCTGATGCTGCCGGGGCAGAGCGGCCTGCACGTGTGCCGGGAAATCCGCAGCGTGTCGGACACACCGATCGTTATCCTCACCGCCAAGGAAGACGACCTTGACCATATTCTCGGCCTGGAGTCCGGCGCCGATGACTACGTGATCAAACCGATCAAGCCGCCGGTGCTGCTGGCGCGGCTGCGTGCCTTGCAGCGTCGGCAGATGCCGGAGTCCGGCGTGGTCAGTGCGCTGGAGTTCGGCCGGTTGAGCATCGATCGCAGCTGCCGCGAAGTGCGCCTGGCCGGCGAAATCATCGAAATGACCACCATGGAATTCGAGCTGCTGTGGCTGCTGGCCAGCGCCGCTGGCAAGACCTTGTCGCGCGATGACATTCTCAACCGCATGCGCGGCATCGCCTTCGACGGGCTCAATCGCAGTGTCGACGTGTACATCAGCAAGTTGCGCAACAAACTCAAGGACAACCCCCGCGAACCGGTCTGCATCAAGACTGTGTGGGGCAAGGGGTATCTGTTCAATCCGTTCGCGTGGGAGCTGTAGATGCTGCGGTTATTCTTCGGGCTGTTTTTGGTGATGACGGTGGGCCTGGTATTGGCCCTGCAAACCGTCGAGCACACCTTCAACGCGTTGCTCGACAATCAGATGCAAGCCTACAACCGCGAGGCGGTGCGTGGGCAGGCGTGGTCACTGGTCGAGCACATGCGCGATCAGCAGGGGGCGGCGCGCGAGCAGCAACTGGAAGCGTTGCGTCCGCACTACGGCTTGTCGCTGAAGCTGATCGAGGCCGACCAACTGGCGCTCAGTGCCGAGGAAAAGGAAGAGCTGGCGCAGAACCTGCTGGTGATCCGCGACAACTACACCCAGTTCATCAGCAACATCGACGGTGGCTCGCAGTTGCTCAGCATCAAGCTGCCACCGGAACCGAGCCTGATGCCGTTCTACATCGCGGTGGCTTACGCGATGCTCGCGGTGCTGATCGGCATCGTGCTGTTCTTCTGGGTGCGCCCGCACTGGCGCGATCTGGAAAAACTGCGTCTGGCCGCCGAGCGTTTTGGTGATAATGACCTGTCGGTGCGCATTCAACTGTCCAAACGTTCGAACATTCGCGATCTGGCGGAACACTTCAACCTGATGGCGGCGCGCATCGAGAGCCTGATCGCCAATCAGCGTGAGCTGACCAACGCGGTGTCCCACGAGTTGCGCACGCCGATTGCGCGGCTGTCGTTTGAACTTGATCAGCTCAAACAACTGCCGGACGCCAGTCAGAACCGCGAATTGATCGCCGACATGTACGCCGACCTCGGCGAGCTGGAAGAAATGGTCTCCGAACTGCTGACCTACGCCAGCCTCGAACGCGGCGCGACGGTGATCAAGCGCGAAAACATTCAGGCCGCCAACTGGCTCGACAGCGTGGTCGGAAGCGTGGCGTTGGAGGCGGAAGCGGCGGGGGTGCAGTTGTTGATCGGTGATTGCCGGCTCGACACGGTGCGCATCGAGCCGCGCTTCATGGCGCGGGCGGTGATCAATCTGCTGCGCAATGCCATTCGTTATGCCGAACAGCGGGTCGAAGTGACCCTGGTGCGCAGCGGCGATTATTACGAGGTGCGGGTCAACGATGACGGCCCCGGTGTGCCGGTGGAAGGTCGGGAGAAAATCTTCGAGCCGTTCTCGCGGCTGGATGCCAGCCGGGATCGCCGCACCGGTGGGTTTGGCCTCGGGTTGGCGCTGGTGCGGCGGGTGTCGCAGTCCCATGGCGGGCAGGTCGAGGTCGGGGAGTCGGTTTGGGGTGGGGCGTCGTTTCGCATGACCTGGGCGCATCTGGACTGATTTGTGTTGGCAGGTTGGGCCCTATCGCGAGCAGGCTCACTCCTACAAAGGAATGGATTCCAAATGTAGGAGTGAGCCTGCTCGCGATAGGGCCATCAATCACAGCGCGAAACTATGCTCATTTGACTG
>NZ_JAFGYS010000085.1:0-507 GCF_017491705.1 Pseudomonas sp. 86_A | reverse complement strand
CCTGCGCCCACGCAGCCGCGCGGACGACGGGCAGCCGACCTGCGACAAATCCGCGCGTGAACGTGCCCGCGTCGCGCACGCGATGTGCCCGCCTCGAACGCAAAAAGCCCCGGCGCGCCGCCGGGGCTTTTTGCGTTCATGACCGCCACGCCGCGCCGACGCGCGGCGCGCAGGCCGCTCATTTGTTCGGCTGCGGCGTCAGGCGCAGGTACGGACGCACGGCCTTGAAGCCCTTCGGAAAGCGCTGCTTCAGCTCGTCCGGATCCTGCAGCGACGGCACGATCACGACGTCGTCGCCGTCCTTCCAGTTGCCGGGCGTCGCGACCTTGTAGTGATCGGTCAGTTGCAGCGAATCGATGACGCGCAGCACTTCGTCGAAGTTGCGGCCGGTGCTCGCCGGGTAGGTGATGATGAGGCGCACCTTCTTGTTCGGATCGATCACGAACAGCGAACGCACGGTCAGCGTCTCGTTCGCGTTCGGATGGATCATGTCGTAGAGTTCCGAGA
>NZ_JAFGYS010000084.1:0-508 GCF_017491705.1 Pseudomonas sp. 86_A | reverse complement strand
ACTGAATGATGAAGTACTCGCGATTGACGAAGCGATACGGGCCAGGCGGAAAGGCCGGGTTCGTCAGCGGCATCGCAAACGCGCTCGCGCGCAGGGTCTCGTGTTTCATCGAGGTCGAGCTCCAGGAGGGGTGTGGTTGCGCGGGCCGCGCTTCGGCGCGGGAAACGCGGCCCGTATCGGACGAAGCGCTGACCGGGCGCGCCTGCCGGCACTAACCCGACAAGCGATCAGTAGTCCCAGAACGCAGGCACCCAACGAAAGGCGTCGCCGGCCACGGCCACATGGCCGACGGATGGGAACGGCATATGCGTGGCCACCAGCAACCCGCCGGTGTCCGCCAGCTCGCGCAAAAGGCTGGTGCGGGCGCGGGCCGCTTCCTCGGGGTAGTGTTCGAAGCCGTTGTGCCAGTCGGGGTGTTCGAACCCGACGGCAAACACGAGGTCGCCGGCGAACGTCAGCCGGTCGCCGCCGGACGCCAGGCGGACGATGCTGTGCCCGGGGGTGTGAC
>NZ_JAFGYS010000083.1:0-508 GCF_017491705.1 Pseudomonas sp. 86_A | reverse complement strand
CTCCGTAAGCCCTTGATTCTAAATAACCTCCAAAAAATCAAGGCTCTTTACTTGGTGGCCGCATCCACAGCGGTTTACGGCTTGTATTTGTCTTTACAATAGGCTCAAAATCCTAACACCACTGAAGCCGGGGGCAACGGGGGATGAAGGCCGAATTTGACGCGGTTTTGCGAAGTGAAGCCCTCACAAGGCTTCCCGTCGACGCATTTGTGCGCGCAATTACTGTCAATAGGGGGCGCCGAATTGCTCTCCTGCTCGGCGCAGGTGCCTCGCTCTCATCCGGAATGCCAAGCGCAGAAATATGCATCTGGGAGTGGAAGCGTGACATCTTCCTAACAAACAACCCAACCTTACGCAACGCCATCGGCGAGCTTTCGCTTGCCGGAACAAAAGCTCGGATACAGCAGTGGCTTGACCTTAGAGGAAACTATCCGGTTGCGGGAGCGGAGGCCGAGTACTCCTTTTACGCCGCCGAATTCTAACCTTCATGGCACCCTTCACCCTGCAG
>NZ_JAFGYS010000082.1:0-510 GCF_017491705.1 Pseudomonas sp. 86_A | reverse complement strand
TTCCAGGAGCGCTACCCGCGCCTGAAGACCACGCAGGAACTGTTCGAGATCGACGCGCGACGCATCACGTGCGCGGGCGGCACCGCGTCGATCGACATGATGCTCGACCTGATCGGCCGCCGGCACGGCGCCGAGCTCGCCGCGACGATCTCCGAGCAGTTCGTGCTGAGCCGGATCCGCCAACGCTCCGATCGCCAGCGCCTCGAGATCGCCGCGCGCTACGGCGTGCACAACCGCAAGCTGATCCAGGTGATCGGAACCATGGAGCACCACATCGAAAGCCCGCTGTCGTCCGACGCGCTCGCGCGGGAGGTGGGCAGCACGCGCCGCCAGCTCGAGCGGCTGTTCAGCACGATGCTCGACGATACGCCGGCACGTTTCCATTTGCGGCTGCGGCTCGAGCGTGCGCGCGAACTGCTTCAGCAGACCGACATGACGGTCGCGGCCGTATGCGCGGCGTGCGGATTCGAATCGCCTTCGCATTTTTCCCGCACCTATCGTGCGCAATTC
>NZ_JAFGYS010000081.1:0-512 GCF_017491705.1 Pseudomonas sp. 86_A | reverse complement strand
CTCCACGCGAGCGCCTGCATCCCGCCGAGGCTGCCGCCCATCACCGCGGCGAAGCGTTCGATGCCGAACGCGTCGGCGACGCGCGCCTGCGCATGCACCCAATCCTCGACCGTCACGACCGGAAAGCGCGCGCCGTACGGCGTGCCCGTTGCGGGATCGATGCTCATCGGCCCCGTCGAGCCGAAACACGCGCCGAGATTGTTCACGCCGATCCCGAAGAAGCGGTTCGTGTCGAGCGGCTTGCCGGGCCCGACCATGTTGTCCCACCAGCCGGTGCTGCGCGGATCGTCCGCGTAGACGCCCGCGACGTGATGCGACGCGTTGAGCGCGTGACAGACGAGCACCGCGTTCGAGCGCGCGGCGTTGAGCTCGCCGTAGGTCTCGACGACGAGCTGATAGTTGCCGAGCACGCTGCCGCTTTGCAGGCGCAGCGGTTCGGCGAAATGCATGGTGTGTGGAGCGACGACGCCGATCGATTCCATTCGTTCCGCCTTATGGCTGGGCGGCTAAAC
>NZ_JAFGYS010000080.1:0-512 GCF_017491705.1 Pseudomonas sp. 86_A | reverse complement strand
ACGGTGCCGAGCACGTCGAAGTCGAGGAAGCTGTCGTTGATCGGCGTGACCAGCGTGTCGGCCATCGAATGCGCAAGCCGCATCAAATAGCTGTCGGTGCCCGGCGTATCGATGACGATGAAGTCGAAGCTGCTCTCGACCGCCGAGACCGCCTCCATGAACTGCTGGAACTCGGAATTCTCGTTATCGGCGATCTGCATGGTCTCGCCGAGCTTGATGCAGCGATGCACCGGCAGTTCCAGGTCGAGCTTGGTGCGGCGGGCCCAGGCGGAACGGTTGTTGATGTAGTGGGTGAAGCTCTGCTGACGGCAGTCGAGGTCGATGGTGGCGACGCGCTGGCCGGCCTTCAGGAGCGCAACAGCGATGTGCAGGGCGGTGGTCGACTTGCCGGAGCCGCCCTTCTCGTTGCCGAGCACGACCACATGCGCCGCGCCGGATTGGCCTTGGCTAGCCTGCACAAGCATGGCGATCCTCAACACCCCTGATGAATATCTTCGAGTTGACCGCAGACG
>NZ_JAFGYS010000079.1:0-512 GCF_017491705.1 Pseudomonas sp. 86_A | reverse complement strand
CTCCAATAATACGATTATTGGATCACTCATGACCGGTGGTTCGAGCGGCGGTCCGTGGCTCGTGAATCTCGGCATGCCGCCGACGCTTAGTGGCACGACTTTCGGTAACTCGGGCGCGCACAATACCGTGGTCGGCGTGACGAGCTGGGGCTTTACGGATCTTGCAGTAAAACAGCAAGGTGCGTCCCCGTTCACGAGTAGCAACATCGTGACGCTCGTGAATACCGTGTGCAGCGGCACACCCGCGGCGTGTTGAAAGCAGTCAAACGGAATGCGCTGCGCATGTTGTCACGTTTGTTATGCCGATCATGCGCGACAAGCCAGACGCTTCGCGCAGCGCGTCATCCCGTCCGTTTTCGAGTGAAAGCAAGCGATTCCAAGTCGAACTGCCCGGCGTCCGCGTGAGACATTCTCGGTAAACAGAAGCCGTGCACATGCGGCACACGCTGCTCGCAACGCTGTTCGTGTCTCGTGGCCATTGTCGACGCCCGATTCGCCGCGCGGATCACGAG
>NZ_JAFGYS010000007.1:311424-321138 GCF_017491705.1 Pseudomonas sp. 86_A | reverse complement strand
GTGGCGGTGGTGGCGGCGGTCCGTAATGGTGGAACCAGGCAAAGGCCAGCAAGTGCGCCAGGACGATCGCAGCGAACAGCATGCCAAACAGGCGGCCGAACAGCGTGTCGAAGCGCGCTCGCATCAGCCGATGTCTCGCGCGTCGAACAGGTAACCTTCACCGCGCACGGTTTTGATCAGCTGCGGGGCTTTCGGATCGTCGCCGAGTTTTTGCCGCAGGCGCGACACCAGCAAATCGATGCTGCGGTCGAAGGCTTCGATCGAACGGCCGCGGGCGGCGTCCAGCAGTTGTTCGCGGCTGAGCACGCGGCGCGGGCGTTCGATGAAGACCCAGAGCAGGCGGAATTCGGCGTTGGACAGCGGCACCACGAGGCCATCGTCGGCGATCAGCTGGCGCAGGACGCTGTTCAGGCGCCAGTTGTCGAAGCGGATGTTGGCGCGCTGTTCGGTGCGGTCATCGCGTACCCGGCGCAGAATGGTCTGGATGCGTGCCACCAGTTCCCGTGGTTCGAACGGTTTGGCCATGTAGTCGTCGGCGCCCAGTTCCAGGCCGATGATGCGGTCGGTGGGCTCGCAGCGGGCGGTGAGCATCAGGATCGGGATGTCCGATTCGGCGCGCAGCCAGCGGCACAGCGACAGGCCGTCTTCGCCGGGCAGCATCAGGTCGAGGACCACCACGTCGAAATGCTCGGCCTGCAGCGCCTGACGCATGGCGGCGCCGTCGGTGACGCCGCTGGCGTGGATGTTGAAGCGGGCCAGGTAGTCGATCATCAGCTCACGGATCGGCACGTCATCGTCGACGATCAGCGCGCGGATGCTCCAGCGCTTGTCGTCTTTATGCTCATCAGTCACGGTCGTTTGGGTGTTGTGCATGGGGCTGTTCATCTGCCAGTAGGCCGCCAACCACAAAGATGGGCTGCGAGGTGGTGGTTTCAGCATAGGCGTCCTGCCGTGAGGCGGGAAGTGCTGATGTAAGGACGTGTTGCGGCTGGCGAGGCTAGCGCGGGCGCTTGTTGGCGGCGTGTCGGTTGTGTATCGGGTTCGACACAATAGCAGCGAGCGCTATGCTGATCACGTTTGCGGCGACGATTTACCGATCATCGGGTGCCGCGCCGCCGCCGCTTCCGCTACAATGCGCGCCGATTTCGACTTGCCTGAGAGCCCATCCATGTCCGCCTGCCAGACTCCCATCATCGTCGCCCTGGATTTCCCCACCCGTGACGCCGCACTGAAGCT
Source organism: Pseudomonas sp. 86_A (assembly GCF_017491705.1). Lineage (NCBI taxonomy): Bacteria > Pseudomonadati > Pseudomonadota > Gammaproteobacteria > Pseudomonadales > Pseudomonadaceae > Pseudomonas > Pseudomonas sp. 86_A. The sequence continues at coordinate 319,902 of NZ_JAFGYS010000007.1, read as the reverse complement.
GGCCGACCAGTTGGACCCGAAACTGTGCCGGGTCAAAGTGGGCAAGGAACTGTTCACCAGTTGCGCCGCGGAAATCGTCGGCACCCTGCGTGACAAAGGCTTCGAGGTGTTCCTCGACCTGAAATTCCATGACATCCCCAACACCACCGCGATGGCGGTGAAAGCCGCTGCCGAGATGGGCGTGTGGATGGTCAACGTGCATTGCTCCGGTGGCCTGCGCATGATGGCGGCCTGCCGTGAAGAGCTTTCCAAGCGCAGCGGCCCGCAGCCGTTGCTGATCGGTGTGACCGTGTTGACCAGCATGGAGCGCGAGGATCTGGCCGGTATCGGTCTGGACATCGAGCCGCAGGAGCAGGTGCTGCGCCTGGCTGCGCTGGCCGAGAAGGCCGGGATGGACGGTCTGGTGTGCTCGGCGCTGGAAGCCACCGCACTGAAGTCGGCGCACCCGTCGCTGCAATTGGTGACCCCGGGGATTCGTCCGGCGGGCAGCGCGCAAGATGACCAGCGTCGCATCCTGACCCCGCGTCAGGCGCTGGATGCCGGTTCCGACTACCTGGTGATCGGCCGTCCGATCAGTCAGGCGGCGGACCCGGCCAAGGCCCTGGCTTCGGTCGTGGCCGAAATCGCCTAAGCAACACCGCAAAACCCTGTAGGAGTGAGCCTGCTCGCGATAGCGGTCTGTCAAACAACGCTAATGTTGACTGACAGACCGCTATCGCGAGCAGGCTCACTCCTACATTTGTTTTGTGATGGTCTTAAACTTTCAGCACCAACTTGCCGAAATTCTCCCCGCTGAACAACTTCATCAGCGTCTCCGGAAAGGTCTCCAGACCTTCGACGATGTCCTCTTTGCTCTTGAGCTGTCCCTTGGCCATCCAGCCGGCCATTTCCTGCGCGGCACTGGCGTACTGGGCGGCGTAGTCCATCACCACAAAGCCTTCCATGCGTGCACGGTTGACCAGCAGTGACAGGTAGTTGGCCGGGCCTTTGACCGCTTCCTTGTTGTTGTACTGGCTGATGGCACCGCAGATCACCACCCGGGCTTTCGGCGCCAGGCGACTGAGCACCGCGTCGAGGATCTCGCCACCGACGTTGTCGAAGTACACGTCGACGCCTTTCGGGCACTCGCGCTTGAGGCCGGCCAATACGTCTTCGTGCTTGTAATCGATAGCGCCGTCGAAGCCCAGTTCATCGATCAGGTATTTGCACTTGTCGGCGCCACCGGCAATGCCGATGACCCGGCAGCCTTTGATCTTGGCAATCTGCCCGGCAATGCTGCCCACCGCACCGGCAGCCCCGGAAAGAACCACGGTGTCGCCGGCCTTTGGCGCGCCGACGTCGAGCAGGGCGAAGTAGGCAGTCATGCCGGTCATGCCCAGTGCGGACAGGTACACCGGCAGCGGCGCCAGTTTCGGATCGACCTTATAGAAACCTCTGGGCTCACCGAGGAAATAATCCTGCACGCCCAAGGCGCCGTTGACGTAGTCGCCGACGGCAAAGCCCGGGTTATTGGAGGCGATGACTTTTCCGACGCCCAGGGCGCGCATCACTTCACCGATCGCGACCGGCGGGATGTAGGACTTGCCCTCGTTCATCCAGCCGCGCATGGCCGGGTCGAGGGAGAGGAATTCGTTCTTGACCAGGATCTGCCCCTGCGCAGGTTCGCCAAGCGGAACCTCCTGATAGGTGAAGGTCTCACGGGTGGCGGCGCCCACCGGGCGTTTGGCGAGCAGGAACTGGCGATTGGTCTGGGTGGTCATGGCAGGCACTCGAACTGAATGAAGCCTTGTTGATAGACCCTCAAGGTCAATGCTGCAAGGTTGGCTGATACGGCGAATGCGCAATGATCCAGTGCAGTGATAGTCCCCCGGCGGGTTTTATCACTGCGACGCATGGGCGCATAAACAGCCTTCTGATAGTGCTGACGCGCGGCGAACGTCGATGGCTATGCTGCGATTCTGAGCATCCCTCCCGCATCTCTCCTTCGAGGACATAACAATGAGCATGACGTTTTCCGGCCAGGTTGCTGTAGTGACGGGAGCGGCCAATGGCATCGGCCGGGCGACCGCGCAGGCGTTCGCTGCCGAAGGCCTGAAAGTGGTGGTGGCCGATCTCGATGCGGCGGGAGGCGAGGGCACCGTGGCGCTGATTCGTACGGCCGGTGGCGAAGCGACCTTCGTGCGCTGCAACGTGACCGTCGAAAGTGAAGTGAAGAATCTGATGGACGAGGTGATCAACACCTACGGTCGCCTCGACTACGCCTTCAATAATGCCGGCATCGAAATCGAGCAGGGCAAGCTGGCCGATGGCTCGATGGATGAGTTCGACGCGATCATGGGCGTCAACGTCAAAGGCGTCTGGCTGTGCATGAAATACCAGTTGCCGTTGCTGCTGGCGCAGGGTGGCGGCGCGATCGTCAATACCGCATCGGTGGCGGGACTAGGAGCGGCGCCGAAGATGAGCATCTATGCGGCATCCAAGCACGCGGTGATCGGCCTGACCAAGTCGGCGGCGATCGAGTACGCGAAGAAGAAAATCCGCGTCAACGCCGTTTGCCCGGCGGTGATCGACACCGACATGTTCCGCCGTGCCTACGAGGCCGATCCGAAGAAAGGCGAGTTCGCCAACGCGATGCACCCGGTCGGGCGTATTGGCAAGGTCGAGGAAATTGCCAGTGCCGTGTTGTATCTGTGCAGTGATGGCGCAGCGTTTACCACCGGTCATTCCCTGGCCGTGGACGGAGGCGTCACCGCTTTCTGACGCGGTACCGCATGACACGAGAAAAACCCGCCAGCGTGCGGGTTTTTTCATGTCAGGCCGTCGGTTCTGTGTATCCGCTAAACAATGTGTATCAAACGGTTAGAACGGTCGCTTTTGACGGCGTTGTCGCACAGCCTGTACGGCGTGGCTGTGATTTACTGCCGCCAGCAAAACGGACGGGAGTTTGCGTGCTCATGGAATTGAGAATTGACCGACAGGCAATGGTGCCGGTCGTACAGCAGATTGTTGATGGAATGACCGACTGGATCTTGCGCAGTGGCGTGGCGCCGGGCACACGTCTGCCCTCCGTCAGACAAATTGCGCGCGCCAGTCTGCTCAGCCAGTCGTGTGTGGTCGAAGCTTGTGAGCGGCTTGTGGCGCAGGGCCTGCTGTCCGCACGCCAGGGGGCGGGATTCATGGTGGCCGCCGCACCGTTGAATGCCGGGTACAACAACCGGTTGGCCGGTATCGACGGCGGGCCGCCGGCGGGCGGGTTGCACCTGGGCGAGGGTGGCTTGCCGCAGGGCTGGCGCGAGTCCGATGACCTGAGCTACGCAATCCGTCAGGTGGCCCGGACCGACATGGCGAGCCTGTTCAACTACAGCAGCCCGCTGGGGCTGCCAGCGCTGCGTGAGCAGATCGGCAAACGCCTGCGGCTGATCGACATCCAGGCCGATGATGATCAGTTGCTGACCACCGCCGGTGCCAGCCACGCGCTGGATCTGCTGGTGCGCACGCTGCTCAAGGCCGGCGACTGCGTCGTGGTGGAAAATCCGGGCTACGCGCCGCTGTTCGAACTGTTGCGCCTGCACGGCGTGCAGTTGCTGGAAGTGCGCCGCACGCCGAGCGGCCCGGACCCTCAGGCGCTGGAGGCACTGCTGCAGCAATGTCGGCCGGTCGCGATGTTCATCAACAGTCATCACCATAATCCCACGGGTTCCTGCCTGACCACTGGCGTGGCGCAACAGGTCCTGCAATTGTGCAATGCTCATGATGTGCAACTGATCGAAGACGATGTCTACGCCGACCTGCACAACGGCAACGGAATTCGTTTGGCGGCTCTGGATGAGCGGGTGATCTACGTCGGCAGTTTTTCCAAGACGCTGAGCAGTTCACTGCGCGTCGGCTTCATCTGCGCCGGGCACGCGCTGATTGCGCGTCTGGCCCGGGTCAAGACAATCAGCAGCATGGGCGCCTCGAGTTTCAACGAGGCAGTGCTGGCCAATCTGCTGGGCAGTGGCGCGTATCGCAAGATGGTGCAGCGTCAACGGCAGCGCCTGAATACCGATCGGGCTGCCGCTTTGCAGGCACTGGAAGACGCTGACTGGGAGGTATTCGGCAAACCCTGTGGCGGGCTGTTCATCTGGGCCCGCTCGACGCAGAGCGATCCGGCCCGATTGCAGCATCAGGCCCAGAGCAGTGGCGTGCGCCTGTGCGCCCCGGGGGCTTTCAGTCCGACTGGCGAGGCCGGCGCGTGGCAGCGGATCAATGTGGCCTATGCTTGTGATCCGCGGGCCCGACAGTTTTTTCGCAGTACCCGTGCGAATCGACCTCAAGCGTTCTGAAAACGACGCAGGCCTAGCTTTTTGCCATTATTCCGACGCCAGAGACTTGTGCTGCTTCATGGCCGTTGCGAATCTTCGTCAACAGACTTTGGCAGGGGACTACGCGCAATGATTTCGGCCGTGCAAGGACGTTTTGCCAACCTCGGTATGGCGAAAAAACTGGGTGTCGGGTTTGTACTGGTGCTGCTATTGACCGCGCTGGTGGCCGCCATGGGTGTCTGGTCACTGCAGACCATCAGTCAACGTTTCGACGGCCTGAAACAGATGTCGGCGCTCAACAGCGCGTTGCTCAAAGTGCGGCTGCTGGAGCAGGACTATGCGCTGCACAGCAACCCGAAAACCGTCGATGCCTTGCACGAAGGCGTGGACGGCCTGCTGGCCCAGGCCGCGCAACTCAAGGCGCAATCGCCGGCGAACGTGGCGGTGATGAGCGATGTCGAGCAGTCACTGGGTGCCTATCGCAAGGCGTTCGACGAGTTCGTCTCGCTGACCCAGGCCAAGGATCTGGCGCTGGAAATGGCCAGTTGGTCGGTGTCCAGCGTGGCCAATAACCTGGATGTGCTGCAAGCCGGGCTGGCCGATGACGGCGCGTATACCTTGAAGGACACCGAAGGCAAGGACGGCGCGCAGTTCATCGAGCAGGCCAGTCAGGTCAGCCAGGTGTCGCGACTGATGTTGCAGGCGATGAACGAGGCGCGGATTCGCCTCGACCAGAGCCGCAAGGGCGATGCCGACAGTGCCGGCAAGGGCAACATCGAACAGGCCGCTCAGGCCCAGGCTCAGGCCGAGCAGTTGAAGACCACGGTCAAGGATGAGGGCTACCTGACAGTCCTCAACGAAGTGTCCGGGCACATCGCCGGTTTCAACGACAAGCTGGCCGAATACACCGGCTTGCTGGCCCAGGAAAAAACCGTCTACGAACAGTTGCACCAGCGTGCGGCCCAAGTGGTGGAGCGTGTCGATCAGGCGTATGTCGCCGAGGACGGCGCGATGCAGGCGGAGCTGAAAAAGAACTCGGTGCTGATCATCGGTTCTTCGGCGCTGGCGTTGCTGGTCGGGCTGATTGCCGCGTGGGTCATTACCCGGTTGATCGTCGCGCCGTTGCGCAGCGTGATGCGCGTTGCGCAGCAGATCGCCGCCGGGGACTTGAGTGCGCGGGTCGAGGTGACCCGTCGTGATGAAATCGGCCAGTTGATGCTGGCGATGCAGCAGATGGGCACCGGCCTGAGCACGATCGTCAGCGGTTTGCAGGCGGGGATCGAACAGCTGGCCAGTTCTGCGCAATCGCTGTCGGCGGTGACTGAGCAGACCAATCTCGAAGTCAGCAGCCAGAAGGAAGAAACCGAACAGGTGGCCACCGCCATGAACCAGATGACCGCCACCGTGCATGATGTCGCGCGCAATGCCGAGGAGGCCGCACTGGCTGCGCAAACGGCGGATGGCAAGGTCGAAAGCGGGCAGCAGGTGGTGCGCCAGAGCATGGCGCGGATCGAGCAACTGGCGGATTCGGCGACGTCGGCCAGTTCGAGCATCGAAAGCCTCAGTGCGCAAATCCAGAATATCGGTACGGTGCTCGATGTGATCAAAAGTGTGGCCGAGCAGACCAATTTGCTGGCGCTGAACGCGGCGATCGAAGCGGCGCGGGCCGGGGAGCAGGGCAGGGGCTTTGCGGTGGTGGCCGATGAGGTGCGCGCGTTGGCCCGGCGTACCCAGCAGTCGACTGAAGAGATCGAACGGTTGGTCAGCGCGTTGCGTTCGGCGGCGCATTCGTCGGTGCAGCAGATTCAGAGCAGTGGGGAGTTGGTAAAGCTTGCCGTTAGTGATGCGCTGCAGACGGAGAGTGCGCTGGGCAGTATTGCGGCGGCGGTGTCGTTGATTCAGCAGATGAATCAGCAGATTGCGGCGGCCGCCGAGGAGCAGAGTTCGGTGGCTGAGGAGATCAATCGCAGTGTGACGAGTATTCGTGCGAGTGCGGATCAGTCTTCGATTGCGATGCGGGGGAATGCGGCTTCGAGTATTGAGCTGGCGCAGTTGGGGAGTGAGCTCAAGGGGATGGTTGGGCACTTTCGGCTTTGAGCCTTGAGCCTTGGCGGCCTTTGGGCCGACCAGGTTCTTGGGGTTTTGGGTGTTTATCCGTTGCTTCGGGGGTGGCGGCTGGCGGTTCCGCTCTTACAGCGGGTCACTTTTTCAAACGCCAAAAAGTAACCAAAAGGCTTGGCCCCGGCGTACGGCCCTCGCTTAGGCTCGGGTTCCTTCGTTCCGGGATTCATCCGGGGGGCATCGTCTACGGTTTGCTTCGCTGCACCTCCTCTCGATGTGTTTGGCTGCGCCAAACGGTCGCTGCGCTCCCACCCCCGGATAAACCCCTCCACTCAGCCTGCCGAAGGGGCCTTAAGATCAAAAGCGAGGCGAGCTGACACTCGGCCCATGGTGCGCAGGTACGCGGTTATTGTGGGAGCTGGCTTGCCAGCGGTGGCGGCCTGACAGCCGACCAGTATTTAGATGAATGAACTCAATCCAACTGTAGGAGCCAGCCTGCTGGCGATGGCGGCCTTACAGCCGACCAGTCTCCAACTGAATACACCCAATCCAACTGTAGGAGCCAGCCTGCTGGCGATGGCGGCCTTACAGCCGACCAGTCTCCAACTGAATACACCCAATCCAACTGTAGGAGCCAGCCTGCTGGCGATGGCGGCCTGAGAGCCGATCAATCTCCAATTGAATGTACCCAGTCCCTTGCTGGCAGCCAACCACCCACAAAAAAGCCACCTCTCGGTGGCTTCTCTTGACTATCGAACCATCAGTCGTAGATCACTTTCTTTTTCCAGTCGGCATCGGCTTCGACTTCCTTGAGGCCTTCGGTCAGTTGGTTCACTTCGCCTTCGACCGGGGCAATCTTGTCCATGACTTGGGCATTGGCGCGGGCCAGGAGTTTTTCCAGGTATTGCAGTTGTTCCGAGTACATCTGCGGGTCTTGCTGTTTGCGCAGGTATTGCACGCCGCGTTCGAAGGCGAGGCGGGCCTGGCCCGGTTGGTTTTGTTGCAGGGATTGTTGGCCGAGGTTGTTGAAGAATTCGATGTGCAGCAGCACCAGGATGTGCCGGACTTCTTTGATCCAGTGCTTGGCTTCGTTCGGTGCGAGGAAGCCGTCATGGGCGGCACGGGTGATCTGGCCGTGCAGGGCTTCGAGCAGGAAGCGCACGTCCTTGGCTTTGGCTTCGGTCAGGATCGGTGCTGGCGGGTTGTTGACCGGGATCGATTCGCCCTGTGCCACCAGCGCGCTCAGTTCGGTGATGCGTGCCTTGGTTGTCGCGCTGGTTTTTTCCAGGTTCAGCAGGCGCTGGCAGACGTTCAGTTCCAGGCGGGTCAGCAGCAGCTTGAGCGCAGGCGTCATGAACTGGCCGGGGAAGGTTTCGGTCAGTTCGCCGCAGCGGCGCAGGCGGTCGTTGAGTTCGACTTTGGTGCGGGCCTTCTCCAGTTTGTTGTTTTCCACCACATGGTTCATGTAGCCAATGGCGATCAGAATTGCGATCCCGGCTACGACTAGCAGGGTGATCATGAGTGGTGTCACCGGTAAGACCTCTTTATAGGGTTCGCATGCGAGTGTAGTGGCTGGGCATTTATGCGCCTAGCGCCGCTCGACGAGTTGGATCGGCAGGTGCAATCTGTATCGACCGCAGGCTGCTTATATGAATGCTGGCGCTTGTGGTGCAGATTGCCATCACCGTGTTGCGGACTATAACGTCTTGGCGAGTGGCGGAATATAGGCGTCAAACGTTGGTCGACGGAAAAGCTTGCGATGGGCCTGAAACCAGGTCGAAGTCATTGATTTAAATAAATTTATATCTGGGGGTTGACGACCTCTCAATCCATCCATAGAATGCGCGCCACTTGCAGCGTAAAGCACACAGCGAAGCGCCGCAGGGAGTGAATGTTGTAGCGTGTCCCCTTCGTCTAGTGGCCTAGGACACCGCCCTTTCACGGCGGTAACAGGGGTTCGAGTCCCCTAGGGGACGCCAATGCGGGAATAGCTCAGTTGGTAGAGCACGACCTTGCCAAGGTCGGGGTCGCGAGTTCGAGTCTCGTTTCCCGCTCCAATTTTAAACAGCACTGCTTTCGGGCGGGGCTGAGTGAAACCAGAACCCAGTCTTCG
>NZ_JAFGYS010000007.1:0-311325 GCF_017491705.1 Pseudomonas sp. 86_A | reverse complement strand
GGATGCGGATCTGGACACCGAAACACACACCATGTGTTCCGGGTAGCGTGTCCCCTTCGTCTAGTGGCCTAGGACACCGCCCTTTCACGGCGGTAACAGGGGTTCGAGTCCCCTAGGGGACGCCATTTGCGGGAATAGCTCAGTTGGTAGAGCACGACCTTGCCAAGGTCGGGGTCGCGAGTTCGAGTCTCGTTTCCCGCTCCAAATTCAAAAACGCCGCTCAGTAATGAGCGGCGTTTTGTTTCCAAACAGCACTGCTTTCGGGCAGAGCTGAGTGAAACCAGACCCCAGTCTTCGGATGCGGATCTGGACACCGAAACACACACCATGTGTTCCGGGTAGCGTGTCCCCTTCGTCTAGTGGCCTAGGACACCGCCCTTTCACGGCGGTAACAGGGGTTCGAGTCCCCTAGGGGACGCCATTGCGGGAATAGCTCAGTTGGTAGAGCACGACCTTGCCAAGGTCGGGGTCGCGAGTTCGAGTCTCGTTTCCCGCTCCAATTTCACAAAAACGCCGATCAGTGATGATCGGCGTTTTTGTTTGTGCGGTATTTGTCGCGCAACAAAAAAGGACCTTCGGTTCTTTTTTATTTTTGCGTCATTCAGTAATGGGTCCGCCTGAACAGCGGGGCTCGTACCTCATCAGAGCTTCGGCAGTTGGCCGACACGCCCCATCATTTCGGTGACGATCTGCAGGTCCAGCAGGAACTGATCGGAAGTGTTCGAAAGTTAAAACAAATATCTTTCAAACTGACACCGCGAAGGTATTGAGGGGGGGCTGAAGTGAGGTCCGTCGCACAGAAATGCAAAATCGACGCACAAACGAAAAAGGCCCGAACAGTGTTCAACTGATCGGGCCTTTTGTTTGAGCGCAGCGTTTACATCGACAACACCAGCCTGCCGGCGAACAGAATCAGGATCACGCCCATGCTGCGTTCGAACCAATAACCCATGCGCATAAACAGCAAGCGCACTTTACTGCTGGAGAAAAACAGCGCGACGATCACGAACCACAGCGCATTCACGCAGCACATCCAGATACCGTACAGGGCCTGTATTTCCAGCGGGGTGCTGGCGCTGATGATGGTGGTGAAGATCGCCAGGAAAAACAGCGTGGCCTTGGGGTTGGTGGCATTGGTCAGAAAACCGGTGCTGAACGCCTTGAACAACGACTGCTCGACCAGCGAATCGTCGGTGTTTTTTTCGCCCTCGAGCGTAGTCTTCGGTTTACTGCGAATCAGGCTGATGCCGAGGTAAAAGATGTACGCGCCGCCGATCACCTTGGCCACGGTGAGTAGCCACGGTGTGGTGTGCATCAGCGCGCCAACGCCGAGCAATGTGTAGAGAACGTGCACGGAAATCCCTGCACCGATCCCCAGTGCGGTGCAAATGCCCACCAGTCGGCCAAAGCGCACGCTCTGACGGATGGTCACGGCAAAGTCCGGGCCGGGTGCGACCACAGCCAGAAAGTGAATGGTAGCCAGCGCCAGAAACTCGCCCAGGTAGTTCGATAACATCTCAGCTCCAGAAGGTCAGGGGTGAAGCGTTGCCGCGATAGCCGACAAAGAAGGAAAGGCTCAGCCGCGGATCCGCCACGCCGGGGGTCACCGAGTGCATGCAGCGCGAATTGAACATGATGAAATCGCCCGGCTCCGGCCGTACTTCAAGGGTCGGCGGGCCGAGCAGTGCCGGGTTTATGCCGTAGCTGTCACCGCGCATTTCGTCGAATTGATCCGGGGTAATGTCGTCGTCCCACACCTGCAACGCACCGCCCTCGGTCGGCATGTTCAGGTAGACGTTGCAGGCAAACTGCGCCTCCAGACTGCGGGCCTGGAAGCTGTCCGGGGCGTCCTTGGCGAAAATGTCGTGGTGGGCGAGGAAGCACACGCCGGGTTTGACCACCCGCGACAGGCCGACATACATCTTGCGGCCATAGAGGTTTTCCAGATGCGCACCGGCCGGCCATGATTCGTCGAGCATGCAGCGCAAAGTGTCGACCGGGGAGGAGTAGGGCGCACAACGATTGCGCAGTTCGGCGATGTTGCTGGTGGCGCGTTCGAAGTAGTCCTCGATCAGCAGAGGCTGGTTTTCCGCCTCGTAAAACGCCATGCCGATGCGGCCTATGCTCGGCGCGTTGATGTAGCCTTCGAAGCCCGGAGCAAGAATCTTGTCGCCAATCTGGATCGCCAGCGGTTCGGGCAAAAAACCTTTGACGCGAATGGCGAGGACTTCTTCGTTGGCCAGTTTTTTTATGCACGTCTCATCGAGACGCTCGACGTCTAGCATCATTGTTTTTAGGTCCATCTATCGATAGTCAACGGAACCGGCGAGTGCGGTTCCCCGGCGTCGGACGCTGCGCGGAGCAGCGCCCGAGATGCTTAATCCACGCTGTAGTGGACGGATAGCGTGCCTTTCTTCTGCGAAAGGGAGGCGATCGTGACTGTGCCCAAATCCTTCAGGCTGCGTACATGGGTGCCGCCGCAGCCATAGGCGGGCAACTCGCCAAAGCCGATTTCCCGCGCGCCTTCACGCAGCGAGGTCAGGCGTGGCAGATCGTGTTCAATCCACTGATTGATGCCGTGTTGAACGGTGGGCGCGTCGACCTCCTGCGCGGCATCGCCTGGCTTGAATTGCACCCGGCCTTCGTCTGGCCAGTGGTGTGCCTTGATCGGCGTCCAGCCCAGGGCCTGCACAAAGTGCCCGATCAGGTGCCCCGCCGAGTGCATGCGGGTGTTGTAACAGCGACGTTGCTCATCGACGTGGATGCAGGTCATGCCGAGTTTTACCGGACGGTCGACGTAGTGAACGATCCGGTCCGGCTCCTGAACTACGCGCAGCACCTGGCTTTCGCCGATCAAGCCGGTATCGCAGGGCTGGCCACCGCCTTGCGGATGAAACAGCGTCGCGCGCAGCACCACGGCGAATTCGTTCTCGTGGGGCGTGCAGTCGAGGACTTCCACATTAGCCTTGAGGTCATCACTATGGAAAAAGAGGCGAAGCGTCATATTCCATGCCCTTATTAAAGTTTCTTTTTTTATTATATGAATCGTGTAATAACGTGATAATCCGTTCAAACATCAAAGGACTTGTGCGCTGTGAGCATCAATCTCCCGTTGCCACTGCTGGGTGAAATGGCGATTTTCGTCAAGGTCGTGGAGACCGGAAGTTTCTCCGAGGCCGCTCGCCAGCTGGGTTCTTCGCCGTCCGCGATCAGTCGCAGCATTTCCCGCCTGGAAAAGGCCCTGGCCACGCGTCTGTTGCAGCGCACCACACGCAAACTGCGCTTGAGTGACGGTGGCGAAGAAGTGTTCAAGCGCTGTCAGGAGATGGTCAGCGCCGCCAAGTCAGTCATGGAGATCAGCGGCCAGTTCACCCATGAGGCGGAAGGACTGGTGCGGGTCAGCGTGCCGAAAGCCGTCGGGCGTTTCGTGATTCATCCGCACATGCCCGAGTTTCTGCGGCGCTATCCCAAGGTCGATGTCGAGTTGCTGTTGGAGGACCGGCAGGTTGATCTGATTGACGATCATGTCGATCTGGCGATTCGCATCACTGACCGTCCGCCGGCCGGACTGGTCGGGCGCCAGTTGCTGACCATCGACCATTTGCTCTGCGCCACCCCGCAATACCTGGCCGAACACGGCACACCGACACATCCGCATGACCTGCTCAATCACAGCTGTATTTATCTAGGTGAAACGCCGAGCGATGCGCGCTGGAAATTCAAGAAGGGCAGCAAAGCCGTGACAGTCGGTGTGCGCGGCCGCTATGCCGCCAACCATACCGGCGTGCGGTTGGGGGCGGTATTGCAGCACATCGGTATCGGCAGCCTGCCGTATTTCACCGCGCGTTATGCGTTAGAGCAGAAATTGATTGTGCAGGTGTTGCCCGAGTGGACATTCCTCGCTTCCTACCACGGTGGGCTGTGGCTGCTGCATTCACCGACGCGTTATCTGCCGCCGAAGCTGCGGGTGTTCATCGATTATCTGGTGGAGTGCCTGGAGAAGGAGCCGACATTGAGCAAGCCGGGGAAGGCGGGGGCGCCGAACAATCTGGCGATGGCGTATGAATTACCGGAGAGCGAGGGGCTGCTTTAAATGCAAAAGATCGTCCGAACGCGGCCCGAGCCGGCGGCAGCTCCTACACAATCCTTGTAGGAGCTGCCGCCGGCTCGGGCCGCGTTCGGACGATCTTTTGATCTTCAAACCATTAAATCAGTGCTTGCTGTCCTGGGCAGACATCGCCAGCAGCTGTTTTTCCTGATTCCAGTCGAACGGTTCGTCGTTCTGTTCGGCTTCGTAGCGACGTTCTTCCAGTGCCTGATAGAGGTCGATTTCTTCATCGGACAGGTAGTGCAGGCAGTCGCCGGCGAAGAACCACAGCAGATCCCGCGGGATCAAGTGGGCAATTTGCGGGTAACGGGTGATCACCTGGCACAGGATGTCCTGGCCCAGGTACTGACTTTCGATCGGATCGATCGGCAAGGATGCCAGCAGGTCGTCGAAGCGCTCCAGGAACAAGGCATGGCTTTCTTCGGGAACCTGTTCGGCCTCACCTACGGCGACCAGGATACTGCGCAGGTGGTCGAGCAAAACAAGATGATCGGCAACGACGTTGGACACGAGATAAGTCCTCAAGAGCAAAACGGGCGCGGGAGTATAAAGCCCCCGCGCCCGTTTTTCACAAATAAACAGCTACACGGTGGTCAGCCTCAGCGGACTTTGCCTTCTGCCGGCTTCAGCTCCTCTTTGTCGAAATCATCGACGTCGATCACCTTGCGCCGTGCCGCTTCGGCATCGCGCAGGGTCTGTGCTTCCTGCGGTTGCAACACCCCGGCCTCCAGTGCGGCATCAATGGCGTGTTCGCCCGCCACCGGTTTGACCTGACCGCTCTTGAGCGCGGTGTGCAGTTTCTTGTGCAGCGGTTGTGCGGCGTTCAGCAGGTCGCTGGCATGTTGCAGGGCGCCGACGGCATCGTCGGCGGACTGCGGGCGATAGCAGCCGGCGAGCAGTTCTTCAAGAGTCGGATCGCCTTTGGCCCGACCAATCACCGCAGCCACTTCGGCACCGAGCTTGTCCGAAGGGCCTGTGTGGCGCCGGCCGAACGGGAACACGATCACTCGTAACAGGCAGCCGAACACCTTGTTCGGGAAGTTGCTCAGCAGCTCATCCAGCGCCCGCTCCGATTGACCAAGGCTTTCCTCCATGGCCCAGCGGAACAGCGGCTCCATATGCGCCGGCGAATCCAGGTCGTGATAACGCTTGAGCGCGGCGGAAGCCAGATACAGGTTGCTCAATACATCGCCAAGACGCGCCGACAGGCGTTCGCGGCGCTTCAACTCACCGCCCAGCAGCATCATGCTGAAGTCGGCCAGCATGGCGAAAGCCGCTGCCTGACGGTTGAGTGCGCGGAAATAACCTTGGCTGATCCTGTCCCCAGGCGCATGTTCGAAGTGGCCGAAGCCCAGGTTCAGCACCAGCGTGCTGGCGGCGTTGCCCACCGCAAAACCAATGTGCTTGAGCAGCAGACCATCGAATTCTTTCAGCGCCTGATCCTTGTCCTCGCGTCCGGCGAGGGCCATTTCCTTGAGAACGAACGGATGGCAGCGAATGGCGCCCTGACCGAAGATCATCAGGTTGCGCGAGAGGATGTTCGCGCCTTCCACGGTGATGAAGATCGGCGCCCCGTTCCAGCTGCGCCCCAGGTAGTTGTTCGGGCCCATGATGATCGCCTTGCCGCCATGTACGTCCATGGCGTGGCTGATGCACTCGCGGCCGCGTTCGGTCAGGTGATACTTGAGGATCGCCGACAGCACCGAGGGTTTCTCGCCCAGATCCACCGCGTTGGCGGTGAGCATGCGCGCTGCATCCATCATCCAGGCGTTGCCGCCAATGCGCGCCATGGCTTCCTGAATGCCTTCGAAGGCCGACAGGGGTACGTTGAACTGTTCACGAATCTGCGCGTACTGACCGGTCACCAGGCTGGTGAACTTGGCCGCGCCGGTGCCGACCGCCGGCAGCGAAATCGAACGCCCGACCGACAGGCAGTTCATCAGCATCATCCAGCCCTTGCCGAGCATCTCCTGACCGCCAATGAGGTAGTCCAGCGGGATGAACACATCCTTGCCCGAGTTGGGGCCGTTCATGAATGCGGCACCCAGTGGCAGGTGACGGCGGCCGATTTCCACGCCCGGCGTATTGGTGGGGATCAGCGCCAGGCTGATACCGAGGTCGTCCTTGTCGCCCAGCAGATGCTCCGGATCGTAAGCCTTGAAAGCCAGGCCGAGCAGGGTCGCCACCGGGCCGAGTGTGATGTAGCGTTTTTCCCAGTTCAGGCGCAGGCCGATGACTTCCTGGCCTTCCCATTGACCCTTGCAGATGATCCCGGTGTCCGGCATGGCGCCGGCATCGGAGCCCGCCAGCGGGCCGGTGAGGGCAAAGCACGGAATGTCTTCGCCACGGGCCAGCCGTGGCAGGTAGTGATTGCGTTGTTCATCGGTGCCGTAATGCAGCAGCAATTCGGCCGGGCCGAGGGAGTTGGGCACCATCACGGTGGAGGCGAGGTCGCCGCTGCGGGTGGCGAGTTTCATTGCCACTTGCGAGTGGGCATAGGCGGAAAAGCCCTTGCCGCCGAATTCCTTGGGAATGATCAGGGCGAAGAAGCCGTGTTCCTTGATGTGGGTCCAGGCTTCTGGCGGCAGGTCCATCGACTGGCCGATCTGCCAGTCACTGACCATCGCGCAGAGTTCTTCGGTCGGGCCGTCGATGAAGGCCTGTTCCTCTTCGCTCAGTTGCACCTTGGGGTAGGCCAGTAGCTTGTCCCAGTCCGGACGGCCGCTGAACAGCTCGCCGTCCCACCACACGGTGCCGGCATCGATCGCGTCGCGTTCGGTCTGCGACATCGGCGGCAGGGTTTTCTGGAACCAGTTGAACAGCGGCGCGGTGAAGTGTTTGCGGCGCAGGTCAGGCAGCAGCAACGGCGCGGCAACCACCGCGAGCACGACCCAGAACAGCAGCAGCAACCAACCCGGGGCATGGCTGAAAATGCCCATCGCCAGCAGGTAAATGGCAACGATGCCCAACGCGGGCAGCGGGGCGATGCGGCGGTGGGCGAGATACGCCACACCGACGATCAGAACCAGTATCCACAACAACAGCATATGTAATCCTCCGTGAACCAAGGCAAACCGACCCTCCAGAGCTTAGACGGCATCTGTAAAACGGGGTGGTCAGAACATGGTGATTGAACGCGTGGGAAACCCTGGATGGCGTTTGTAGGTTCGGTGGGCAACGCCCGTGGGAAATCGTTCGCTCTTCCCGCGTCTTCGCGTGCATGTTTGGCCGAAACGTCGTTATCTCTGTGCTTGAGCTGTCGCTAGACTCGGGGCTCACCCAGGAGAAAAACGTCATGCGCGAGTATCTGAGCCCCGGCCGCTTCATCGATAGTGACCACCCGGCGGTGGTGGAGTTCGCCGAACAGCAGCGTGGCGCCAGCCGCGATCCGCTCGCGCAGGCGATCAGTCTTTATTACGCCGTGCGCGAGGCAGTGCGCTACAACCCGTACACCTTCAGCCGCGATTCGCAGACCTTGCGCGGCAGTTACGCATTGGCAACAGGGGAGAGCTATTGCGTGCCCAAAGCCACGCTGCTCGCAGGCTGCGCCCGCCATTGTGGGATCCCGGCGCGTATTGGTCTGGCGGATGTTAGAAATCATCTGTCGACCCCGCGTCTGCTGGAGTTGCTGAAAAGCGATAGGTTCGCCATGCACGGATACACCGAGCTGTTCCTCAACGATCGCTGGGTCAAAGCCACGCCGGCGTTCAACCAGAAGCTCTGCGAATTGTTCAATGTGGCACCGCTGGAATTTGATGGCATCAATGACAGCGTGTTCCACCCGTACAACCGCGACGGCGCGCAGTTGATGGAGTATCTGGTCGATCACGGTCAGTTCGCCGATGTGCCGGAAACCTTCTTCTTCGAACATCTGGAGAAGTGCTATCCACACCTGTTTGGCGATCACCAGCCGCAACTGTTGGGTGACATGCACAGTGATGTAAGCCGCCTCTGATCCGGCGTATGCTGCTCGCCCACGCATTTGAAAAGAGGCGGTCATGCTGAAGATCTGGGGACGGAAAAACTCATCGAATGTCAGGAAGCCGCTGTGGGCCGCCGAGGAACTTGGCCTGGCTTACGAGGCGATTGACGCCGGCGGGGCCTTCGGTGTGGTCGACACGCCTGAATATCGGGCGATGAATCCGAACGGCCGGGTACCGGTGATCGAAGATGACGGCTTCGTGCTGTGGGAATCCAACGCCATCGTGCGTTACCTGCTGGCCAAACATGCGCCGAACAGTGCGTGGTACTCGGCAGACCCACAGGCCCGGGCCATCGCTGACAAGTGGATGGACTGGGCTACTTCGAGTTTCGCCGGGCCGTTCCGTACCGTGTTCTGGGGTGTGCTGCGTACGCCGGCCGGGCAGCAGGACTGGCCGGCAATCAATGCCGCGATCAAGGAGTGCACGGCGCTGCTGGCCATGGCCGATCAGGCGCTTGCCAGCCAGCCGTATCTGTCCGGCAACGAAATCGGTATGGGTGATATTCCCCTCGGCAGTTTCATTTATGCCTGGTTTGAAATGCCCATCGAACGCGCCTCGCAGCCCTATCTGGAAGCTTGGTACGCACGCTTGAAGCAGCGTCCGGCGTATCAGAAAGCGGTGATGACCGCGTTGACTTGATAATTACTATCGACACACTTGACTGTACTTGTGTGGCGGGGGCAAGCACCATTGCGTTCACGCGCTGCGGTTGTTTCCCTCGCCGTGCGCCCTTATTTGTTTCTTTCCTCCCTTCTTGGTGCGTAAATCCGATATGAGTTCCGCTCTGTCCATCCGGCAGCTAACCAAAACCTACGGCAACGGGTTCCAGGCCTTGAGTGGTATCGATCTGGACGTTGCCGAAGGTGACTTTTTCGCCTTGCTCGGCCCCAACGGTGCCGGCAAATCCACGACCATCGGCATTCTCTCGACCCTGGTGAACAAGACCAGCGGCACGGTGAACATCTTCGGCCATGACCTGGACAAGAACCCCGCCGCGCTCAAGCGCTCGATCGGCGTGGTACCCCAGGAATTCAACTTCAACCAGTTCGAAAAGACGTTCGACATCGTGGTGACCCAGGCCGGTTACTACGGCATTCCGGCGAAGATCGCCAAGGAACGCGCCGAGCAGTACCTGACCCAGCTCGGCCTGTGGGACAAGCGCGATGTGCCGTCGCGTTCGCTGTCCGGCGGCATGAAGCGGCGCCTGATGATTGCCCGCGCGCTGGTGCATGAACCGCGCCTGCTGATCCTCGATGAACCGACCGCTGGCGTGGACATCGAACTGCGTCGCTCGATGTGGACCTTCCTCACCGAGCTGAACCAGAAAGGCATCACCATCATCCTCACCACGCACTATCTGGAGGAGGCTGAGCAGCTGTGCCGCAACATCGGCATCATCGACCACGGCACCATCGTCGAGAACACCAGCATGAAACAACTGCTGGGCCAGTTGCACGTCGAAACCTTCCTGTTGGACCTGAAAAACGACTTGAACACCGCGCCGCAATTGATCGGCTATCCCGCCCGGTTGCTCGACAGCCATACCCTGGAAGTCCAGGTCGACAAATCCATGGGCATCACCGCGCTGTTCACCCAGCTTGCGCAGCAGAACATCGAAGTGTTGAGCCTGCGTAACAAAACCAATCGCCTCGAGGAGCTGTTCGTGTCCCTGGTGGAGAAAAATCTGTCGAAGGTGGCGGTATGAGTTCCGAGTTCCGCCCCAACCTCGTCGCCCTCAATACCATCGTTTACCGTGAAGTCCGGCGTTTTACCCGGATCTGGCCGCAGACCCTGCTGCCGCCGGCGATCACCATGGTTCTGTATTTCGTGATCTTCGGTAACCTGATCGGCCGGCAGATCGGCGACATGGGTGGCTTCACCTACATGGAGTACATCGTGCCGGGGCTGATCATGATGTCGGTGATCACCAACTCCTACGGCAACGTGGTCTCGAGCTTCTTTGGCAGCAAGTTCCAGCGTTCCATCGAAGAACTGATGGTCTCGCCGGTTTCGCCACACACGATTCTCATCGGCTACACCTGCGGCGGCGTGCTGCGCGGCTTGATGGTCGGGGTCATCGTCACCATCCTTTCGCTGTTCTTCACGCATCTGCAGGTGCATCACTTGGGCGTGACCATCCTGGTCGTGGTGCTGACGGCGACGATCTTCTCGCTGCTGGGGTTCATCAACGCGGTATTTGCGCGCAACTTCGATGACATCTCGATCATCCCGACCTTTGTGCTGACGCCGCTGACTTACCTGGGCGGGGTGTTTTACTCGATCACCTTGCTGCCACCGTTCTGGCAGACCGTATCGCTGGCCAACCCGGTGCTGCACATGGTCAACGCCTTCCGTTACGGCATTCTCGGGGTGTCGGACATCCGCATCGGCATTGCGATCAGCTTCATGCTGGTGGCGACGGTGGTGCTGTACTTCGGCTGTGCGCGGTTGCTGGTGAGTGGGCGCGGGATGCGGACCTGATCCAAAACCGTGTCGCTGCCATCGCGGGCAAGCCCGCTCCCACAGGGATTTGTGTCGTTCACATAATTGCGGGCAAACCAGATTCTGTGGGAGCGGGCTTGCCCGCGATGGGGCCCATTCAGACGCTACAAAAAACGGCCTCCATTGCGGAGGCCGTTTTGCATTCAAGACTTGCGGTTTTTCTTGCGCCGCGCCCATTGCCGCGCCACCCACCAGCGCCAGTACAGCATCACCGTGAAGTAGGCGAGGACGCCGAGTAACAGTCCGCATACCACCGATCCCAGCAAGAACGGTTGCCACATGGTCGAGAGCTCGCCGCTGATCCATTCCCAGGTCAACGAGTCGGGCAGGGTGCGGGCGGGCACATTCATCAGCCAGGCCCCGGCCTGATACGTGCAGAAGAACACGGCCGGCATGGTGATCGGGTTGGTCAGCCACACGAGGCTGACCGCAATCGGCATATTGCCGCGCACGGTGATCGCCAGTGCCGCCGCCACCAGCATTTGCGCCGGTATCGGCAGGAACGCGGCGAACAGGCCAACGGCCATCGCCCGGGCGACCGAGTGACGATTGAGGTGCCAGAGGTTCGGGTCATGCAGCAACTTGCCGAGAAAGCGTAAGGATTTGTGTTCCCTGATGCTCGTCGGATCGGGCATGTAACGTTTGAATAAGCGCCGGGGCATAAGGCTTCTCGGTCGGTTAAGGCGGCAAGTATGTCTGGATTCTACGAAGCGCCCATTCAGACTTTGTGACAATTGTTGACGACGAGCATGCGCCGCGCCAGCTACGCCTAAGGAGGGACTCTCAAGGACGGGCGTATGCGCACAGGGATGGTGGCGCTGGCAGCCGGTCTGCTGGTGGTGGTTTTTTTACCGGTGTTACCGCCGGTCGGGTTGCTGATGGTGTTGTCCGTAGTGGGGCTGATGTTGCTGCCGTTTCGCAGCTATCCGATAGCCTTGCTCCTGTTCGGTTTCACTTGGGCGTGTGTCAGCGCGCAGTGGGCACTGAATGATCGCTTGCCCGGGCAACTTGACGGCGAAACCCGCTGGGTCGAGGGGCGGGTGGTCGGCTTGCCGCAAAACAGCGAGGGCGTGGTGCGGTTCGAGTTGGCCGATGCCCATTCGCGGCATGAGCAACTGCCGTCGTTGATGCGTCTGGCGTGGTATGGCGGGCCGCCGGTCAACAGCGGCGAGCGCTGGCGTTTGGCGGTGAAGCTCAAGCGTCCCGGCGGTTTGCTCAATCCTGATGCCTTCGATTACGAGGCCTGGTTGCTGGCGCAACGCATTGGTGCGACCGGCACGATCAAGGACGGTCAGCGTCTGGCCGAGGCAAGTTGGGCCTGGCGCGACCGCATTCGTCAGCGCTTGCTGGAGGCGGACGCCCAGGGCCGGGCCGGGGCCTTGGCGGCGCTGGTGCTGGGCGACGGCTCCGGGCTCAGCCGCGAGGATTGGCAGATCCTGCAGGACACCGGCACCGTGCATCTGCTGGTGATTTCCGGCCAGCATATCGGGCTGTTGGCGGCGGTGATGTATCTGCTGGTCGCCGGGCTGGCACGTTACGGGCTGTGGCCGTTGCGCTGGCCGTGGCTGCCCTGGGCTTGCGGTCTGGCGTTTGCGGCGGCAGTTGGTTACGGGTTGCTGGCGGGGTTCGAGGTGCCGGTGCAACGGGCCTGTGTGATGGTCGGGCTGGTGCTGCTGTGGCGTCTGCGATTTCGCCATCTCGGTGCCTGGTGGCCATTGTTGCTGGCGTTCAATGCGCTGCTGTTGCTTGACCCGTTGGCCAGCCTGCGCCCCGGTTTCTGGTTGTCTTTTGCGGCGGTGGCGGTGCTGATCTTCACCTTCAGCAACCGTCTCGGCGCGTGGCGTTGGTGGCAGACCTGGACCCGTGCGCAATGGCTGATCGCGATTGGCCTGTGCCCGGTGCTGCTGGCGCTGAACTTGCCGATCAGCCTCAGCGGGCCGTTGGCGAATCTGCTGGCGGTGCCGTGGGTCAGTTTTGTCGTGTTGCCGCCGGCGCTGCTCGGCACTGCATTATTGCCGGTGCCCTATGTCGGCGAAGGCCTGCTGTGGCTGGCGGGTGGACTGATCGATGTGCTGTTTCGCGGTTTGGCGCTGATTGCCGGGCAATGGCCGACGTGGATTCCAGCCGCGATTTCGTGGTGGATGTGGACACTGGGCAGCCTCGGCGCGCTGCTGTTGCTGTTGCCACGCGGCGTGCCGATGCGGCTGTTGGGTTGGCCGTTGCTATTGATGCTGGTGATGCCACCGCGTGAGCGACTGCCCGAGGGCGTGGCCGACATCTGGCAACTGGACGTCGGCCAAGGCCTGGCAATTCTGATCCGTACGCGCAACCACAGCGTGCTCTACGACGCCGGGCCGCGTTTCGGCGATTTCGATCTCGGCGAGCGGGTGGTGTTGCCGGCCCTGCGAAAACTTGGCGTCGAGCAATTGGATTTGATGCTGCTCAGCCATGCCGATGCCGATCATGCCGGCGGCGCACTGGCAGTGGCGCGTCGCTTGCCGGTCGCTCAGGTCATCAGCGGCGACCCGCCGGGACTGCCCGCCGCGCTGAATGCCAGTGGGTGTGACAGTGGCCGGCAATGGCAATGGGACGGTGTACGTTTTCAGCTCTGGCAGTGGTCCGAGGCGCACGACAGCAACCAGCGCTCCTGTGTATTGCAGATCGAGGCCAATGGCGAGCGCCTGCTGCTGACCGGCGATATTGATACGGCCGCCGAACGGGTTTTGCTGGAGAGTCCGCTGGCGGTGCCGACGCAATGGCTGCAAGCGCCGCACCATGGCAGCCGCAGTTCATCCTCGATGGCTTTGCTCAGGGCCTTGAAGCCACATTCGGTGCTGATCTCCCGGGGCCAGGGCAATTCGTTCGGCCACCCGCATCCCACCGTGCTCGCGCGTTATCGCCAGCAGCGGCTGCGGATTTACGACAGCGCCGAGCACGGCGCCATTCATCTGCAACTGGGGACCTTCAACGCACCATGGACGGCGCGTCAGCAACGGCGTTTCTGGCGCGATCCGCCCGTGTCGGCCCGTTGATCGGCGCAGGCACGCTTGCGACATCACGGTCGTCGGGGCAGCGGGTCTTAATCGCGAACCGGTATGGTAAAGTGGCGCACTTTTTCGAGGGGACTGTCACTGTGTGGGAATTGGTCAAATCCGGCGGCTGGATGATGTTGCCGATCATTCTGAGTTCCATCGCGGCCATGGCGATTGTCGCCGAGCGCCTGTGGACCCTGCGCGCCAGTCGCGTCACCCCCGAGCATCTGCTGGGCCAGGTCTGGGTGTGGATCAAGGACAAGCAGCTCAACAAAGAAAAACTCAAGGAATTGCGCGCCAATTCGCCGTTGGGTGAAATCCTCGCCGCGGGCCTGGCCAACTCCAAGCATGGTCGCGAGATCATGAAGGAATGCATCGAAGAAGCCGCTGGCCGGGTGATCCATGAGCTGGAGCGCTACGTCAACGCGCTGGGCACCATTGCCGCCATGGCGCCGCTGCTCGGCCTGCTGGGTACGGTGCTGGGCATGATCGACATTTTCAGTGCCTTCACCGGTTCCGGCATGACCACCAATGCCTCGGTGCTGGCCGGCGGTATTTCCAAGGCGTTGATCACCACGGCGGCGGGCCTGATGGTCGGTATTCCGTCGGTGTTCTTCCACCGTTTCCTGCAACGCCGCATCGACGAGCTGGTGGTGGGCATGGAGCAGGAAGCGATCAAACTGGTCGAAGTGGTGCAGGGCGACCGTGACGTCGATCTGGCCGGGGAAAAAGCGTGAAATTCCGTCGCAAACCCCGGGAAACGGTGGACATCAACCTTGCGTCGCTGATTGACGTGGTGTTCATCCTGTTGCTGTTTTTCGTCGTGACTACAACCTTTACCCGCGAGACCCAGTTGCGTGTCGATCTGCCGGAGTCGGTCAGCGGTTCGCCCGCCGAAGACCAGCAGCTCAAACAACTGGATGTCGCGATCAGCGCCGAAGGCGTGTTCTCGGTGAACAACAGGATTCTGCCGAAAAACGACCTGGCGACGCTGATGGAAGCCATGCAGAAAGAGTCCAACGGCGACACCAACATGCCGTTGTCGATCAGTGCCGATGGCAAGACTCAGCACCAGTCAGTGATCACCGCCATGGACGCGGCCGGCAAGCTCGGTTTCAGCCATTTGCGCATGACCACGGTCGAGGCGGCGCCCAAATCCTGATGAGCCTGTCCGATCGCTTGCTCGCCGCGTGGTACAAGGGACATCCGGCCCTGACGCTGCTGCGGCCGCTGGAAATGCTCTACCGCCGCGTGGTGGTCAACAAGCGCCAGCGCTTTCTCGACGGCGAAGGCCAGATCTACCAGCCGCCGGTGCCGCTGATCGTGGTCGGCAACATCACCGTCGGCGGCACCGGCAAGACGCCGATGATCCTGTGGCTGATCGAACACTGCCGGCGCAGCGGTTTGCGCGTCGGCGTGGTCAGCCGTGGTTATGGTGCCAGGCCGCCGCAATTGCCGTGGCGGGTCGAGGCCGACCAGAGCGCCGACATCGCCGGTGACGAACCGCTGCTGATCGTGCAGCGCACCGGCGTGCCGTTGATGATCGACCCTGATCGCAGCGCTGCGGTCAAAGCCTTGCTCGCCAGTCAGCCACTGGATCTGATCCTCTCCGACGACGGCATGCAGCATTACCGTCTGGCCCGGGATCTGGAATTGGTGCTGATTGACGCCGCCCGGGGCCTGGGCAACAAACGCTGTCTGCCGGCAGGTCCGTTGCGCGAGCCGATCGAGCGCCTGCAAAGCGTCGACGGTGTGCTGTTCAATGGCGCCACGGCCGACCGCGACGACGGCTTCGCGTTTCGCCTGCAACCGACTGCGCTGGTCAATCTGCGCAGCGACGAGCGCAAGCCGCTGACGCATTTTGCGCCCGGTCAAACGGTGCACGCGGTGGCCGGGATCGGCAATCCGCAACGTTTCTTCAATACCCTCGAAGCGCTAGACTGGCGGGCAATCCCCCATGCGTTTGCCGACCACGCCGAATACAGCGTGCAGGCCTTGAATTTCACCCCGTCATTGCCGTTGGTGATGACCGAAAAGGACGCGGTGAAGTGCCGTGCCTTCGCCGCAGACGACTGGTGGTATCTGGCGGTCGATGCCGTGCCGTCACCGGCCTTCGTGGCCTGGTTCGACACCCAGTTGATGCGCCTGTTGCCCGATCGTCTTTTGCCTTAACTCTTTATCCAGGGAATGTTCATGGACACCAAATTGCTCGACATCCTCGCGTGCCCGATCTGCAAAGGCCCGCTCAAGCTCAGCGCCGACAAGACCGAACTGATCAGCAAGGGTGCAGGTCTGGCCTATCCGATCCGCGACGGCATCCCGGTGATGCTCGAAAGCGAAGCCCGCACCCTGACCACCGACGAGCGTCTGGATAAATGACCACTGCCTTCACCGTTGTCATCCCGTCGCGTTACGCCTCGACCCGCTTGCCGGGCAAACCGCTGCTGGACATCGCCGGCAAGCCGATGATCCAGCACGTCTGGGAACAGGCGAGCAAAAGCAGCGCCACCCGCGTGGTAGTGGCGACTGACGATGCGCGCATCGTCGAGGCGTGCCAGGGTTTCGGCGCTGAAGTGGTGCTGACCCGTGAAGACCATAATTCCGGGACTGACCGTCTGGCTGAAGTCGCGGCGAAACTGGGCCTTGCGCCGGACGCGATCGTGGTCAACGTGCAGGGTGACGAGCCGTTGATTCCGCCGAGCGTGATCGATCAGGTCGCGGCCAACCTCGCGGCCCACACCGAAGCGCGCATGGCCACGCTGGCCGAGCCGATCGAAGACGTGGACACGCTGTTCAACCCGAACGTGGTCAAGGTCGTGAGCGACCTCAACGGCCTGGCGCTGACCTTCAGTCGCGCGACCTTGCCGTGGGCGCGCGACGCCTTTGCCAAGAGCCGCGAGCAGTTGCCTGAAGGTGTGCCGTATCGTCGCCACATCGGCATTTATGCCTACCGCGCCGGGTTCCTCCAGGACTTCGTGAGCTGGGGCCCGTGCTGGCTGGAAAACACCGAATCGCTGGAGCAACTGCGTGCCCTGTGGCACGGCGTGCGGATCCATGTGGCCGACGCGTTGATCGCGCCGCCGACCGGCGTCGACACCGTTGAAGACCTCGAGCGCGTTCGTCGCCTGCTGGGGGCCTGATGCGCGTTCTGTTCGTGTGCCTGGGCAACATCTGTCGTTCGCCCACCGCTGAAGGCGTGTTGCGCCACAAACTGCGCGAAGCCGGGCTGGCTGATCAAGTCGAAGTGGCCTCCGCCGGCACCGGTGACTGGCATGTCGGCAACCCGCCGGACAAACGCAGCCAAGCGGCGGCCAAAGTGCGTGGTTATGACCTGTCGGCGCAACGCGCGCAGCAGGTCAGCCGCGCCGATTTCGCCAGTTACGACCTGATTCTGGCGATGGACAACAGCAACCTGCGCAACCTCAAGGCTTTGCAGCCTTCCACCGGCAAGGCCGAGCTGGACCTGTTCCTGCGCCGCTATGCCGGGGTGGTCGATGAGGTGCCGGATCCGTATTACGACGGCGATCAGGGTTTCGAGCGGGTGCTGGACCTGATCGAGGCAGCGTGTGACCAACTGTTGATCGAAGTGAAGGGTCGGTTATGAGTTTGCAGCTGCAATCACAGGTTTCGCTGAAACCGTTCAACAGTTTTGGCGTCGACGTTCGCGCGCAGCTGTTTGCCGAGGCTCACAGTGACGCCGATGTTCGCGAAGCCCTGGCCTGTGCCACTGCGCATGACTTGCCGTTGCTGGTCATTGGCGGTGGCAGCAACCTGTTGCTGACGGCTGATATCCCGGCGCTGGTGCTGCGCATGGCGACCCGGGGCATTCGGTTGATCAGCGACGACGGCAACCGCGTGGTGATCGAGGCTGAAGCCGGCGAGCCGTGGCATCCGTTCGTGCAACACACACTGGCGCAGGGTTTCTCCGGTCTGGAAAACCTCAGCCTGATTCCCGGAACGGTGGGCGCCGCGCCGATGCAGAACATCGGCGCCTACGGTGTCGAGATCAAGGATGTGTTTGCCGGCCTCACCGCGCTGGATCGCCAGACCGGTGAGCTGCGCGACTTCAGCCTGGAACAATGCAACTTTGCCTACCGCGACAGCCTGTTCAAGCAGCAGCCAGGACGGTGGCTGATCCTGCGTGTGCGCTTCAATCTTGATCGCGTTGCCCACCTGCATCTGGAGTACGGCCCGGTGCGTCAGCGCCTGACCGAGCAGGGCATCGAGCAGCCGACACCCAGCGACGTCAGTCGCGCAATCTGCAGCATCCGCAGCGAAAAACTGCCGGACCCGGCGGTGCTCGGCAACGCCGGCAGCTTCTTCAAGAATCCGCTGGTGTCGGCGGCGCGGGTGGCGCAGATCAAGCAGCAGCACCCGGACCTGGTGGCCTATGCGCAACCGGACGGGCAGATGAAACTGGCTGCCGGCTGGCTGATCGAGCGTGCTGGCTGGAAGGGTTTCCGTGAGGCCGATGCTGGCGTGCATAAATTGCAGGCGTTGGTGCTGGTCAACTACGGCGCGGCCACTGGCCTGCAATTGCTCGATCTGGCCCAGCGCATCCAGAAAGATATTGCCGAACGTTTCAATGTCGAGCTGGAAATGGAGCCCAATCGGTATTGAGGCTACGCTCTCATAGCTGAATCGAAAGCCCTGCACTCAACAAAAAGTGCAGGGCTTTTTTGTTAACGGTGGGTTAACTTAGCCAGCTAACGATAACCGTCATTTGCTCTACCAAAGGCCCGGTGCAGACGTCCGCGTCGGCACAAGAGAGCCTGTGCCAATCACATATCAGTCAGCGATGACCCTGTGGCGAGGGAGCTTGCTCCCGCTGGACTGCGGAGCAGGCCCTTCTTGAAAGCGGGGCCGCTACGCGCCCCAACGGGAGCAAGCTCCCTCGCCACGGGGTCAGTATTCAGCTTCACTGATGTGTGTCGGCCGATTAGCCTGAGTCGATCTGCGTGAACCACCGCCCATCTCCGGCGGCAGATTGCTCGACCCCATAACCACTAGAAATATGCGGGCGTGCCCATGATTACCCTGAAACTCAATGGCCAGGACCATCAACTGGATGTCACCGAAGACATGCCACTGCTGTGGGCTATCCGTGATGTCGCCGGTTACAACGGCACCAAATTCGGCTGCGGCATGGGCCTGTGTGGCGCGTGCACCATTCATATCGACGGCTTGCCAGCGCGCAGTTGCATCACCCCGATCGGCTCGGTGATCGGGCAGAACGTCAGCACCATCGACAACCTGCACGCCGATCCGGTCGGCCAGGTGGTCCAGCAAGCCTGGCTCGACAGCGCCGTGGCGCAGTGCGGTTTCTGTCAGGGCGGGCAGATCATGTCCGCCACCGCGTTGCTCAAGACCCACCCCAATCCGAGCGACGAGCAGATCGAAGAGGCAATGGTCGGCAACATTTGCCGTTGCGGCACCTACAACCGGATCAAGACCGCCATCCGCCAGGCCTCCAGTCACTTGAAGGAGGCCAAGGCATGAGCCGCCTGCCAAATGATTTCGCCCTGAGCAACCTCAGCCGCCGTGGTTTTCTCAAAGGCGTCGGCGCCACTGGCGCATTGGTGCTGGCCGCCAGTTGGGGCTGGCAGGATGCGTTGGCCGAAGAGGCACCGAAGAAGTTCGGCGCCGACGGCATGCCCAACGGCTGGATCGACGATCCCAAGGTCTACGTCAGCATTGCCGCGGATGGCACGGTCACCGTGGTCTGCAACCGTTCGGAAATGGGCCAGGGCGTGCGCACCAGCCTGAGTATGGTGGTTGCCGATGAACTGGACGCCGATTGGGCCAAGGTCAACGTGCAGCAGGCACCGGGCGATGAGGTGCGGTTCGGCAACCAGGACACCGACGGTTCACGCAGCATGCGTCACTGGTATGAACCGATGCGTCGTTGCGGCGCGGCTGCCAGGACCATGCTCGAGCAAGCCGCCGCCGCGCAATGGCAAGTGCCGGCAAGCGAGTGCCAGGCACAGTTGCACAAAGTCATTCACAAACCGTCCGGTCGCGAGCTGGGTTATGGCGAACTCGCTGCTGCTGCCAGTGCGCTGGCGGTGCCGGCGCGTGACAGCCTGCGCCTCAAGCAGCCGTCGGAATTTCGCTACATCGGCAAGGAAGGCACCAAGGCCATCGACGGTGCTGACATCGTCAATGGCCGCGCGGTATATGGCGCCGATGTGCATTTCGACGGCATGCTGTACGCCACCATCGCCCGTCCGGCGGTGTACGGCGGCAAGGTCAAGTCGCTGGATGACAGCGCGGCGCTGAAGGTTCCGGGCGTGCTCAAAGTGCTGCAAATCGAAAGCCGTCCGCTGCCGTCGGAATTCCAGCCGCTGGGCGGCGTGGCAGTGGTTGCCAGCAATACCTGGGCGGCGATCAAGGGCCGCGAGGCGCTGAAAATCGAATGGGATGACGGCCCCAATGCCAGTTACGACTCGATCGCTTATCGCAAGGAACTGGAAGCCGCGTCACGCAAACCCGGCAAAGTGGTGCGCAACACCGGCGATATCGATAAGGCCTTGAGCGGCGCGGCCAGCAGCCTTGAAGCGTCTTATTATTTGCCGCACCTGGCCCAGGCACCGATGGAGCCGATGGTCGCCATCGCTCGCTACAACAATGGCGTGTGCGAAGCATGGGCGCCGAGTCAGGCGCCGCAGGTGACCCGCGAGCGCATCGCCGAACGCCTGGGGCTGCCGTTCGATAACGTCACCGTCAACGTCACCCTGTTGGGCGGTGGTTTCGGCCGTAAATCGAAACCGGATTTCGTTGTCGAGGCGGCGATCCTCGCCAAGGAGTTCCCCGGCAAAGCCGTACGGGTGCAATGGACGCGTGAAGACGACATCCACAACTCGTATTTCCACACGGTGTCCGCCGAGTACCTGAAGGCCGCTGTCGGCAAGGACGGCATGCCCTCTGGCTGGCTGCATCGCACGGTGGCGCCGAGCATTACCGCGTTGTTCGCCCCGGGCATGAACCATGAGGCGGCCTTCGAACTGGGCATGGGCTTCACCAACATGGCCTACGCGATTCCCAATGTGCGTCTGGAAAACCCCGAAGCCACGGTGCATACCCGCGTCGGCTGGTATCGCTCGGTGTCGAACATTCCTCATGGCTTTGCGATCCAGAGTTTCGTCGATGAACTGGCGCACAAGGCTGGTGTGGATCCGCTCAAGTATCAGATCAAGTTGCTCGGCCCCGATCGGCAGATTGACCCGCGCACCCTCAGCGAGGAGTGGAACTACGGCGAATCCCCCGAGCGCTATCCGATTGACACCGGGCGCATGCGCACTGTGCTGGAGACCGCGGCCAAGGCTGCCGGTTGGGGGCGGACATTGCCCAAGGGCCGAGGCTTGGGGCTGGCGGTGCACTACAGCTTCGTGACCTACGTGGCGGCGGTGATTGAAGTCGAAGTCAAGGACGATGGCACGCTGATCGTGCACAAGGCTGACATCGCCGTGGATTGCGGGCCGCAGATCAACCCTGAACGCATCCGCTCGCAGTTCGAAGGCGCCTGTGTGATGGGCCTGGGCAACGCGGTGCTGGGGGAAATCAGCTTCAAGGATGGCAAGGTCCAGCAGGACAACTTCCATATGTACGAAGTGGCGCGCATGTCGCTGGCGCCGAAGGAAGTCGCCGTGCATCTGGTGACGCCGCCGGGCGAGGTGCAGTTGGGTGGCGTCGGTGAACCGGGCGTGCCGCCGATTGCGCCGGCGCTGTGCAATGCGATCTTCGCCGCGACCGGCCAGCGCATCCGCAACTTGCCGGTGCGTTATCAGTTGCAAGGCTGGCAGAAGGCGCAGGCGTAATGGACAGCGCCGATCTCAACGTCCTGCGCAGCGTGCTCGAATGGCGCCGCGCCGGGCAGCGGGTGGTGCTGTTCAGCGTGGTGCAGACCTGGGGCACCGCACCACGGGCGACGGGGGCGATGCTGGCCTTGCGCGAGGATGGTGTGGTGATCGGTTCGGTGTCCGGCGGTTGTGTCGAGGATGACTTGATCGCCCGCCTGCATGACGGGCGCATCGCCAGCGATGGCCCGCCGGTGCAACTGATTACCTACGGCGTTACCCGGGAGGAGGCCGCGCGGTTCGGTTTGCCGTGTGGCGGCACGTTGCGCCTGACCGAAGAGCAGGTCGCCGATCCGGCATGGGTCGCCGAGTTGCTCGCGCGGTGTGAGGCCCATGAGATTGTCGCCCGCGAGCTGAACATCGCAACCGGTGAGGTGCTGCTGTCGGCGGCGAGCAAATCCGATGTGCTGGAGTTCGACGGCAACACCCTGCGCGCCATTTATGGCCCGCGTTGGCGTCTGCTGTTGATCGGTGCCGGACAGCTGTCGCGTTACGTGGCTGACATGGCCCGGCTGCTGGATTTCGAAGTGCTGATCTGTGATCCGCGCACCGAGTTTGTCTACGGCTGGGAAGCGCACCACGGTCGCTTTGTCCCGGGTATGCCGGATGATGCCGTGTTGAGTATTCAGACGGACGAGCGCACGGCCATCGTCGCGCTGACGCACGATCCGCGTCTGGACGACATGGCCTTGCTCACGGCGCTCGATTCGCCGGCTTTCTATGTCGGCGCACTCGGTTCGCGGGTCAACAGCCAGAAGCGCCGGGACAACCTGGCTCAACTAGGCTTGTCAGCCGAGGCGATCAACCGCTTGCACGGGCCGATCGGCCTGCACATCGGCAGCCATTCACCGGCGGAGATTGCTCTGTCGTTGTTGGCGGAGATCGTTGCGATCAAGAACGGCGTCGAGTTGAAACAGAAGAAAACGCTGGAGGAAGCATGAGTCGATCCATCGCAGTAATCGTCCTGGCGGCGGGCGAGGGCAGCCGCTTTCGTCAGGTGGCCGGTGCTGACAAGGACAAGTTGCTGGCCGATTGCACCGGGCGCGATGGCGCGGTGCGTTCGGTGATCGAGCAGGTGTTGCTGAATCTGCCGGCCGATCTCGACCAGCGGGTGCTGGTGACGACTGAGGCAAGGCCGCAGGCGATGCGCATGGCGCAGGCTTATGGTTGTGACGTGGTGTCGATCGAATCGAGCGGTATGGGCGACAGCATCGCGGCTGGCGTTGCGGCATTCCCGGATGCGGATGGCTGGCTGATTGTGCTGGGGGATATGCCGTTTATCCTGCCGTCGAGTATTGCGCGGGTGGTGGCAGCGATGGCCGACGACGCCGTGAGCGTGCCGGTGCAGGAGGGCGAGTTCGGCCACCCGGTGGGGTTTGGGCGTTCGTTCGGGCGGGGGTTGCAGGCGTTGAGCGGTGACCGTGGCGCCAGGCCGTTGTTCAAGCAGGGGCGGGTGGTGGAGGTGATGGTGGATGATCCTGGGGTGTTGTGGGATATCGATGTGCCTGAAGCGTTGGTGTTCAAATAAAAGCCAGATCAAAAGATCGCAGCCTTCGGCAGCTCCTACAGAAAACCTAGATAGGAGCTGCCGAAGGCTGCGATCTTTTGATCTTCTAAATGAAATAAAAAAGCCCCGTCTGATTGCTCAGGCGGGGCTTTTTATTGGCTTTCGGAATCAGACGAGCGGTTTAGGCTCGTGTTCTTTTTCCTCGGCCGCTTGGTGATGCTCGACCGCGTCCTGAACGGAGCGTGGTGCTTCGGCGATGACCGATTCAACCACGGCTTCTTCAGTCACGACAGCAGCCTCGACCACTTCAGCCGCCGGTGCAGCAGCGGCAGCCAGTTCGGCTTCCTTCTGCAGACGCTCGGCTTCACGCTTGCGGCGACGCACTTCACGTGGGTCGTTTGGTGCGCGGCCGTTTGGCGTCAGGGCGCTGACCGGAGTGGCTGCAACCACTGGGGCTGGCTCTTCGGCAGCGACTGGCGCTTCGACGACCGGCGCTTCAACCACTGGCGCTGGAGCGGGTTCAGTGGTTTCAACCACCGGCTCGGCAGCCTTGGCTTCTTCAACTACCGGGGCGGCTTCAACCACTGGCGCCGGGGTTTCAGCGACAGCCGGCTCGGCAACCCAGTTGAAAGCGGTCTGTTCTTCGCGAACTTCACGCACGGTTTCGGTCACGGTTTCAGCGACGGTTTCAGCAACCGGCTCTGCAACCACGACTGGCGCTTCGACAACCGGAGCAGGCTCGGCAGCGACTTCAACCTGAGGCTGAGCTTCGCGAACCGGGGCGACTTCGACTTCCGGCGCTGCAACCACTTCCACCGGAGTGGTCGCTTCAACCGCCGGCGCTTCCACTGGAGCGGTTTCCAGGGTGGCAGCGGTGGCGCGTTCAGCTTGCTCGTGAGCCTGTGCTTCGGCTGGAGCGCTGATCACGCTGCTGGCAACAGCGGCGGTGACGGCCAGGCCGGCAGCCAGATCGGCAGCGTTGGGTGCCTCAGCGTTTTCGCCGGACTCGGACTCTTCCGAACCTTCGATCACGTTGCCGTTGGCATCACGCTGACGCTCACGACGATTGCTGCGACGACGCTGACCACGGGAGCGACGACGTGGACGATCGCCTTCGGCGTTGTCCTGACCGTCTTCCGGCAGTTGCTCTTCGTTGCTGTTCACTTCTTCTTCAGCGACGGCAGCAGCGGCCTGTTCGGCACGCGGTTGACGCTCTTCACGCGGCGGACGCGGTGCGCGCTCTTCGCGTGGCTGACGAGCCGGACGCTCTTCTGCGACAACAGCGGCAGCGGCAGCCGTTACTGGTGCAGCCGGGGCAGCGTCCAGAGGTTCGCGCAGTTCACGTACACGCTCTTCGCGCTCGCCACGTGGCTTGCGGTCTTCGCGTGGCGCACGCGGTGCACGTTCTTCACGCGGGGCGCGTGGAGCACGTTCTTCACGGGCGGCTGGCGCTTCGGTGCGGGCTTCACGCGGCTCGCGGACTTCACGGGCTTCACGTGGCTGACGCTCTTCACGCGGCTCGCGTGGAGCGCGTTCTTCACGCGGTGCACGTTCTTCGCGCGGCTTGCGTTCTTCATCGCGGCGACCGTTGCGGTTGCGGCTCTGCTGACGACCGTTGCGACGCTCTTCATTGCGGGCCGGACGCTCGGTGGCCGGTTTTTCAACCACAACCGGAGCGACTGGCTCTTCTTTGGTGGCGAACAGGCTGACCAGCGACTTCACGAGGCCTTTGAACAGGCTTGGCTCTGGCGCGGCAACCGGGGCCGGTGCAGCAGCGACAGGCGCGGCAACTTCGGTCGGAACCGGAGCGTTGGCGCGGGCCGGAGCTGTCTTGACCGCAGCTTCCTGGCGAACCAGGGTGCGGGTCGCAGCGGCTGGCTGGACTTCTTCGACTTCGGCAGCGGCAGCAGCGATTTCGTAGCTGGACTGGTTGGTCGCGGCTTCCGGGCTGTCGTCACGCAGGCGCTGAACTTCGAAGTGCGGGGTTTCGAGGTGATCGTTCGGCAGGATGACGATACGGGCACGGGTGCGCAGTTCGATCTTGGTGATCGAGTTGCGTTTTTCGTTGAGCAGGAACGCAGCGACCGGGATCGGCACCTGAGCGCGCACTTCGGCAGTACGGTCTTTCAGGGCTTCTTCTTCGATCAGGCGCAGGATTGCCAGCGACAGCGATTCAACGTCACGGATGATGCCGGTGCCGTTGCAACGCGGGCAGACGATGCCGCTGCTTTCGCCCAGCGATGGACGCAGGCGCTGACGGGACATTTCCAGCAGGCCGAAGCGCGAGATGCGGCCGATCTGCACGCGGGCGCGGTCGGCTTCCAGGCATTCGCGGACTTTCTCTTCCACGGCGCGCTGGTTCTTGGCAGGGGTCATGTCGATGAAGTCGATGACGATCAGGCCGCCGATGTCGCGCAGGCGCAACTGACGGGCGATTTCTTCGGCGGCTTCAAGGTTGGTCTGCAGGGCGGTTTCTTCGATGTCGCTGCCTTTGGTGGCGCGTGCCGAGTTGATGTCGATGGACACCAGGGCTTCGGTCGGATCGATAACGATGGAGCCGCCGGAAGGCAGTTCAACGACGCGCTGGAAAGCGGTCTCGATCTGGCTTTCGATCTGGAAACGGTTGAACAGCGGAACGCTGTCTTCGTACAGCTTGATCTTGCTGGCGTACTGCGGCATCACCTGGCGGATGAAGGTCAGGGCTTCGTCCTGGGCTTCAACGCTGTCGATCAGCACTTCGCCGATGTCCTGGCGCAGGTAGTCGCGGATGGCGCGGATGATCACGTTGCTTTCCTGGTAGATCAGGAATGGCGCGGAGCGATCCAGCGAGGCTTCTTTGATGGCGGTCCACAGTTGCAGCAGGTAATCGAGGTCCCACTGCATTTCTTCGCTGCTGCGGCCGAGGCCGGCAGTGCGCACGATCAGACCCATGTCGGCCGGTGCAACCAGACCGTTCAGCGCTTCACGCAGTTCGTTGCGCTCTTCGCCTTCGATGCGACGGGAGATGCCGCCGGCACGCGGGTTGTTCGGCATCAGCACGAGGTAACGACCGGCCAGGCTGATGAAGGTGGTCAGGGCCGCGCCCTTGTTGCCACGTTCTTCTTTTTCGACCTGAACGATGACTTCCTGGCCTTCGCTCAGGACGTCCTTGATGTTGACGCGGCCTTCAGGGGCTTTCTTGAAGTATTCGCGGGAGATTTCTTTGAGGGGCAGGAAGCCGTGGCGCTCGGAGCCGAAATCGACAAAGGCAGCCTCAAGGCTTGGTTCGATGCGAGTGATACGGCCTTTGTAGATGTTGGCCTTTTTCTGCTCGCGTGCACCGGATTCGATGTCCAGGTCGTAGAGGCGTTGGCCATCTACCAGTGCAACACGCAACTCTTCGGGTTGAGTTGCGTTAATCAGCATTCTTTTCATGTAGTACCGTCGGTTTCCGGGCTGCCGGAAACGGCGTTCGGCACACACGACTTCTCACGGTCGGTGTCAGGTGCGTCGGGAGTGGTTGGCCATTCCCGTGTCCAGCGATGTCAGGCCAATTGGGCCGATATCGCGACGTACGCGTCCTGCTTGCTGTGGCTACTTAAGCACTCAGTCAGGAGGAGGAATCAACCAGTGGCTGTGGACGAGATGAAGCGTCTTGATAAAGCCTATTGCTACACAGTCCAGCGGTTGTGCATCTCCACCCTACACGTATCCCTGATAATTCGGGTGCTGCCGCGCGCAGAATCCGCAGCGGGTTGGCATTTACCGTGAGCTCCGAAAGGGGAGGTCACGCATCATGGCTAATTCAGGCGATGTTTCCGAAGCCTTCGCTCGGGGTCATCTGCAGCTGACTGCACTTTGTGAACTGGCCTCGAATATTTGCCTGTCAGGCGAGTGAAAACTCTGCTCGACGGTGTAATTCAGGCCTCATGTCACCTGCGCTTGTTACAACTGCAAACTCCACCGTTACGTAGCGAAAGCCCCGTAGGACGGCCTCGCGTCCTGGTGAATTGCGTTGGTCAGGGCCGGTTTTTGACCGTGGTTCCGCTGTCCAGGCCGCTTTTGGCGGCGTTCGCGACTATAGCAGCAATGATTAAGTGCTTCAATTCCATAAAAATTGTTATCATCCGCGGCATGACAACTACTGCCCCTTCGACTCCAGGCGTTCAACTGCTTGAAGTCTCGCCGGAGTATGCCGGCCAACGAATCGACAATTTCCTTCTTGCCCGGCTCAAAGGCGTGCCCAAGACCTTGATTTACCGCATTTTGCGTAAAGGCGAAGTGCGTGTGAACAAGGGGCGGATCAAGCCCGAATACAAGCTGCAGGCCGGCGATATCGTGCGCGTGCCGCCGGTTCGCGTGCCGGAGCGCGACGAGCCTGTGCCTCTGGCTCAAGGGCTGTTGCAGCGTCTGGAAGCCTCGATTGTCTACGAAGACAAAGCCCTGATCGTGATCAACAAGCCCGCCGGCATTGCCGTTCACGGCGGCAGTGGCTTGAATTACGGCGTCATCGAAGCCTTTCGTCAGTTGCGCCCGGATGCCAAGGAGCTGGAACTGGTTCACCGTCTCGACCGTGATACTTCCGGCCTGCTGATGATCGCGAAGAAGCGCAGCATGTTGCGTCACTTGCACGCCGCATTGCGCGGTGACGGTGTCGACAAGCGCTACATGGCGCTGGTTCGCGGCAACTGGGCGACCTCGATCAAGCAAGTCCGTGCAGCGCTCGGCAAGAGCAATCTGCGCTCTGGCGAGCGCATGGTCGAAGTCGACGAGGAGGAGGGCAAGGAGTCGGTGACCGTGTTCAAGGTCCTGCGTCGCTTTGGCGACTTTGCCACCCTGATCGAAGCCAAGCCGATCACCGGCCGCACGCACCAGATCCGCGTCCACACGTTGCATGCCGGGCACTGCATTGCCGGCGACACCAAGTACGGCGATGACGGTTTCAGCAAGGAAATCCGTGATCTGGGCGGCAAGCGCCTGTTCCTGCACGCCTACATGCTGACCGTGCCGCTGCCTGACGGTGGTGAGCTGAAGTTGCAGGCCCCCGTCGATGAAATGTGGGCCAAGACCGTGGAGCGATTGAGTGCGCCCATCTGATTACAAACTGCTGATTTTTGATTGGGACGGCACCCTCGCCGATTCCATTGGTCGGATTGTCGAGGCGATGCATTCTGCGTCCGAGCGTTCCGGTTTTGAGTTGCGTGATGATTTTGCCGTCAAAGGCATTATCGGCCTGGGCTTGCCCGAGGCGATCCGCACCTTGTACCCGGACATCAGCGATGCGGAGATGATCTTGTTCCGCGAGTATTACGCCGATCACTACATCGCCGCAGAAGCCGTGCCTTCGCCGCTGTTCGAGGGTGTAGTGGAGTCGATGGCGTCGTTTCGTGAGCAGGGCTATCACCTGGCGGTGGCCACCGGCAAGAATCGTCGCGGACTGGATCGGGTGCTCAAGGCCAATGGCTGGGAGGATTATTTCGATATCACTCGCGCCGCCGACGAGACCGCGAGCAAGCCCCATCCGCTGATGCTTGAGCAGATTCTCGCGCATTGCGGTGTGCGGCCCGAGCAGGCCTTGATGGTGGGGGATTCGTCCTTCGATCTGCTGATGGCGCGTAACGCGGGCATGGCGTCTGTGGCGGTCAGTTATGGCGCGCAGTCCATTGAGTCGCTGCAGCAGTTCGAGCCGCGCCTGTCGATCGACCGTTTTAGTGAATTGCACGCCTGGCTGGGGCAGCAGGCTTAATACGATTTTGCTGGGGTACAGCGCATGACCGACGAATGGAAAGCACCGGCCAAGGCAAGTGCCGACGACGGTGACGAGAAAAGCTGGAAGCTGTTGGAAAAGACCTTGTTGGCCAGCGTGCAGGAGCAACGCCGCTCGCGACGTTGGGGGATTTTCTTCAAGCTGCTGACGTTTGTTTATCTGTTTGTGGCGCTGATCCTGTTCACGCCGTTGATGGACATGGAAAAGAGCGCCACCCGGGGCCCGAACTACACCGCGCTGATCGACGTCACTGGTATGATCGCCGACAAGGAGCCGGCCAGCGCCGACAATATTGTCGGCAGTCTGCGGGCGGCCTTCGAGGACAAGAAGGTCAAGGGCGTGATCCTGCGGATCAACAGCCCGGGCGGCAGCCCGGTGCAGTCGGGTTACGTGTATGACGAGATCAAGCGTCTGCGTGGTCTGCATCCGGATACCAAGGTGTACGCGGTGATTTCCGATCTCGGTGCGTCCGGCGCTTATTACATCGCCAGTGCAGCGGATCAGATCTATGCCGACAAGGCCAGTCTGGTTGGCTCCATCGGTGTGACTGCGGCGGGTTACGGCTTTGTCGGCACGATGGACAAGCTGGGTGTCGAGCGCCGCACTTACACTTCGGGTGAGCACAAGTCGTTCCTGGATCCGTTCCAGCCGCAGAAGCCTGATGAGACCGCGTTCTGGCAGACCGTGCTGGACACCACGCACAAGCAGTTCATCAACAGCGTCAAGCAGGGCCGTGGCGATCGCCTGAAGGACAAGGAGCATCCGGAGCTGTTCTCCGGGCTGGTCTGGTCCGGCGAGCAAGCGCTGCCGTTGGGGCTGATCGATGGTCTGGGTAACGCCAGTTCAGTGGCGCGGGATGTGATTGGCGAGAAAGAACTGGTGGATTTCACTGTGCAGGAATCGCCGTTCGATCGCTTCTCGAAGAAGCTCGGCGCCAGCGTGGCTGAGCAATTGGCAATGTGGATGGGTTTCCACGGGCCATCGTTGCGTTAAGTCAGTTGAAGTGTTGAAAAAAACCGGCCTTGATGGCCGGTTTTTTGTGCGTCAGGGAATTTGCACGCCTTCGACCAGCAGCATGTCGATCAGGCGAATCAGCGGCAGGCCGATCAGGCTGGTGGCATCAGGGCCTTCGGTGGACTGAAACAGGCTCACACCCAGGCCTTCGGCTTTGAAGCTGCCAGCGCAGTCGTACGGCTGTTCCAGGCGCAGGTAGCGCTCGATGCGCGCTTCGTCGAGTTGGCGCATGTGGACGGTGAACGGCACGCAGTCGACCTGGCAGTGGCCAGTCTGGCTGTTGAGCAGGGCGAGGCCGGTGAGGAAGGTCACGCTGGCGCCACTGGCGGCCAGCAGTTGCTCGCGGGCCTTGTCGAAGGTGTGCGGTTTGCCGATGATGCGTTCGCCGAGTACGGCAACCTGGTCCGAGCCGATAATCAGATGAGCGGGGTGGCTGGCAGCCAGTGCCCGGGCTTTGTGTTCGGCGAGGCGCTTGACCAGCTCGATGGCTGATTCGCCCGGCTGGTGGCTTTCGTCGATATCCGGCGAACTGCAGACGAACGGCAGGTGCAGTCGGGCGAGCAATTCCCGACGATAAGTCGAGCTGGAAGCAAGTAATAAAGGCAGCATTGGCGTCTCCTGAGGCAGGTGCGAATTCTAGCGGAGGCACGCAAGTGACGGACAGGGCACAATTTCCTTTGACATGGGTGGGGGCATCCCTATAATGCTGCGCCTATGTTGAATGACCCGATTCCACCTCACGTTGACCCGCGCAAATTGGCTGACCGTGGCACCACCCTTCAAGGTGAACTGCTGCTGGCCGATTTGAAGAGACTTTGCGACCCGCTTTCCGACGATGTCGGTACGGTGCAGGCCAAATTCGTTTTTGAACGAGATGAACGTAAATCTGTGGTAATCCACAGCTTTATCGACACCGAAGTCAAAATGGTTTGCCAGCGTTGTCTTGAGCTGGTCACCCTGCCGATCCACAGCGAATGCAGTTACGCTGTAGTGAAGGAGGGTGCGAATACCCAGTCGTTACCGAAAGGTTATGACGTGCTGGAACTGGGCGAAGATCCATTGGATCTGCAGTCACTGATCGAGGAGGAGCTTTTGCTCGCCTTGCCCATTGTGCCTGCTCATCATCCGGAAGAATGCCAGCAGCCGGCGGGAGCAGATGAACCCGAACCGAGCGAGGACGAGGTAACGCGGTCCAACCCGTTCAGTGTATTGGCGCAGTTAAAGCGTGACCCAAACGTTTAGGAGTTAATCAATTATGGCTGTTCAGCAGAACAAAAAATCCCGCTCTGCCCGTGACATGCGCCGTTCGCACGACGCTCTCGAGGCTAGCACCCTGTCTGTAGAAAAAACCACTGGTGAAGTTCACCTGCGTCACCACGTATCGCCAGAAGGCGTATACCGTGGCCGTAAAGTGATCGACAAGGGCGCTGACGAGTAATCACTTGTCTGCTCAAGTCATCGCGATTGACGCAATGGGCGGGGACTTCGGTCCCCGCAGCATTGTTCAGGCCAGCCTTGCTTGCCTTTCTGCTACGCCCTCGCTGCACCTGACCCTCGTCGGTCAACCCTCCCTTCTTGAAGAATTGATCAACGGCCAGTCGGCTGCGGATCGCGCGCGCCTGACGATTGTTCCGGCGTCTGAAGTCATCACCATGGACGAAAAGCCGACCCAGGCCTTGCGT
Source organism: Pseudomonas sp. 86_A (assembly GCF_017491705.1). Taxonomy (NCBI): domain Bacteria; kingdom Pseudomonadati; phylum Pseudomonadota; class Gammaproteobacteria; order Pseudomonadales; family Pseudomonadaceae; genus Pseudomonas; species Pseudomonas sp. 86_A. The sequence continues at coordinate 279,895 of NZ_JAFGYS010000007.1, read as the reverse complement.
GGCAAGCCGGACTCCTCGATGCGTGTCGCCCTTGAACTGGTGCGTGACGGCAAGGCTCAAGCCTGTGTCAGCGCCGGCAATACCGGTGCGCTGATGGCGTTGTCGCGGTTCGTGCTCAAGACGTTGCCGGGGATTGATCGGCCTGCGATGGTCGCGGCGATCCCGACGCAGAAAGGTTATTGCCAGTTGCTCGATCTGGGCGCCAACGTCGATTGCAGTGCCGAGCATCTGTTGCAGTTCGCGGTGATGGGGTCGGTGGCGGCGCAGACGCTGGGTATCGCCCGGCCGCGGGTGGCGCTGCTCAACATCGGCACCGAAGACATCAAGGGCAATCAGCAGGTCAAGCTGGCAGCGACCTTGTTGCAGGCGGCGCGCGGCATCCACTACATCGGTTTTGTCGAGGGCGATGGCCTGTATCGCGGCGAAGCCGACGTGGTGGTGTGTGACGGTTTTGTCGGCAATATCCTGCTCAAGTCCAGCGAGGGCCTGGCGACGATGATCGCGGCGCGCATCGAGGCGTTGTTCAGGAAAAACCTCGCGTCACGCGCTGTGGGCGCGTTGGCGCTGCCATTGATGAAGCGTCTGCAGGCTGATCTGGCCCCGGCGCGACATAACGGCGCAAGCTTTCTCGGATTGCAGGGCATTGTCGTGAAAAGTCACGGTTCGGCCGGGGTTCAGGGCTTTCAAAGCGCGATTCAGCGCGCGCTGATCGAGATTCAGGAGAATCTGCCCGAGCGCCTCCACGGTCGTCTGGAGGATTTGTTGTCTTAGGCGTTTTCGTCGGACAATGCTTAAATGTGACCGCCCGGTTCAAAGGGCCATCCAACTGTCAGTTTCTTGCGTCCCTCATTGGGGCGTCATTTTCCGACGACAAGATCATTAGGGGCTTGTTACATGTCTGCTTCCCTCGCATTCGTCTTTCCAGGACAGGGTTCGCAGTCCCTCGGCATGCTGGCCGAGCTGGGCGCGGAACATCCGCTGATCCTCGAAACATTCCAAGAAGCCTCCGCTGCGCTGGGCTACGACCTGTGGGCACTGACCCAGCAAGGTCCGGAAGAGCTGCTCAATCAAACCGACAAAACCCAACCGGCCATTCTGACTGCCTCGATCGCCCTGTGGCGTCTGTGGCTGGCTCAAGGCGGCGCGCGTCCGGCATTCGTTGCCGGTCACAGCCTGGGTGAATACAGCGCACTGGTGGCTGCCGGCAGCCTGACGCTGGCTGACGCGGTGAAGCTCGTTGAGCGCCGTGGCCAACTGATGCAGGAAGCCGTTCCGGCCGGGCAGGGCGGCATGGCTGCGATCCTCGGTCTGGAAGATGCTGACGTACTGGCAGCCTGCGCTGAAGCGGCGCAGGGTGAAGTGGTCAGCGCCGTCAACTTCAACTCGCCAGGTCAAGTGGTCATCGCCGGTGCCAAGGCGGCTGTCGAGCGCGCCATCGAAGGCTGCAAGGCCCGTGGTGCCAAGCGTGCGATGCCGCTGCCGGTCAGCGTGCCGTCGCACTGCGAACTGATGCGCCCGGCTGCCGAGCGCTTCGCCGAATCCATCGCCGCCATCGACTGGCAGGCGCCGCAGATCCCGGTAGTACAGAACGTCAGCGCGCAAGTGCCGGCTGATCTGGAAACCCTCAAGCGTGATCTGCTCGAACAACTGTACAAGCCAGTTCGCTGGGTTGAATCGGTCCAGACTCTGGCAGCCAAAGGCGCAACCAGTCTGGTCGAGTGCGGCCCGGGCAAGGTGCTGGCCGGTCTGAACAAACGTTGCGCCGAAGGCGTTTCGACTTCCAACCTCAATACCCCAGACGCTTTCGCTGCCGCCCGTGCAGCGCTGGCCTGAATCAGGAGAAGCTTGCATGAGTCTGCAAGGTAAAGTTGCACTGGTCACCGGTGCAAGCCGCGGTATCGGCCAGGCTATCGCCCTGGAACTGGGTCGTCAGGGCGCCACTGTTATTGGCACTGCGACCTCCGCCAAAGGCGCCGAGGCGATTGCCGCTACGCTGAAAGAGCACGGTATCCAGGGCACGGGTCTGGAACTGAACGTCACCAGCGACGAATCGGTCAGCGCCGTGCTGGCGAGCATTCAGGAGCAGTTCGGTGCGCCGGCGATCCTGGTCAATAATGCCGGCATCACCCGCGATAACCTGATGATGCGCATGAAAGACGATGAATGGTACGACGTGATCGATACCAACCTGAACAGCCTGTATCGCCTGTCCAAGGGCGTTTTGCGTGGCATGACCAAGGCGCGTTGGGGTCGAATTATCAGTATTGGCTCGGTGGTGGGTGCCATGGGCAACGCTGGCCAAGTAAACTATGCAGCCGCCAAGGCCGGTCTGGAAGGTTTCAGCCGTGCAATGGCGCGTGAAGTCGGTTCGCGTTCGATTACGGTCAACTCGGTAACCCCAGGGTTTATCGACACCGATATGACCCGCGAGCTGCCTGAAGCACAGCGTGAAGCCTTGCAGACGCAGATTCCGCTGGGTCGTCTGGGACAAGCTCAAGAGATCGCTTCTGTGGTCGCTTTTCTTGCATCCGACGGTGCGGCATACGTTACTGGGGCTACAATCCCGGTGAACGGTGGGATGTACATGTAAGTAAAATGTGACGGATTGCTTCAAAAAAATGTCATACGAGCTGTCTAAAATCCGTTATAAAGCTGCAATCTATTTATAGGCAGAGGGTCGCAGGGTTTGAGGAGTGAAGCTTTCAGTTGAAAAGCTGAAAAGCCTTTCTATACACTTACCCACTGGCCAGCTGCCTGAATTTGTCCATTAGGAGTGAAAACAAGGTATGAGCACCATCGAAGAGCGCGTCAAGAAAATCGTTGCCGAGCAACTGGGTGTTAAAGAAGAAGAAGTGGTCAACACTGCTTCCTTCGTTGAAGACCTGGGTGCCGACTCCCTTGACACCGTTGAGCTGGTGATGGCTCTGGAAGAGGAATTCGAGACCGAAATCCCTGACGAAGAAGCTGAGAAGATCACTACTGTACAAGCTGCAATCGACTACGTTACTAGCCACCAGGCGTAATAGTTTGTAATCGTTGTCTGCTGTCATGGAAAAACCGCACTGCCATCATGGCGTGCGGTTTTTTCTTTAGGCCTGATGCAAAGTCGTCATTTGAAAAAGGAGAGTGCTGTGTCGCGTAGACGCGTCGTAGTCACCGGTATGGGTATGTTGTCGCCACTGGGCACGGATGTGCCGAGCAGTTGGCAGGGCATTCTGGCTGGCCGCAGTGGCATTGGTCTGATCGAACACACCGACCTTTCTGCCTATTCCACCCGTTTTGGCGGCTCGGTAAAGGGCTTCAATGTCGAGGAATACCTGTCGGTCAAGGAAGCACGCAAGCTCGACCTGTTCATTCAGTACGGTCTGGCCGCGGGTTTTCAGGCTGTTCGCAACGCTGGTCTGGAAGTCACCGATGCCAACCGTGAACGCATTGGCGTGGCCATGGGTTCGGGGATCGGCGGGCTGACCAACATCGAAGAAACCAGCCGTACTCTGCATGAGACGGGCCCGCGTCGAATCTCGCCATTCTTCGTGCCAGGCTCGATCATCAATATGATTTCCGGTTTTCTGTCCATCCACCTGGGTGCACAGGGACCGAACTACGCCATTTCCACTGCCTGTACCACCGGTACGCACTGCATTGGCATGGCGGCACGCAACATCATGTACGACGAAGCCGACGTCATGATCGCCGGCGGTGCCGAAATGGCCGCGTGCGGCCTGGGCATGGGCGGTTTCGGCGCGTCCCGTGCGCTGTCGACCCGCAACGACGAGCCGACCCGCGCCAGCCGTCCTTGGGACAAGGGCCGTGACGGCTTCGTGCTCTCCGACGGTGCCGGTGCGCTGGTACTCGAAGAGCTCGAGCACGCCAAGGCTCGCGGCGCGACCATCTATGCCGAGCTGATCGGCTTTGGCACCAGTGGCGATGCGTTCCACATGACCTCGCCACCTGCCGATGGCGCCGGTGCTGCGCGCTGCATCACCAATGCCCTGCGCGATGCGAAGATCAATATCGACCAGGTGCAGTACATCAACGCCCACGGCACCTCGACCCCGGCCGGCGACCTCGCCGAAGCCAACGCGATCAAGACCGTGTTCGGTGATCACGCCTACAACCTGGCGGTCAGCTCCACCAAGTCCATGACCGGTCACCTGTTGGGTGCGGCGGGCGCGGTCGAAGCGATCTTCAGTGTGCTGGCAATCAACAGCCAGGTGGCACCACCGACCATCAACCTCGATGAGCCGGATGAAGGCTGCGATCTCGATTTCGTGCCGCACACCGCGCGCAACATGGACATCGACGTCGTACTGTCCAACTCCTTCGGGTTTGGCGGCACCAACGGTACGTTGGCGTTCCGCCGGTTCGCGGGTTGATGGACTGCTGGGTCGACGGTCAGCCGGCTGACGCTCTGTCGCTGAAAGATCGCGGCCTGGCTTACGGCGATGGTCTGTTCGAGACCATTGCCGTGCGGCGCGGCCAGCCTGTGTTGCTGGACCGTCACCTGGCCCGTCTGGCCGATGGCTGCGTGCGTCTGGCGATCGCCGCTGATCTTGAGCAAGTTCGCCAAGAGCTGCTGAGCTATGCGGCAGCGATGGGCGAGGGTGTGCTCAAGTTCATTCTCACCCGGGGCGATGGCTTGCGTGGCTACGCGCCCGATCCTGTGGCGCCGGGCCGGCGCATTCTGCAAGGCAATCCTCCTGCTGCTTATCCTGTCGTGCATGGCGAACAAGGCGTACGCCTGTTCCCCTGCGTTACGCGGTTGTCGAACCAACCCCTGCTGGCCGGGCTCAAGCATCTGAATCGTCTGGAGCAAGTGCTCGCCCGTGCCGAGTGGCGCGACAGCGAGCATGCCGAAGGCCTGATGCTCGATCAGGCCGGACGCGTCGTTGAGGGCGTGTTCAGCAACCTGTTCCTGGTGCGCGACGGCATATTGACCACCCCGGATTTGAAGCGCTGCGGCGTCGCCGGTGTGATGCGTGCTGAAATTTTGTTTCAGGCCGAGTCATTGGCCATCCCCACCCAAATCACCGACATCAGCCTCGAACAGCTGCAATGGGCTGATGAAGTCTTTGTTTGCAACAGCGTGTATGGCGTCTGGCCGGTACGTGCCTACGCTGCGCTGAGCTGGCCGGTTGGCCCGCTCACCCGTAAACTGCAAACCATTTCCCGCGCCCTACTGGATGCCTGATTCGTGAGACGTAAACTCTTGCTGCTGCTGGAAACCGGACTGGTTCTGGCAGGGCTGCTATTGGGCGCCAGCGCCTGGAAAATCCATTCGGCGCTGGAACAGCCTCTGAACATCACGCAGGAAGAACTGCTGGATGTGCCGAAAGGCTCGACGCCTACTCGTACCTTCCTCGAACTCGAAACCGATGGCGTGATCAAGGACGCCTTCTGGTTGCGCATCTACTGGCGCTTCAATCTCGCCGGCACGCCGATCCATACCGGCGAATACCGCATGCAGCCGGGCATGACCGTCAACGGTCTGATCGACCTGTGGAAGCGCGGCGAAGTGGTGCAGTACAGCCTGACGCTGGTCGAGGGCTGGAACTTCCATCAGGTCCGCGCCGCGCTGGCAAAAGATGACAAGATCGAGCAGACCCTCAAGGGTTTGAGCGACAGCGAAGTGATGGAGAAAATCGGCCATCGTGGACTGTTCCCCGAAGGCCGATTCTTCCCGGATACCTACCGCTTTGTGCGCGGTATTTCCGACGTCGAGTTGCTGAAGAAAGCCTTCGACCGCCTCGACGAGGTGTTGGCCAAGGAGTGGGACAATCGTTCACCCGACGCGCCGTACAGCGAGCCTTATCAGGCGCTGATCATGGCGTCGCTGGTGGAGAAGGAAACCGGCGTGCCACAGGAACGCGGGCAGATTGCCGGCGTGTTCGTGCGGCGGATGGCGCTGGGCATGCAGTTGCAGACCGACCCGACCGTGATCTACGGTTTGGGCGATCGCTACACCGGTAAATTGACTCGCGCGCATCTCAAAGAGCCGACGCCGTACAACACTTATGTGATTCCGGGATTGCCGCCGACGCCGATTGCCATGGTCGGCCGCGAGGCGATTCATGCCGCGCTCAATCCGGTGGAAGGCAACAGCCTGTATTTTGTTGCCCGTGGCGACGGTAGCCATGTGTTCTCCGATGACCTGGAGGCACATAACAGTGCGGTGCGCGAGTTCCAGCTCAAGCGTCGTGCCGATTACCGCTCCAGCCCGGCGCCGGCCGCTCCGGCCCCGGCTACCGAACAGGCGGCTCCTGCTGCGTCTCCGGACACCGCGCCCGAGGCGGTGCCGCAGGTTCCGCCGCAGGACCCTGCGCCAGCCCCGGCACCTGCTGCCGAGCCTGGGGCGGCGGCGCCGCAAAACGCGCAATGACTTTGATTAAGGACTGCCTGTGACTGGCTTGTTTATTACCCTGGAAGGCCCGGAAGGCGCCGGCAAGAGCACCAACCGCGAGTACCTCGCCGAGCGTCTGCGCGCTGAAGGTATCGAAGTGCTGCTGACCCGCGAGCCTGGCGGCACGCCGCTGGCTGAACGCATTCGCGATGTGCTGCTGGCCCCGGCAGACGAGGTCATGAACCCCGACACCGAGCTGTTGCTGGTGTTCGCCGCCCGCGCCCAGCATCTGGCCGAAGTAATTCGCCCGGCACTGGCCCGTGGCGCCGTGGTGCTGTGTGATCGTTTCACCGATTCGACGTATGCCTATCAGGGCGGCGGTCGCGGGTTGTCGCTGGAACGCATTGCCGCGCTGGAGACGTTCGTCCAGGGCGATCTGCGCCCGGATCTGACGTTGATTTTCGATCTGCCGGTGGAAGTCGGCCTGGCCCGTGCCAGCGCTCGCGGACGACTGGATCGCTTCGAGCTGGAAGGCCGGGCGTTCTTCGAAGCGGTACGCAATGCATTTCTCAAGCGCGCCGAAGCCGATCCTGCGCGCTATGTGCGCATCGATGCCGGTCAGCCATTGGTCAAGGTTCAGCAATCGCTGGATACCTTGATTCCGAACTTGCTGGAGCTGATTCGTGGCTGAGGCCTATCCATGGCAGGACAGCCTTTGGCAGCAACTGGCCGGGCGTAGTCAGCACGCCCACGCGTATCTGTTGCATGGCCCGGTCGGGATCGGCAAGCGTGTGCTGGCTGAGCGGCTGATGGCCAGCCTGCTGTGCCAGCGTCCGACGCCCGAGGCCTGTGGTGAGTGCAAGTCCTGCCTGTTGCTCAAGGCCGGCAGCCATCCAGACAATTACATCCTTGAGCCGGAAGAAGCCGACAAGGCGATCAAGGTCGATCAGGTGCGCGATCTGGTCAGTTTCGTGGTGCAGACTGCGCAACTGGGCGGGCGCAAGGTGGTGCTGATCGAACCGGTGGAGTCGATGAACATCAACGCCGCCAACGCCTTGCTCAAGAGTCTCGAAGAGCCTTCGGGCGATACCGTGCTGTTGCTGGTCAGCCATCAGCCGAGCCGTTTGTTGCCGACGATCAAGAGTCGTTGCGTGCAGCAGGCATGTCCGCTGCCGGGCGAGGCCATGAGCCTGCAATGGCTGGCACAGGCGCTGCCGGAGTGTTCCGAAGAAGAGCGCGTCGAATTGCTGACGCTGGCGGCTGGTTCGCCACTGGCGGCGGTCAGCCTGCAGTCGCAGGGTGTGCGCGAACAGCGCGCGCAGGTGGTCGAAGGGGTGAAGAAGCTACTCAAGCAGCAGCAGTCGCCGACGCAACTGGCCGAGGAATGGAAAAACATTCCGATGCTGCGTCTGTTCGACTGGTTCTGCGACTGGTCGAGCTTGATCCTGCGCTATCAACTGACCCAGGATGAAAATGGCCTGGGTCTGACTGACATGCGCAAAGTGGTGCAGTACCTGGCGCAGAAAAGCGCCCAAGGCAAAGTCCTCGATATTCAGGACTGGATTCTCGCTCAGCGGCAGAAAGTCCTGAGCAAGGCCAACCTCAATCCGGCGTTGCTGCTGGAAGCGCTGTTGGTGCAATGGGTGAGTCTGCCGGGCCAACGGTAATCGCCCTGGAACGACTGTGTGCGCCTAGACTCTGAAGATCAGCAGAGGAGGTCAACATGAATGAACCCATGAGCCCGGGGCCGCGCAACGGCATCCTGTCCCTGACCATCAAGGACAAGTCGGTGCTGTACGCGGCCTACATGCCGTTCATCAGAAACGGCGGCTTGTTCATCCCGACCAACAAGAGCTACAAGTTGGGCGACGAGGTGTTCATGCTGCTGAATCTGATGGACGAGGCGGAAAAGATTCCGGTGGCCGGCAAGGTTGCCTGGATTACCCCCAAAGGCGCCCAAGGCAATCGTGCCGCCGGTGTCGGCGTGCAATTCAACGATGGCGACAACACCGCTCGCAGTCGCATCGAAACCCATCTGGCCGGAGCCCTCAAGTCCGACCGTCCCACTCATACGATGTAAGTTGCAGTCCTTTATGCTCGTAGATTCTCATTGTCACCTTGATCGCCTCGACCTTGCCGCCCATGACGGTTCGCTGGATGCTGCCCTCGATGCGGCCCGGCAGCGCGGGGTAGGGCACTTCCTGTGCATCGGCGTCAGTGCCGACAACGCCGCCGACGTCAAAGCCCTGGCCGAACGTTATGCCGACGTCGATTGTTCGGTCGGTGTGCATCCGCTGGATGTGCAGCCGGGCGCGGCGCCCGCGCTGGATTGGTTGCTGCACGAACTCAATCACCCGAAAGTGGTGGCGATCGGCGAAACCGGTCTGGATTACCACTACGAGCCGGAAGCCGCCGAGTTGCAGCAGGCATCCTTCCGTCTGCACTTGCAAGCCGCCCAGCAGACCGGCAAACCGGTGATCATCCATACCCGTGGCGCCCGCGCCGACACCCTTGAACTGCTGCGCGAGGCCGCGCTGCCCCAGGCCGGTGTGCTGCATTGCTTCACCGAAGACTGGGACATGGCCAAGGCCGCGCTGGACATGGGCTATTACATTTCCCTGTCGGGTATCGTCACCTTTCGCAATGCCGACGCCTTGCGCGATGTGGCGAGCAAAGTGCCGGCCGACCGGCTGCTGGTGGAGACCGATTCGCCGTACCTGGCGCCGATTCCTTATCGCGGCAAGCCGAACCTGCCGCAGTACGTGCGCGAAGTGGCCGAGTTCCTGGCAATGTTGCGTGGGGAAAACTACGAGCGGTTTGCCGAGCAGACCACCGAGAATTTCAAGCGGCTGTTCCCGCTGGCGAGTGTTAAATCTGCTTGACTGCGAAATGGGCATCGCGTGTGGGCAGATTCCACCGCGAAAGCCAAATCGCAGGCAAAAAAAACCCGGGTTCTGGGGGGTGAATCCGGGTTAAGACCATTAGGAGTAAAACAAAGGCACGCGGTCCCTTGGTACCTTTATCGGCACGGCACTTGGGGGAGATGCCGTCCGACAGTTCAAGTATTGATCAGTCTGGCGTTGAGTCCAGTTGAGCGGCCGGGGTTTTTAAACAAATTTGGAATACGCTCGCTTCAGTTGAGTTCTCATTGCACCCCCAGCGTTCGCAAAATGAACAAGAAACGCAGATATGGTCGGATGATCCGTGCATTTTTGTGCAAGTTAGGCATAATACGCGGCTTCGAATTTTGACCCCTACAGACCTTTTCTTATGCACAAAGAACCTCGTAAGGTCCGTGAGTTTCGTCGCCGCGAGCAAGAAATTCTCGATACCGCGCTCAAGCTGTTCCTCGAACAAGGTGAAGACAGTGTCACCGTCGAGATGATTGCTGATGCCGTGGGTATCGGCAAAGGCACGATCTACAAGCACTTCAAATCCAAGGCCGAGATCTACCTGCGGCTGATGCTCGATTACGAGCGCGATTTGAACGAGCTGCTGCATTCGGCCGATGTCGACAAGGACAAGGAAGCGCTGTCCCGTGCCTACTTCGAATTCCGCATGCGCGACCCGCAGCGCTACCGCCTGTTCGACCGTCTCGAAGAGAAGGTCGTAAAAGGCAATCAGGTGCCGGAGATGGTCGAGGAGCTGCACAAGATCCGCGCCTCGAACTTCGAACGCCTGACCTTGCTCATCAAGGGCCGCATCAGCGAAGGCAAGCTCGAAGACGTGCCGCCGTACTTCCACTACTGCGCATCCTGGGCGCTGGTGCACGGCGCGGTGGCGCTGTATCACTCGCCGTTCTGGAGCAACGTGCTGGAAGATCAGGAAGGTTTCTTCCAGTTCCTGATGGACATCGGCGTGCGCATGGGCAACAAGCGCAAGCGTGATCCGGAAACCCCGAGCAGCTGAATCATTCAGCGGCCTTATTGCGTCATGATTTCGCTGCATGACGCAGTACCGCAGGAATATACTCAGGCATAGGGCTTGCTAAAACTTGATTTGTGAGTCAAGTTTTAGCAGCTCGAAATTCTATCGCCGGAGTGATCATGATCGTTGACCGTCAAGGCAGGCGTTTTCGCAATTTGCGCATCAGCCTGACTTCAGCCTGCAATTACGCCTGTACCTACTGCGTGCCCAACGGCAAGCGGCTGGTGGCTGCGCAGGATGAACTGTCGGCCGAGGCCATGGCTCGTGGCGTCGCTTACCTGATCGAAGCTGCCGGCATTGAGCGTCTGCGTATCACCGGCGGTGAGCCGCTGGTCAGCCCCAAACTCGAATCTTTCATGAGCGCCGTCGGCAAGATGGGCCTGGAAGACATCAGCCTGACCACTAACGGTCAACTCCTGGCGAAGAAGCTGCCGCTGCTGGTGGACGCCGGTTTGCGCCGGATCAACGTGTCCCTCGATACCCTCGACGCCGGTGCGTTCCGCAGCATCGCCCGTGGTGGTGACTTGGCGACCGTGCTCGATGGCATGGACCAGGCAAAAGCGGCGGGCCTGAAGATCAAGGTCAACATGGTGCCGTTGCGCGGGCAGAACCTGGATCAGGTGATGCCGCTGCTCGATTACTGCCTGGAACGTGGCTACGAGCTGCGCTTCATCGAGCTGATGCGCATGGGCCACCTCGCCACCGACTCCAATGCCTTCCTGCAACAGTTCGTCAGCCTGCAGCAACTGTTGAGCCTGATCGGCGAACGCTACGAGTACGCCCAGGCCGATGCGCCGGTGGACGCCACAGCCGTGCGCTATGCGATCCCGGGCGTCGGTCATTTCGGCGTGATTGCCAACGAAAGCGTGCCGTTCTGCCGGACGTGCTCGCGTTTGCGTCTGTCGTCGACCGGCTGGCTGCATGGCTGCCTGTCGTCGAGCAACCGCCACTATGTCGGTGACCTGCTCGACAAGCCGCGTCACCAGGCACTGCCGGCGTTGCAGCGCTTGCTGGTCAAGGCCTTGGGCGACAAACAGGAAGTGGCGTTCTCCGGTGGCGCGACCGTCATGAAGATCATCGGCGGCTGAACTGGCTTTTGTGGCGAGGGAGCTTGCTCCCGCTGGGTTGCCAGCCAAACCGAAAACCATTCATCTCAGCGCATCCGGCTTACTTCAAATCCCGGATTTGCGACGGCTGCGCCGCCGAGCGGGAGCAAGCTCCCTCGCCACAAATACCTTATTTCAAATCGGATACCTGCACAGTGACAAGGACTGGCGCAAAAGCTGCATCCAACGGCCATTCGCCGGTTTTCCGTCACCGGCTTCTGGAGGATGAGGATGCGTAGCCTGGTTTTGCTGCTGGCCGTTTTGGCGCTTGGCGGCTGTATGACTGTCAGCGATATGGCCGAAGGCACTCGCTATCAGATGAGCGACGCGGGGCTGCTGGATCACAGCGACAGCCGCCGGGTGAACAATTTCCGCATTCAGCCGGACTCGTTCATCTACATCGCCCAAGGCGCGTTCGCACCGCCGGGCGGCTCTTACCCGCGCCCGAACGTGGTGGCCGAAGAAGCCTTCAAGGGCTTTGTCGAATACTTCCCGATGGTTCGTCGTGCCCGCGCTCCAGAAGGTCTTGATCAGGCGATGGGCGAAGCTCGCGATGCCGGCGCCCATTACCTGCTGTACACCCGTTTCGCCAAGGCTGACGACCGCATTGGCAACTCCGACGAGTGGCTCGATCAGGAAGCCGTGGATCGTCTGGGCATCGACGGCGGGGTGATTCAAATCATGTTGATCGAGACCAGCACCCAGTATTTGATTGATACTGCACGGATCAAGAGTCGTGGCGGTTTACTGACGTTCCACGACAACAAGCCTGAAGACCTGATCGGCCCGCCACTGGCGCAATACGCGCGCAGCCTGCTCGGAGTCGGCGACCAATAAACCAAGGAGTACGCCATGAGTGGCCCGCAAAAAGCCAATGACCTGTTGGGACAGATCCCCAAAACCAAAGGCCTGCCGCCGGTGCACTTGTGGAACCCGGACTTCTGCGGCGACATCGACATGCGCATCGCCCGCGACGGCACCTGGTATTACCTGGGTACGCCGATCGGGCGCAAGCCGATGGTCAAGCTGTTCTCCACGATCATCCGCCGCGACGGCGATGACTACTTCCTGATCACCCCGGTCGAAAAGGTTGGGATCAAGGTCGACGATGCGCCCTTCGTGGCAATTGCCGTGGAAGTCGAAGGCGAGGGCGAGGCGCAGGTCCTGCGTTTCACCACCAATGTCGAAGAAACCGCCGAAGCCGGGCCGGAACATCCGATCCGTGTCGAGATCGACCCGACGACTCAGGAACCCGCACCTTACGTGCATGTGCGGACCAACCTTGAAGCGCTGATTCATCGCAATGTGTTCTACCAACTGGTGGAACTGGCAGTCAGTCGCGAAATCGATGGGCAGCGCTGGCTGGGTGTGTGGAGCGGCGGCGAGTTCTTCCGCATCGGCCTCGAACCCTGATCAATACACATCACTAACTGTGGGAGCGAGCCTGCTCGCGAAAGCGCTATGTCAGTCACCATCAATGTTGACTGATACACCGCCTTCGCGAGCAGGCTCGCTCCCACATTGGGTTTGTGGATTGTCTGAAAAATCCCATTGACGGTTATTCGTATGATGATTAGCTTGATGACCCATCGCGAACCGCTTTGAGGTTTTCATGTCCAGCAGCTTTCATGCGTCAACGGTCGACTGGCTGGGCAGCTGGATTGCCGCTGGCCAGGTCAAACCGGGGCAGACGATCAAGGTCGAGGCCGATCTGGGCGAGCAACTCGGTGTCAGCCGTACGGTGATCCGCGAAGCGATCAAAACCCTGGTCGCCAAAGGCATGCTCGAAGTCGGCCCGAAGGTCGGCACCCGGGTATTGCCAGTGCGGCGCTGGAACCTGTTCGATCCGCAAGTCGTCGGCTGGCTGTCACGCAACGGCTTGCCGGAAAACTTCGTCGATGACCTGCTCGACCTGCGGCGCACCATCGAACCGATGGCCGTGCGCTGGGCCTGCGAGCGCGCCAGCCTCGAGCAGATCGAAGCCGTGCGACTGGCGTATAACGCGCTGGAGCGGGCGGTCGACAGCGGCATCGATTACAACCGTGCCGACCAGGTGTTCCACGAGTGCATTCTGGCAGCCAGCCACAACCAGTTCATCGAACAAATGGTTCCGGCCCTCGGCGCCTTGCTCGCCGTGTCGTTTGAAGTTTCCGCCGCCGACCCTGACGAATTGCGCCGCACATTACCCATTCACAAGGACATGGCCGACGCCATCGCCGCCCGGGATGCCGCGCGCGGGGTGTGGGCCTGCATGACCCTGATCGACAACGCTGACCTGGCGATCAAACGCTTTTACCCAAAGGTAATGGCCGACAAGAAAGCCAGCTGACAACACAAATCCCCCTGTAGGAGTGAGCCCGCTCGCGATGGCGCCGTACCAGAAAAAGCCACTTTGACTGAACCACCGCCATCGCGAGCAGGCTCACCTCCTACAGTTAAAACAACAACATGAAGGATTCAACATGACGTGGACCGCCGTAACCCAACACCGCGCCAAGCTCGGTGAAGGCCCGTTCTGGGATGCCCCGACTCAGGCGCTGTACTGGGTCGATATCGCCGGCAGGCAGGCGCTGCGGCTGATCGGCAACAACGTGCAGATCTGGCAGATGCCCGAGCACGTTTCCGCGTTCATCCCCTGTGCCGGTGGCGATGCGCTGGTGACCCTGAGCAGCGGCGTGTATCGGCTGGACCTCGATTCCCCGGGCCTCGAACCACGCCTGGAATTGTTCTGCATCGCCGACCCGCAACCGGGCAATCGGCCCAACGAAGCACGCTGTGATGCGCTGGGCCGACTGTGGCTCGGCACCATGCAGAACAACATCGGCGACCACGGCGAAGACCTGCCGATCACCCGTCGCTCCGGTGGCTTGTTCCGCATTGATCCAGACCAGCGCGTCACGCCGTTGCTGCGCGGCCTGGGGATACCCAACACGCTGTTGTGGAGTGAAGACGGCACCACGGTGCTGTTCGGCGACAGTCTTGATGACACGCTGTATCGCTATTTTATTCACGCCGACGGCAACCTTGATGTAGCTGATCCCTGGTATGGCCCTGATCAGAACGGCGGTCCAGACGGTTCGGCGATGGATGCCGAAGGTTATGTGTGGAACGCGCGGTGGGACGGCAGTTGCCTGCTGCGTCTGACGCCGGAAGGCAAGGTCGACCGCAGGATCGAACTGCCGGTCAGCCGCCCGACCAGTTGCGTATTCGGCGGCGAGGATCTGAAAACCCTGTACATCACCAGCGCCCAGAGTCCGCACAACCACCCGCTGGATGGCGCGGTGTTGTCGATGCGCGTCGATGTGCCGGGCAAACTCTGCACGCGGTTCGCGGGTTAAATCCCAGAATATGGGATGCAAAATTATATATTGAGATTATTTGGCGGTCGGGTTTATAGTCGGCTCCAGCAGTAACACGCACTCACACTTAAAAAGAACAAAACAGGTGAAGTGATGCAGCGAATCTCTATCGCACTCCCCAACGGAGTCAGCGTCTCGCAACGGCCCGGCGTCGCTCGCCGCGCCTGCCTGTCTTGTTCTCACAGTCTTCCAGACCGGACATCGTCAGATGCCCGGTTTTTTTGTGCTTACGAGCAGGAGTCCTGATCCATGGCTGAACCTCTTTCCTTGCCGCCGGTGCCCGCGCCGCCGAGAGGCGAGCGTCTGAAAAACAAAGTGGTCCTGCTGACCGGCGCCGCTCAAGGCATCGGCGAAGCCATCGTCGCCACCTTCGCCTCGCAGCAGGCCAAACTGGTGATCAGCGATATTCAGGCGGAGAAAGTCGAGCAGGTTGCCGCCCACTGGCGCGAGCAGGGCGCCGACGTGCAGGCGATCAAGGCTGACGTGTCGCATCAGCAAGACCTGCACGCCATGGCCAGACTCGCCGTCGAACGCCACGGGCGCATCGACGTGCTGGTCAACTGCGCCGGGGTCAACGTGTTCCGTGACCCGCTGCAAATGACCGAAGAAGATTGGCGCCGCTGCTTCGCCATCGACCTGGACGGCGCCTGGCACGGCTGCAAAGCCGTGCTGCCACAGATGATCGAGCAGGGCGTCGGCAGCATCATCAACATCGCTTCGACCCATTCCAGCCACATCATTCCCGGCTGCTTCCCGTATCCGGTGGCCAAGCACGGCCTGCTCGGGCTGACCCGGGCGCTGGGCATCGAGTACGCGGCGAAAGGCGTTCGGGTCAACGCTATCGCCCCGGGCTACATCGAAACGCAACTGAACGTTGATTACTGGAACGGCTTTGCCGATCCGCATGCCGAGCGTCAGCGCGCCTTTGACCTGCACCCGCCAAAACGCATCGGCCAGCCGATCGAAGTGGCGATGACCGCGGTGTTTCTGGCCAGTGATGAGGCGCCGTTCATCAACGCCTCGTGCATCACCATCGATGGTGGTCGCTCAGTGATGTACCACGACTGAGCGGACCGGGTTTGAAGCGGATGAATCCGCCTGAAATCCAATCATCATACGATATGACTATTTTCAACAAAGGCTGTTGTTACACGCTGTGAACGATTGAACGCCGCAACTCGTGGCGAGGGAGCAAGCTTCCTTGCCACAGTTTTCAAACATTGCTCAAAAAAAATAACAAGGAGTCAGCTTATGAAACGTCGTTTCGGGATTCGTACCCTGTGCAGTGCCGCGCTGGCGGTCACTGCGTTCAGCCTGAGCAGTTCGCTGCTGGCTGCCGATGCCGTGAAAATCGGTTTCCTCGTCAAACAGGCTGAAGAGCCCTGGTTCCAGACCGAATGGGCCTTCGCCGAGAAAGCCGCCAAGGACAAAGGCTTCGAACTGATCAAGATCGCTGTGCCGGACGGGGAGAAAACCCTCTCGGCCATCGACAGCCTCGCCGCCAACGGGGCCAAGGGCTTCGTGATCTGCCCGCCGGACGTGTCGCTCGGCCCGGCGATCATGGCCAAAGCCAAGCTCAATGACCTCAAAGTGATCGCCGTCGACGACCGTTTCGTCGACGCCAACGGCAAGTTCATGGAAGACGTGCCGTACCTCGGCATGGCCGCATTTGAAGTCGGCCAGAAGCAGGGCAACGCGATGGTCGCCGAAGCGAAGAAACGCAACTGGGACTGGAAAGACACCTACGCCGTGGTCAACACCTACAACGAACTCGACACCGGCAAGAAGCGCACCGACGGCTCGGTCAAATCCCTGGAAGACGCCGGCATGCCGAAGGATCACATCCTGTTCGCGGCGCTCAAGACCCTCGACGTGCCGGGCAGCATGGACGCCACCAACTCGGCGCTGGTCAAACTGCCGAGCGCGGCGAAGAACCTGGTCATCGGCGGGATGAACGACAACACCGTGCTTGGCGGCGTGCGCGCCACCGAAGCCGCCGGGTTCGCTGCGGCCAACGTGATCGGCATCGGCATCAACGGCACCGACGCCATCGGCGAGTTGAAAAAGCCCAACAGCGGTTTCTTCGGTTCGATGCTGCCGAGCCCGCACATCGAAGGCTACAAGACTGCCGAGATGATGTACGAGTGGGTCACCACCGGCAAAGAGCCGCCGAAGTACACGGCGATGGACGACGTCACCCTGATCACCCGCGAGAACTTCAAGCAAGAGCTGGAAAAAATCGGCCTGTGGAATTGATGGCTGCTCGATCGGTGTGAAGAGGTGACTCAGATGCACGCGCAAGTACAGACACATGCAAGCAGCGCCGGCGGCAGCCTGCGCTTCAACGGGATCGGCAAGACCTTTCCCGGGGTGAAGGCGCTGGACGCGATCAGCTTCGTCGCCCATCCGGGGCAGGTCCACGCCTTGATGGGCGAGAACGGCGCCGGCAAGTCGACCCTGCTGAAGATCCTCGGCGGGGCCTACATCCCGAGCAGCGGCGAGTTGCAGATCGGCGAGCAGACCATGGCCTTCAAGTCGACGGCCGACAGCATCGGCAATGGCGTCGCGGTGATCCACCAGGAGCTGCATCTGGTGCCGGAAATGAGCGTGGCCGAGAACCTGTTTCTCGGCCATCTGCCGGCCAGTTTCGGTCTGATCAATCGCGGCGCATTGCGCCAGAACGCCTTGGCCTGCCTCAAGGGCCTGGCCGATGAAATCGATCCGCAGACCAAGGTCGGGCGCCTGTCGCTCGGCCAGCGGCAATTGGTGGAAATCGCCAAGGCGCTGTCCCGTGGCGCGCATGTGATTGCTTTCGACGAGCCGACCAGCAGCCTTTCGGCCCGCGAGATCGACCGTTTGATGGCGATCATCAGCCGCTTGCGCGATGAGGGCAAAGTGGTGCTCTACGTCTCCCATCGCATGGAAGAAGTGTTCCGCATTTGCGATGCGGTGACGGTGTTCAAGGACGGCCGTTACGTGCGCACCTTCGACGACATGAGCCAGTTGACCCACGATCAACTGGTGACCTGCATGGTCGGGCGCGACATCCAGGACATCTACGATTACCGCAGCCGCCCGCGTGGCGCGGTGGCGCTGAAGGTCGACGGTCTGCTCGGCCCGGGCCTGCGCGAGCCGGTGAGTTTCGAGGCGCACAAGGGCGAGATTCTCGGGCTGTTCGGCCTCGTCGGTGCCGGGCGCACGGAATTGTTCCGGCTGCTCAGCGGGCTGGAGCGCAACACCGCCGGACGTCTGGAATTGCGCGGCCATGAACTGAAGCTGCGCTCACCGCGTGACGCGATTGCCGCCGGGATCCTGCTGTGCCCCGAGGACCGCAAAAAGGAGGGGATCATCCCGCTGGCCAGCGTCGCCGAGAACATCAACATCAGCGCGCGCGGTGCCAATGCCAGCCTCGGCTGTCTGTTGCGCGGGCTGTGGGAGAAGGGCAACGCCGACAAACAGATCAAGGCGCTGAAAGTGAAAACGCCGCATGCCGGCCAGCAGATCAAATTCCTGTCTGGCGGCAATCAGCAGAAGGCCATTCTTGGGCGCTGGTTGTCGATGCCGATGAAAGTCTTGCTGCTCGACGAACCTACTCGCGGCATCGACATCGGTGCCAAGGCCGAGATCTACCAGATCATCCATAACCTGGCCGCCGATGGCATTTCGGTGATCGTGGTGTCCAGCGACCTCATGGAAGTGATGGGCATTTCCGACCGCATTCTGGTGCTGTGCGAAGGCGCGCTGCGCGGCGAAGTCAGCCGCGACCAGGCCAATGAATCCAACCTGTTGCAACTGGCTTTGCCGCGCCATCGCGCTGACGGCGTGGCGAACTGAGAGGTGAACATGATGACCATCCAAAACAAGGCGCTGCCGACTCCCCGCAAACCGCTGGACCTGCGGCGCTTCCTCGACGACTGGGTCATGCTGCTGGCGGCCATCGGCATCTTCGTCGCCTGCACGTTGCTGATCGACAACTTCCTGTCGCCGCTGAACATGCGCGGGCTCGGGCTGGCGATTTCCACCACCGGCATCGCCGCGTGCACCATGCTCTACTGCCTGGCGTCAGGGCATTTCGACTTGTCGGTGGGCTCGGTGATCGCCTGCGCCGGGGTGGTCGCGGCGGTGGTGATGCGCGACACCAACAGCGTGTTCCTCGGCGTCAGCGCGGCGCTGGTGATGGGCCTGATTGTCGGGCTGATCAACGGCATCGTGATTGCCAAGCTGCGGGTCAATGCGTTGATTACCACGCTGGCAACAATGCAGATCGTTCGTGGCCTGGCCTACATTTTTGCCAACGGCAAAGCGGTGGGCGTGTCGCAGGAATCGTTCTTCGTCTTCGGCAACGGCCAATTGTTCGGCGTGCCGGTGCCGATCCTGATCACCATCGTCTGCTTTCTGTTCTTCGGCTGGCTGCTGAACTACACCACCTACGGCCGCAACACCATGGCCATCGGTGGCAACCAGGAAGCGGCGTTGCTTGCCGGGGTCAACGTTGACCGGACCAAGATCATCATCTTCGCCGTGCACGGTGTGATCGGTGCGCTGGCCGGGGTGATTCTGGCGTCGCGCATGACCTCCGGGCAGCCGATGATTGGCCAGGGTTTCGAACTGACCGTAATCTCGGCGTGTGTGTTGGGCGGGGTGTCGCTGAGTGGCGGGATCGGCATGATCCGGCATGTGATTGCCGGGGTGTTGATTCTGGCGATCATCGAGAATGCGATGAACCTGAAGAACATCGACACGTTTTATCAGTATGTGATTCGCGGTTCGATTTTGCTGTTGGCGGTGGTGATCGACCGCCTGAAACAACGCTGATTCTATCTGTAGAAGCATAATTTTGTGGCGAGGGAGCTTGCTCCCGCTCGACTGCGCAGCAGTCGCAAATCCGGACAGTGCGGTGTATCAGACTCATCGTTGTCACGGGTTTTGGGGCCGCTGCGCAGCCCAGCGGGAGCAAGCTCCCTCGCCACAGTTATGCATTCTTCTGTCCGAATTCCTAAAAACCTCTTGCCCGCCCGCACCCGTTTCGGGTATCAATTTGTACATGATTAGACAGGTACGATTTGACAAGAAACAACGGGTGGTCGACGAACTCGTCCGGCGCATCGAAAGCGGCCTCATGGAGGACGGCTTTCTGTTGCCCGGCGAGCATCAGTTGGCTCAGGAATTCAACGTCAGCCGTGGCACGTTGCGCGAAGCGCTGGCCGAACTGAAGCGGCGCAATTACATCGCCACGCAAAGCGGGGTCGGCTCCATCGTCACGTTCGACGGTGTGGTGCTCGATCAGCGCAGTGGCTGGGCGCAGGCGCTGGCCGACAGCGGGGTGCTGATCAATACCGAAGTGCTGCGTCTGGAAGCCGTGACCCGGCCCGACCTGCTCTCGCGTTTCGGCACCGAACAATTCATCACCCTCGACCGGCGCCGGCGTTCCAACGACGGCACGCTGGTGTCCCTCGAGCGCTCTTTGATGCCGGCCACCGGGGGCCTGGAAAGCCTGCCGCGTGTCGGTCTGATCGACAGTTCGCTGACCATCACCCTGGCCGCCTACGGCTACATCGGCGAGCGCGGCGATCAATGGATCGGCGCCGAGCCGCTGAATGCCGAAGATGCCGAACTGCTCGGGCGCCCGGTGGGGACGGTTTTCCTCAAGGCCCTGCGCACCACCTACGACCGGCAGAACCGTTTCATGGAGCAGGTCGAAAGCCTGCTCGACCCGGTGCATTTCCGCCTGCACCTGCAATTTGGAGAATCGAAATGACCGCGCTCAACCGTGCCCTTGGTGCGTTTTATGGCCTGGCCCTCGGTGATGCGCTGGGCATGCCGACGCAATCGCTGAACCGCGAAACCATCAAGACCCGCTTCGGCCGGATCACCGACCTGCAGGACGCCGGCCCGCTGCAGCCGATCGCCGCCAACATGCCCAAAGGCTCGATCACCGACGACACCGAACAGGCGATCCTGGTCGGCGAGTTGCTGCTCGAAGGCAAGGGCCGGATTGAGCCGGCAGTGCTCGCCCAGCGGTTGATCGAGTGGGAGGCCGAGATGCAGGCCAAAGGCTCGCAGGACCTGCTCGGTCCGTCGACCAAACGCGCCATTGAAATGATCCTCGCCGGCCACTCGCCGGAGGAGGCCGGACGCTACGGCACCACCAACGGCGCGGCGATGCGCATCACCCCGGTGGGCATCGCCGCGGACGTGGCCGATCCCCAGCGCTTCATCGCGGCGGTGGTGCAGGCCTGTCAGGTCACCCACAACACCACGCTGGGCATTTCCAGTGCGGCGGCGGTGGCGGCGGTGGTCTCGGCCGGGATCAACGGCATGGACCTGGGCGAGGCGTTGAACCTCGGCCAGCAGATTGCGCAACAGGCCGAAGCACACGGGCACTGGGTCGCGGGAGGGCGTATCGCTTCGCGCATCAGTTGGGCGCGCACCATCAGCGTCGACAGTGACAAGGCGCTGCTGGCGGATTTGCTGTACGACGTGATCGGCACATCGGTGGCGTCGCAGGAGTCGGTGGTGGTGTCGTTCGCCCTGGCGCAGCAAGTGGCGGTCGGTGAGATGAACGCGTTCGATGCGCTGTGCATGGCCGCCAGTCTTGGCGGTGACACCGACACCATCGCGGCGATTCTCGGCGCCATGCTCGGCGCCTGCCTGGGCCTTGAGAGCTGGCCGGTGCCGATGATCGACACGGTCAAAGCGGTCAATCATCTGAAGCTTGAGCCCCTGGTGCAGGGGCTGTTGGCCCTGCGCTGATCACATAACTGTGGCGAGGGAGCCTGCTCCCGCTGGGCTGCGAAGCGGCCCCAAACCCTGCTGACTGGTGCGAAAACATCGTACTGACTGGATTGCGACTGCTGCGCAGCCGAGCGGGAGCAAGCTCCCTCGCCACAAAAGCACTAAATTTTGCGTCATTGCCACAACCACAATAAAGGCAAACAGGAGCACTGTTCATGAGTTCATCAAACGCCGGGCAAAGCGCCGGACAGCTGGAAACCCGGGGTATCGAACCGGTGCCGGAAGCCGAGTGCAACGGCCACCCGCTGCAGCTGTTCTGGGTCTGGTTCGCCGCCAACATTTCCATTCTCGGTCTGCCGCTGGGCGCCACGCTGGTGGCGTTTCGCGGGTTGGCGATCTGGCAGGCGATCATCGTCGCGATTGTCGGTGCGGCCGGTTCGTTTGCGGTGGTGGGGATCATCTCGATTGCCGGCCGCCGGGGACGTGCGCCGAGCCTGACCTTGTCGCGGGCGATCTTCGGCGTACGCGGCAACATCGGCCCGACGCTGGTCTCGCTGATGTCGCGCCTGGGCTGGGAAACCGTCAACACCACCACGGCGGCATTCGTGCTGCTGTCGCTGTGCTCGATCCTGTTCGGCTCCCCGGTAGAAGCGAAAAGCGCACCGCTGCTGACACTGATCTTCATCGCGATTTTCGTCCTGCTGACCCTGTCGGTTTCCGGCCTCGGTCATGCCACGTTGCTGGTGATCCAGAAGTGGGCAACCTATGTGTTCGGCGCGCTGAACATTCTGGTCGGCGGCTTCCTCTGCGCGACCATCGACTGGAGCGCGGTGTTCAACGCCACCCCGGCGCCGCTGAGCGCGATGATCATCGGCATCGGCACCATGGCCGCCGGCACCGGGATCGGCTGGGCAAACGCTGGTGCCGACATGTCGCGCTATCAACACCGCAGCGTCAAAGCCGTGCGTCTGGTGGCGTCGGCGGCGTTCGGCGCGGGGATTCCGCTGGTGCTGCTGATCACCCTCGGCGGCCTGCTGTCGGTGGGCAACAACGACCTGGCCTCGGCAACTGACCCGATCGTGGCCATCCGCGACATGCTGCCGACGTGGATGGCCGTGCCGTACCTGATCACCGCGTTCGGCGGTCTGCTGCTGTCGAACAACCTCTCTGTGTACTCCGCCGGTTTGACCACGCTGACCCTCGGCCTGAAGGTCAAACGCGTGTACGCGGTGGTGGTGGACATCGTCGCGATCTTCGCCGGCTCGATCTATTTCATGCTGATCGCCGACAGCTTCTACGGTCCGTTCATCACCTTCATTTCCCTGCTGGCGGTGCCAATCACCGCGTGGGTCGGGATTTTCGTGGTCGACCTGATTCACCGCCATTACTACAGCCCCAAAGACCTGCTCGACGTCAGCCCGAGCAGCGCCTACTGGTATCGCGGCGGCATCGAGTGGCGCGCGTTCGGCGCCTGGGCGATTGCCATCGTGCTCGGCTTCAGTTTCACCACCATCGGCACCACCGCCGAGAACGTCTGGTTCAAGGGCTTCCTGTCCGACTCGTGGCTGGGGCACAACGGTCTGGGCTGGATCGTGACCTTCGTGGTGGCCGGTGGCATTTACTTCGTCCTTGGCGGGGCGAAAGATCGCCGCGCCGCGCAAGTCGAGAATGCTCATGCCTAAGATGTTGCACACCGGCCAGGTCATCATCGACCTGGTCATGGCGGTGGATCAGCTGCCACAAGTCGGCGGCGATGTGCTGGCGCAGTCTGCCGGTTTCGAGGCCGGCGGCGGGTTCAACGTGATGGCCGCTGCCGTGCGCAATGGTCTGCCAGTGGTGTATCTCGGCCGCCACGGCACCGGGCGTTTCGGCGATCTGGCACGCCAGGCGATGAGTGAAGAGGGCATTCACATCGGCATTAAAACGCCTGCGCCGCGCGACACCGGGATTTGCGTGGCACTGACCGATGCGTCGGCCGAGCGCAGTTTCATTTCCTACATCGGCGCTGAAGGGGAAGTTACCGAGGAAGACCTGAACAGCGTGACGGCCGAGGCGGGCGATTACGTTTATGTGAGTGGCTACAGCCTGCTGCATGAAGGCAAGGCGCAGGCGTTGCTGGACTGGACGCTGGCGCTGCCCGATACGATCAACGTGGTGTTCGACCCGGGCCCTTTGGTCGAGTCACCGGATTCGCCGTTGATGCAGGCGCTGCTGCCGCGCATCGATGTGTGGACCAGCAACAGCGTCGAGGCGTTGCGGTTTACCGGGGCTGCGGACCTCGCTGAAGCCCTGGATCGTCTCGCTGAGCATCTCCCGAAAGAGGTGCTGCAGGTGGTGCGCGACGGGCCGCAGGGTTGCTGGATTCAACAGCGTGGCGAGCGACGGCATGTGCCGGGGTTTGCGGTAAAAGCCGTGGACAGCAACGGAGCGGGCGATGCCCATGCCGGGGTGTTTGTCGCCGGATTGGCGCAGGGTTTGAATGCGCATGAGGCCGCACGGCGGGCCAATGCGGCGGCGGCTGTGGCGGTGACGCGGTGGGGGCCGGCGACATCGCCGGGGAGTGCTGAGGTTGATGCATTGATACGCGGCGACTGAACAACCGTCATCGCCAGCAGGCTGGCTCCCACAAGGAATCACGTCGCTCACAAAACCCCTGTAGGAGCTGCCGCAGGCTGCGATCTTTTGATCTTGAAAGATCGCAGCCTGCTGCGGCTCATATAGGACTCTACTGCTCGCGGAACGACCGTCAGCTATCGAGCTTTCGCGCCGCTTCAACCCCAGCCGCACTGAGCTTGATCGGCAAATTCAACGAGTGTTCGCCGGCTTCGTTGCAGGTCACATGACCATGGTGGATCAGTCCGCGTTCCTGCAGGGCGGCGAGGGCGCTGGCCACGACTTTCTCACCGCGATAATTGTCCAGTACCTCTTTGCCCAATCCGCTCGGGTGGGCGTGCAGCAGGCGGGTGAGGACTTCTTTTTCCAGGTTTTTATCGACGTTCATGGTTACCTCTTCATGGATGTGAATAGGACGCTCGCGTCGGCGAACTACTGGCCGCTGCCCTCGGAGCCCGAACCACCCGTGGTGGTTTTCGAGCCGATGCCGGGGCCGGCGTTGTCGGGTGTGGCGGGGGAGTCAGGGGTGTTCATGCCACCCTGGCGGCCGGGGTCACTGCCCTGGGTACGTGGGTCAGTGCCGGTGGCGGGCGGCTGGTTGATCAGGGGGACGCCGGAGCCGTCGGTATTCATGCCGGGGGCACTGTTGATGACCGGGGCTCGCGGTGGGGTCGGATCGGTAGGGCCTGTGCCTGCGGCAGTTGCAGCGAAGGCTGCGGGGCAGAGCAGGGCGGTGAAGACAACAGCGGTCAACCTTGACGAAATCATAGGGCTTCTCCAGTGATTGGAATCCTTACCTTTTATTGGTCTGCCCGCGAATTGGATTGGTGCCTGAGGAACGACGAACGGTCTATATCACCTGCGCGGCTTTGACGTTGAGCCGGCGCCAGAGCAGTCGGCCGAGGGTGATCAACCAGTTCACCAGTGCGACCGCCAACACCGTAAGCAACAGCGTTGCCATACCGTGTTCGACGATGATTTTTCCGGCCAGTAACGGAAAGCCAAAAACGCCGATGAAGTAGGCAAGACTGAATAGCAGCAGTGCCTGCGAAGTAGTGCCATTCGGTGCTTCGTTGGCGGCCAGGCCGTTGATCACCGAATACGTCAGGCCGTAACCGACACCGAGCATCATCGCCGCCAGCAGA
The DNA here is from genome assembly GCF_017491705.1 of Pseudomonas sp. 86_A. NCBI lineage: Bacteria > Pseudomonadati > Pseudomonadota > Gammaproteobacteria > Pseudomonadales > Pseudomonadaceae > Pseudomonas > Pseudomonas sp. 86_A. The sequence goes on along the minus strand of NZ_JAFGYS010000007.1, from coordinate 254,670 downwards.
TAAGCGAACCCGTTGTGGACGACGAACGTGAACAGCACAATCGAGCCGAGCATCAGCCCCGACAGCAGACACGACGCGCGCAACGGATCACGCTTGACCACGAAGCCTGCGATCAGCATCCGGCTACTGATCGCCGCCCCCATGAAACCGAGAAAGAACAGCGAGTAATCCAGCGAGCGGGCCGCGGCATAACTGGTCTGGAAACTCGACAGGCCACCGAATACACAGCCGCCAAGGCCGACCATGATGATCGGAAACAGACTTGCTGATCTCAGGATCACTGCACGCCGGAGTAACTGCTTCAGACGATGCCGATCTCTTCCTTGAACTGCTCCATGAAACCCTTCAGGCGTTGATGGCGGATCTGCGCCAGACGTTGACCCGCAGCGGTCTGGAAGCCTTCGGCGAGGTGCAGCAGCTTGGTCTGGAAGTGGTCGAGGCAAAAGCGCGTGTCGTTGTAATCGCGATGTTTAGCCTCCGGATCCTGTGGGTCGTAAAGCGCCGAGCCCATGCGCCCGGCAACGTAGAAGGTGCGGGCGACACCGAGCATGCCCAGTGAGTCGAGCCGATCGGCGTCCTGAACCAGTTTCGCCTCAAGGGTGAGCGGGGTGATGTTGGCGGAAAAACTGTGGGCTTCAATGGCGTGGGCGACGGCGCTGATGTTGCTTTGGGACCAGTCCAACGCGGCCAGCACGTTGGCGGCTTTTGTTGCGGCGAGACGTGAAGCCTGCGAGCGCAGCGGCGAGTTCTTTTCGACGGCGACGCAATCGTGCAGCAGCACGGCGGCAAGCAACACCTCAAGGTCTCCGCCTTCCTCGGCCTGCAAGGTGCGCACGTTGTGCCAGACCCGTTGCAGGTGCGCGAGGTCGTGGGCGCCGTCGTCGGAGGGTTCAAGGGCGTGGGGCAGCAGTGCGCTGGCGAGGGTGGTCAAAGGGGCAAAAGCGCTGGCAGACATAAGTGTTCTTTCAGTTGAGTTGAGCTTTGTTGGCAAGGGAGCTTGTCGAATCGTCGCACCGTCCCGCTCAACTGCGTGACAATCGCAAAACCCGGAAACAAGCCCTGTCTGATGGATCACATTGAAGGGTATTGGGGCCGTTGCGCAACCCCGCGGGAGCAAGCTCCCTCGCCACAACAGCAATGCAGCTTTAGTATGGCGCTTTCCCTTTTCCGACAAGGCCCGTCCATGACGATCGAGATCCGCCCGGCGACCCCCAGCGATGCACCGCAAATTCTCGCCTTCATCACCGAACTGGCAGATTTCGAAAAGGCCCGTCACGAAGTGATCGCCAGCGTCACCGACATCGAGCGCAGCCTGTTCAGCGAAGGCGCCACCGCCCACGGCCTGATCTGCCTGCGTGATGGTGTGCCGATCGGTTTCGCGGTGTTCTTCTTCAGCTATTCGACGTGGCTTGGCAGCAACTGCCTGTACCTCGAAGACCTCTACATCACCCCCGAACAACGTGGCGGCGGCGCCGGCAAAACCCTGCTGCGCCACTTGGCGAAAATTGCCTGCGACAACGACTGCGGCCGTTTCGAGTGGAGCGTGCTGGAGTGGAACACCCCGGCCATCGATTTCTACAAATCCCTCGGCGCGCAGCCGCAGGAAGAGTGGGTGCGTTATCGCATGGATGGCAAGGTGCTGCGGGAATTTGCCGAGGGATGATCCTCAGGGCTTCGATGTGGTTTTGGCTGTTTCATCATCAGTCATTTCCCAATTGCCGCTCAGCAATCCATCAAGTGTCTTGCGCACGGAAATCTTGAAAGCCCCGCCCTTCCTTTCATCGAAAGCCGCTTTCCAGTAGGTGTAGCCCTGACTGAAATCCGGAATCTGCGCTGTTTCTCCCAAGCGCCGGGTCAGGCTGCGCTGCAATGCTGCGGCTTGAAAAGGCAGATGCGGCATTTCGTTGAACTCGCCTCCGGTGACCGGGTTGGTCATCCGGATGCCATCAACGCGGATATGCACGACGGTGCCGTAGTGCGGATAGTTCTCGATTTTGAGGATGGTCACGGTTGAGGCTTCTTCGCCCGCGCGGGTCTTATAGGCCCAGATGTCGCCCTCTTTGATAGCGGGCAAGGCGCTGGCAATCGCCGCGAAGCAGAGCGCGCTACAGAGCAGTAACGCCGTTAAAGCGGTTTTCATTTTTTCTTCCTTGAACAGGCCGTGAGCAGTCGTTGCGTAGACGCGACCGGCATTTTAGAGATTTGGCAAAGAAACGGTTGTTACACTTGTAAATCCCACAATATGGGAGAGATATTTATATATTGAGATTTTCCTGCGCCAAGGTTTATAGTCCATCGCACTCACTGCCAAAAACAAAACAGGTGAAGCGATGCAGGCGCAATTGATCGCGCTCGATTGGGGGACGACCTCATTACGTGCTTACAAACTCGCCGCGGGCGCAGTGGTGCTGGAGCAGCGTGCGCTGTCGTTCGGGATCATGCAGCTGCCCAAGACTTCGCGAGTCATCAACGGTCGCGAATGTGCCGACGGTTTTGAACTGGCCTTTGACGAAGCCTGTGGCGACTGGCTCGATGCGCAGCCGGATCTGCCAGTGATCGCTTGCGGGATGGTCGGCAGCGCCCAGGGTTGGCGCGAAGCGGCCTACTGCGAAACACCGGCGAACGTCGCCCATCTCGGAAACTCCCTACAAACACTGGTCAGTCTGCGCGGTACGCGAGTGCATATCGTGCCGGGTGTGATCCAGCGCTCACGGCTGCCCAATGTGATGCGCGGCGAAGAAACCCAAGTGCTCGGTGTACTGCAGAACCTGCCGGTCGATGCTGGCGACGATCTGTTGATCGGCCTGCCGGGCAGCCATTCCAAGTGGGTGGACGTGGTCGATGGCTGCATCACGCATTTCGACACCTTCATGACCGGCGAAGTGTTCGCCGTGCTCAGTGAACACAGCATTCTCGGTCGCACCCAGCAACAGGGTGCGGCGTTCGATGGTCAGGCGTTTGACCGTGGCGTGCAGGTGGCGCTGTCGGCGGACGGTGAACTCGGCGTGCTTTCCACGCTGTTCAGTGCGCGCACCCTCGGCCTGACCGGTGAACTTGCCCCGACGGCGCAAGCGGATTACCTGTCTGGGCTGATGATCGGCCATGAGCTGGCGGCCCTTGCCACGGTTCAGCGGCGTCGCCGCAACAATACGAATCTCCCTTCGATCATCCTCATCGGCAACGCGCAACTCTGCGCCCGCTACAGCCGCGCCCTCGACGCTTGCGGTTTCGCCCAAGTGACGTTGGCCGAGCAGGCCACCGAGCGCGGCCTGTGGCAACTGGCGCTGGCCGCCGGACTGCTCGATTCCTCATCCCATTAACCCTGACTGGAGGCCTGACATGCTCAAGCAAGCACTGGCACAAAACGGTCTGATCGCGATCCTGCGTGGCCTGCATCCGCAGGAAGCCGCCGCTGTCGGAGAAGTCCTGTATGCCGCCGGATTTCGCGTCATCGAAGTACCGCTCAATTCCCCTTCGCCGTACGAAAGTATCCGCACCCTGCGCCAGACCTTACCCGCCGATTGCCTGATCGGCGCCGGCACGGTGCTGACTGCGGAACAGGTCGAGTTGGTCAAAGAGGCGGGCGGCCAGGTGATTGTCATGCCGCACAGCGACGCCAAGGTATTGCGCGCGGCGAAAGCGGCGGGGCTGTTTCTGTCGCCGGGTGTCGCCACGCCGACCGAAGCGTTCGCGGCGCTGGAGGAGGGTGCGGACATTCTCAAGTTGTTTCCGGCCGAGCAGATGGGCCCGGCGGTGGTCAAGGCCTGGCTCGCGGTGTTGCCATCGGGGACGGTGCTGGCGCCGGTCGGCGGGATCACCCCGGACAACATGCAAGCGTTCATCGATGCCGGTGTGAAAGGTTTCGGACTGGGTTCGGGCCTGTTCAAACCAGGCATGACGCCTGAGCAAGTGGCGGTGAATGCCAAGGCCTATGTGGCTGCGTGGAAGGCTCTTCGTTAAGACTTTTTGGCGCTGCGTGCGCTTCATCCGAATAAGAGAGACAAGCCGATGAAAATCACCAAACTCACCACCTTCATCGTCCCGCCGCGCTGGTGCTTCCTCAAGGTTGAAACCGATGAGGGCGTCACCGGTTGGGGCGAGCCCGTGGTCGAAGGTCGTGCGCACACCGTTGCGGCTGCCGTTGAGGAATTGTCCGACTACCTGATCGGCAAAGACCCACGCAACATCGAGGACATCTGGACCGTGCTGTACCGCGGCGGCTTCTACCGTGGCGGTGCGATTCACATGAGTGCGCTGGCCGGTATCGATCAGGCGTTGTGGGACATCAAGGGTAAGGCGCTCGGCGTGTCGGTGAGCGATCTGCTCGGCGGTCAGGTGCGTGACAAGATTCGTGTGTATTCGTGGATCGGCGGCGACCGTCCGGCTGACACTGCGCGCGCTGCGAAGGAGGCGGTGAGCCGTGGGTTTACCGCGGTGAAAATGAACGGCACCGAAGAGTTGCAGTTCCTCGACACCTTCGAAAAAGTCGACCTCGCCTTGGCCAACGTCGCCGCCGTGCGTGATGCGGTCGGGCCGAACGTCGGCATCGGCGTCGACTTCCATGGTCGCGTGCACAAGCCGATGGCCAAGGTGCTGATGAAGGAACTCGACCCGTACAAACTGATGTTCATCGAAGAGCCGGTGCTCAGCGAAAACTACGAGGCGTTGAAGGAGCTGGCGCCGTTGACCAGCACGCCGATTGCTCTGGGTGAACGGCTGTTTTCGCGCTGGGACTTTAAACGGGTGTTGAGCGAAGGCTACGTCGACATCATCCAGCCGGATGCCTCCCACGCCGGTGGCATCACCGAAACCCGCAAGATCGCCAACATGGCTGAGGCCTATGACGTGGCGCTGGCGCTGCATTGCCCACTGGGGCCGATTGCGCTGGCAGCGTGTTTACAACTCGACGCGGCTTGTTACAACGCGTTTATCCAGGAGCAGAGCCTGGGCATCCATTACAACGAGAGCAACGACTTGCTCGACTACGTGAAGGATCCACGGGTGTTCGACTACGACCAGGGTTTCGTGAAGATTCCGAACGGGCCGGGGCTGGGCATCGAGATCAACGAGGAATACGTGATCGAACGCGCCGCCGTCGGCCACCGCTGGCGCAACCCGATCTGGCGCCATGCCGATGGCAGTTTTGCCGAGTGGTGAGTGCTTTCTGATCCACCACAAATCCCCTGTAGGAGTGAGCCTGCTCGCGATGGCGTCTTGTCTGATACATCAATGCCGGATGTGCCACCGAATCGCGAGCAGGCTCACTCCTACAGGGATTGGTGCAAGGCCATAGGCCGACCTCAAATAATCATAAGAAGAGGCACCCCCTCATGCCACCGCAAACCCTCACCGGGCAGGCGTCTTTAGTCACGCCCAGCCGCAAGCGGTTTTTCATCATGGTGTTGCTGTTCATCACCGTGGTCATCAACTACCTCGACCGTAGCAACCTGTCGATTGCCGCGCCGGCGCTGACCAGCGAACTGGGCATCGATCCGGTACACGCCGGGCTGATTTTCTCCGCGTTCGGCTGGACCTACGCCGCGATGCAGATTCCCGGCGGCTGGCTGGTGGATCGGGTACCGCCGCGCATTCTCTACAGCGTTGCGCTGCTGCTGTGGTCGCTGGCCACGGTGATGCTCGGCTTTGCCGCGAGTTTCATTGCACTGTTTGTGCTGCGCATGGCGGTCGGTGCGCTGGAAGCGCCGGCGTATCCGATCAACAGCCGCGTGGTCACCACCTGGTTTCCCGAACGCGAGCGGGCCACGGCGATTGGTTTCTACACCTCCGGGCAGTTTGTCGGGCTGGCGTTTCTGACCCCGGTGCTGGCGTGGCTGCAACATGAATTCGGCTGGCACATGGTGTTCGTCGCCACCGGCGCGGCGGGGATTGTCTGGGCGGCGATCTGGTACGCGGTGTATCGCGAGCCGCGAGACTTCAAGGGCGCCAACGACGCGGAAATCGATCTGATCCGCGAGGGTGGCGGACTGGTGGATATTCAGGCGCACACGACCAAGGCCCCGTTCAACTGGACCGACCTGGGCATCGTCCTGACCAAGCGCAAGTTGTGGGGCATCTACCTCGGCCAGTTCTGCCTGAACTCGACGCTGTGGTTTTTCCTGACGTGGTTCCCGACCTACCTGGTGAAATACCGTGGCATGGATTTCATCAAGTCCGGCCTGTTGGCGTCGCTGCCGTTCCTTGCCGCGTTCATTGGCGTGCTGTGTTCGGGGTTCTTTTCCGACTGGCTGATCCGGCGGGGCTGCAGCGTGGGGTTTGCGCGCAAGTTGCCGATCATTGGCGGGCTGCTGATTTCCACTTCGATCATCGGTGCCAACTTTGTTGAGTCGACGCCGCTGGTGATTGCCTTCCTGGCGCTGGCGTTTTTCGGCAACGGGCTGGCGTCGATCACTTGGTCGCTGGTCTCGACGCTGGCGCCGGCGCGGTTGCTGGGCCTGACCGGCGGAGTGTTCAATTTCATCGGCAACCTGTCGGCGATTGCCACGCCGATCGTGATTGGCTTCCTTGCCAGCGGCGATTCGTTCGCCCCGGCAATCACCTACATCGCCGTGCTGGCCTTGATCGGTGCGTTGTCTTACGTGCTGCTGGTGGGCAAGGTCGAGCGCATCGAGTTGTAGTGGTCCGCATCGGGCGACCATAATGCCGCCCGTTCCCTCGCTCAACGGTAAAAGGCTGGATATGCAGGAAGACGCCCCGGAAAAAACCAAGGACGCCGCCCCCACCGGCACCCAGACGCTGCTTCGCGGACTGGGGGTGGTGCAGGCGGTGGCCAGTGGCGCCCGCGATCTGAAAGAGATCGCCCGGCTGATCGGCACCACGCGCAGCACCACCCATCGTCTGGCCAGTTGCCTGGTGGACGAGCGCTACCTGCGTGTGGTGCCGCAAATCGGTTATCTGCTGGGGCCAAAGCTGATCGAGCTGGGGTTTCAGGCCCGCGAAGAATTGCCGCTGGTGAATCTGGCCGGGCCGTATCTGGACGAGTTGTCGGCGCTGACCGGCGACACCGTGCACCTGGGCATTCGTGAAGGCGACGAGGTGTTGTACCTGCTGAAGAATCCGGGGCGCAATGGCCCGGAAATGCGTTCGCGGGTCGGCCATCGCATGCCGCTGGCGCGCACCGGGATCGGCAAGGCGTTGATGCTCGATGATGCCCCGCAGGATTGGCAACGGCTGTACGACATCAGCCTGCCGGCGGGTGGGAAAAGTCAGTTCTGGCCGCAGCATCCCCAGCAATCGTGGGAACAGCTTGAGCAGCGCATGACCGAGTACGTGGCCGGCGGCTACGCGTTCGATCTGGAAGACAACGAACCGTCGATCCGCTGCGTGGCGGCGCCGATTCGTGATGCGAGCAAGCGCATTGTCGCGGCGATCAGCATCGCCAGCACCGTGCCGTACATGCCGCTGGAAAAAATGGCCGAGCTGATCCCCCTGATCAAAGGGGTCACAGCCCGGCTGTCAGCGGAGCTTGGCTTGAAGGTTTGAAGCCTTAAACCTTGAGCGTCGCCATGTCGATCACGAAGCGATACTTCACGTCACCGGCGATCATCCGGGCGTAAGCCTCGTTGATCTGGCGGATGTCGAGCATTTCGATGTCGCAGGTGATGTTGTGCTCGGCGCAGAAATCCAGCACTTCCTGGGTTTCGGCGATGCCGCCGATCAACGAACCGGCCAGCACGCGGCGGCCCAGCACCAGGTTGGCGGCGTGCACGGGCGGGTCGATCGGCTCGATCAGCCCCACCAGGATATGCACACCATCAAAGCGCAGGGTTTGCAGGTACGGGTTGAGGTCGTGCTGCACCGGAATGGTGTCCAGCAGGAAGTCGAACCGGCCTGCGGCGGCGGCCATTTGCTCGGCGTCGGTGGAGACGATCACATGATCGGCGCCCTGACGACGACCTTCCTCGGCCTTGCTCGCCGAGCGGGTGAACAGCGTGACTTCCGCGCCCAGCGCCTTGGCAAACTTGATGCCCATGTGGCCGAGGCCGCCCATGCCGAGAACCCCGACCTTGTCACCGGCCTTGACCCCGTAGTGCTTGAGCGGCGAGTAGGTGGTGATGCCGGCGCAGAGGATCGGCGCGGCGCTGGCCAGGTCGAGTTTCTCCGGGATGCGCACCACGAAGTGCTCGCTGACCACGATGCTGTCCGAATAACCGCCCATGGTGTTGCTGCCGTCGACCCGGTCCGGGGTGGCGTAGGTCATGGTCGGGCCTTCGAGGCAGTATTGCTCGAGGTTTTGCTGGCAGGCGGCGCAGGTGCGGCAGGAGTCGACCATGCAGCCGACACCGACCAGATCGCCGACTTTATGTTGGGTGACGTTCGCACCGATAGCGGTGACTTTTCCGACGATCTCGTGGCCGGGCATCAACGGGTAAACGGCGATGCCCCATTCGTTGCGCGCCTGGTGGATGTCGGAGTGGCAGACGCCGCAGTAGAGGATCTCGATCGCCACGTCGTCAGCGCGAGGGCTGCGGCGTTCGAATTTCATCGGGGCGAGGGGAGTGGTGGCCGATTGAGCGGCATAACCGATAGCGGTGTACATGAGAAACCTCGCAGAAGCAGTGACAGGTGAGGTGGTGCATTTTGGGCGCCGTCTGTCGCGGCGGCCATGACGATTCCTCCGGGTCTCATGCCTAATCCTCCGGCATGCAGGTCTGCGCGAGCGCATTGGCAAAAGGATCTGCGATGATGCTTGCATGCCTCTTTCCGTGACTTTTTTGAAGACCCCTCCGATGCAGTTGACCCGCCACCTTGATGCCAATGCCACGCTGGTTTCGCTGATCGAACCGCTGGCGCTTCGCGACGGTTACAGCCAGACCGGGTTGCCCGGCGTGCAGGTCTTGCGCGCCAGTTGCGACGTCGCGCGCGGCCCGCACATTTATGAGCCGAGCCTGATGATCATCGCCCAGGGCAGCAAACTGGCGTTCCTCGGCCCGCGCACCATGGAATATGGCGCCGGGCACTACCTGATCCAGGCGCTGCCGGTGCCGTTCGAGTGCGAAACCTTTGCCTTGCCGGATGCGCCATTGCTGGGGGTGTCGGTGGCGATCGACCGGGTGCTGCTCGGTGAGTTGGTGCTGGCCATGGGGCTGGCGCCGGGGCGGCACATTCCGGCGCAGACGCCGGAGTCGATGACCTCGGTGGTGCTCGACGATGACATGCGCGGTTGCGTCGAACGCTTGCTGCGCTGCCTGCACGATCCGCTGGAGTGTCAGATTCTGGGGCCGGCACGGGTGCGCGAATTATTGTTCACCGCGCTGCGCGGACCGCAGGCCGATGTGTTGCGCGCGCTGGTGGAGCAGCAGGGACAGTTCGCCCGGGTGGCGGCGTCGATCAGCCATCTGCACGCGCACTACACCGAGCCGCTGAATGTCGAGATCCTGGCCAGTTGCGCGAACATGAGCGTTTCGTCCTTTCACGAACACTTCAAGCGCAGCACGTTGCTGTCGCCGGTGCAGTACCTGAAGCGCTTGCGGTTGCTCAAGGCGCAGACCTTGCTGATCGCTGAAGGGCTGGGTGTGGCGCAGGTGGCGCATCGGGTGGGGTATCAGAGTACGTCGCAGTTCAGTCGCGAGTACAAGCGCTACTTCGAGCGCAGCCCGGGTGATGAGCGCGCGGCTTGAGTCAGTCGCAACGTTCTCGATGGACTCGCGATCCTTGTAGGAGCTGCGGCACGCTGCGATCTTTTGATTTTTCAGATCAGCGTCAAAAGATCGCAGCCTTCGGCAGCTCCTACAGGGGAATGCCGAAATCGTGGGCAACAAAAAGGCCCCCAATTCGGGAGCCTCGTTGTTCAGCGATACGCCTTACATGTTCGGGTAAGTCGGGCCGCCGGCGCCTTCCGGCGTGACCCAGGTGATGTTCTGCGAAGGGTCCTTGATGTCACAGGTCTTGCAGTGCACGCAGTTCTGGGCGTTGATCTGGAAGCGCTTCTCGCCGTCTTCCTTGGTAATCACTTCGTAGACGCCGGCCGGGCAGTAGCGCTGCGCCGGTTCGTCGTACAGCGGCAGGTTCTTGCTGATCGGGATGCTCGGGTCGGTCAGCTTCAAGTGGCACGGCTGCTCTTCTTCGTGGTTGGTACCGGAGATGAACACCGAGCTCAGTTTGTCGAAGCTGAGTTTGCCGTCCGGCTTCGGATAGTCGATCTTCTTGCAGTCGGCCGCCAGCTTCAGGCAAGCGTAATCCGGCTTGGTGTCGTGCAGGGTGAACGGCAGTTTGCCGCCGAAGATGTTCTGGTCCAGCCAGTTGAAACCGCCGCCGACGATCGCGCCGAACTTGTGGATCGCCGGGCCGAAGTTGCGGCTGGCGAACAGTTCGTCGTAGAGCCAGCTCTTCTTGAACGCGTCCACGTAGGTGGTCAGTTCTTCGGTACCGTCCTTTTCAGCGAACAGTGCGTCAGCCACCGACTCAGCGGCGAGCATGCCGGACTTCATCGCAGTGTGGCTGCCCTTGATCTTGGCGAAGTTCAGGGTGCCGAGGTCGCAACCGATCAGCGCGCCGCCCTTGAAGACCATTTTCGGCAGCGAGTTCAGGCCACCTTTGCAGATTGCGCGGGCGCCGTAGCTGACGCGCTTGCCGCCTTCCAGGTACTGGGCCAGCACTGGGTGATGCTTGAGGCGCTGGAATTCGTCGAACGGCGACAGGTAGGTGTTGCTGTAGGACAGGTCAACGATCAGACCGACCACCACCTGATTGTTTTCCAGGTGATAGAGGAACGAGCCACCGGTGTTTTCGGTGCCCATGATGTCCAGCGGCCAGCCGGCAGTGTGCACCACCAGGCCAGGCTGATGTTTGGCCGGGTCGATTTCCCAGATTTCTTTCAGGCCGATGCCGTAGTGCTGGGCGTCGGCATCGCTGTCGAGGTTGTAGCGCTTGATCAGTTGCTTGCCGATGTGGCCACGGCAACCTTCGGCGAACAGCGTGTACTTGCCACGCAGTTCCATGCCCGGGGTGTACAGGCCTTCTTTCGGATGACCTTCACGGTCGACGCCCAGATCACCGGTGATGATCCCGCGCACGATGCCGTTTTCGTCGATCAGCGCTTCCTGAGCGGCGAAGCCCGGGTAGATTTCCACGCCGAGATTTTCGGCCTGTTGCGCCAGCCAGCGGCACAGGTTGCCCAGGGAAATAATGTAGTTGCCTTCGTTGTGCATGGTCTTGGGCACAAAGAAATCTGGAATTTTCTGCGCGCTGTCGGCGTTTTTCAGGACGAAAATATCGTCGCGGGTGACCGGGGTGTTCAGCGGGGCGCCGAGTTCTTTCCAGTCCGGGAACAGTTCGTTCAGAGCGCGTGGTTCGAACACGGCACCGGAAAGGATGTGTGCGCCGACTTCGGAGCCTTTTTCGACCACGCAGACGCTGATTTCCTTACCGGCTTCGGCGGCCTTCTGCTTCAGACGGCAGGCGGCGGACAGGCCAGCGGGGCCGGCACCGACGATGACCACGTCGAATTCCATGTATTCGCGTTCCACAGGCTATCTCCTACTCAAGGCTCAACAGTTTTTTTTCTAATTTGGAGGTTTGATGTCGCTTCCGTTATGCCTTTACGTTAACGTCAAGGGGGATAAAGGAAAAGCCACCTTTCTCTCTGGGCGGCGCATTATATCTACACCACTCTGAGCGTCCAATACAAACGTTTGTTTGAATCGGCTCCAGCCCAGAGAAATCAAAGAAGCGCGGCTTATGAACGGCCATTTTGCCGTATTGACCGGAATAGGCGTTCCGGTCAAGATACGGGCGGTTTTGCGCTCGCCGTAGGCAGACTGGCGGTTTCAAGAGCACCTCTAAAGACAGGGCACAGGCAGTTGAAGGTGATGCGCAGCGCAGGTCCGGCGCGCAGTTTACACACCGTGCAGAGCTATGACTTGTTGGTCACCACTGACGAACGGTCATCGCCCCCAGCCGGCGTTTTTAGAGGTGCCCTTGTGCCCGATGAGCATCATCCGCCAGGTTCGCCTAGGCGACTTTCTTTTCACCGGAGAGTAACGAGGAATCCATGAAGGTTCTTGTAGCTGTCAAACGCGTTGTGGATTACAACGTCAAGGTCCGCGTCAAGGCGGACAATTCCGGCGTAGACCTCGCCAACGTCAAGATGTCGATGAACCCGTTCTGCGAAATCGCAGTGGAAGAAGCCGTACGCCTGAAAGAGAAAGGTGTTGCGACTGAAATCGTCGTCGTCTCCATCGGCCCGTCCACCGCTCAGGAACAGCTGCGTACCGCACTGGCTCTGGGTGCCGACCGCGCCATCCTCGTCGAATCCGCTGAAGACCTGACTTCCCTGGCCGTGGCCAAGCTGCTCAAGGCCGTGGTCGACAAGGAACAGCCTCAGCTGGTGATCCTTGGCAAACAGGCCATCGACAGCGACAACAACCAGACCGGCCAGATGCTCGCTGCACTGAGCGGTTACGGTCAGGGCACTTTCGCCTCGAAAGTCGAAGTTTCCGGCGACAGCGTTGCCGTGACCCGCGAAATCGACGGCGGCGCGCAGACCGTTTCCTTGAAACTGCCGGCCATCGTCACCACCGACCTGCGTTTGAACGAGCCGCGCTACGCGTCCCTGCCAAACATCATGAAAGCCAAGAAGAAGCCTCTCGAAGTGCTGACTCCGGACGCTTTGGGCGTTTCCACCGCCTCCACCAACAAGACCCTGAAAGTCGAAGCGCCGGCTGCACGCAGCGCAGGCATCAAGGTCAAGTCGGTGGCTGAACTGGTCGAGAAACTGAAAAACGAAGCGAAGGTAATCTAAATGACTATCTTGGTTATTGCTGAACACGACAACAAAGTGCTGGCCCCGGCCACGCTGAACACCGTGGCTGCGGCTGCGAAAATCGGCGGCGACATTCACGTACTGGTTGCAGGTCAGGGCGCTGGCGCCGTGGCTGAAGCTGCGGCGAAAATCGCTGGCGTGAGCAAAGTCCTCAACGCTGACAATGCCGCTTACGCGCATCAGTTGCCGGAAAACGTTGCTCCACTGGTCGCTGAGCTGGGCAAGGGTTACAGCCACATCCTGGCTGCCGCTACGTCCAACGGCAAAAACATCCTGCCGCGCGTTGCTGCTGCGCTGGACGTTGACCAGATCTCCGAGATCATCTCGGTCGAAAGCGCTGACACCTTCAAGCGTCCGATCTACGCCGGTAACGCGATTGCCACCGTGCAATCGACCGCCGCGATCAAGGTGATCACCGTACGTGCCACCGGTTTCGACCCGGTTGCTGCTGAAGGGGGGGCGGCTGCTGTTGAAGCGGTTGCTGCTGCGCACGACGCCGGCATTTCGAGCTTCGTCAGCGAAGAGCTGGCCAAGTCCGATCGTCCTGAACTGACCGCTGCCAAGATCGTCGTTTCCGGCGGCCGCGGCATGCAGAACGGCGACAACTTCAAACACCTGTACGCCCTGGCCGACAAGCTGGGCGCTGCTGTCGGCGCTTCGCGCGCCGCGGTCGACGCAGGTTTCGTACCCAACGACATGCAGGTCGGTCAGACCGGCAAGATCGTTGCACCACAGCTGTACATCGCCGTCGGTATCTCCGGCGCGATCCAGCACCTGGCCGGCATGAAAGACTCCAAAGTGATCGTTGCGATCAACAAGGACGAAGAAGCGCCGATCTTCCAGGTGGCCGACTACGGTCTGGTGGCGGATCTGTTCGAAGCAGTCCCTGAGCTGGAGAAGCTGGTCTAATCCGGCGGCTTCACTTATAAAGAGCCCGGCCTTCTGGTCGGGCTTTTTTTTGTCTCGGATTTGAGTGGGAGTGTTTTGCCATGGATCTGCGCCGCAGGTTGTTATTGGGATTGATCCTCTTGCCGGGGATGGCTGCGGCCGCCGGCAAATGCGAGCGCCTGGTCGTCACCGGCAGCCCGGATGCACCGCCGTACCTGTGGCAGGACCCGCAGAATCCCAAACAGCTGATCGGCGCCAGTGCCGACCTGTTGCAACAAGTGGCCAAGGACCTCGGCATCAAGGTCGAGCTGCTTTACGCCGGCAAACGCGCGCAGGCCCTCGATGAGGTGCGCAGCGGGCGCATGGACATGCTCGCCGACACGCCGCTGATGTTCAACGAGCTGGAAAACCTCGACTACATCTATCCGCCGTTGCTGGAAAACGACTACCTGGTGTGGACGCGCAAAGGCTCGACACTGGTCTACAGCGAAGCAAAGGACCTGCACGGACACACCGGCGGGCTGTCGGAAAAGTCTCGCATGACCCACGAATTCGGCACTTTTGCCGAGCAGAATCTGACCCTGACGCGGACAGCAAACATCACCCAGGCCTTTCAGAAATTGCTGCTGGGCGAGGTGGAATATGTACTCGCCGGCCGCTACTCGGGCATGGCGGCCGCGCAGGCACTGGGCATGGCCAATGATCTGCTGGCCTTCGAGCAACCGATCGACCGGCCGGGCCTGTTCCTCGCGGTTTCGCACAACTCCGCCTGCAACGATCCGTGGTTGCGCGGACAGCTCGCTAAAAAGATGACAGAATTGCCCGCGTCCGGACTGACCGAAGCCGCGCTGCAACGCAATATCGAGCGCTGGAAGGCGCAGCAGCAACAGCCGCAGCCATCTGTCAGTGCCCCAAAACAGTAGGGATTCTTAGTGAGTATTCGACCTCTTTTCGCGGCCATGGCCGTTCTGGCCTTGGCCGGCTGCGCCAATGATCCGGCACCCAATGAACAAATGCGTCTGACCGAGCAGGCCATCGCCCAGGCCAAGGCCGTCGGTGCGACGGCTGATGACATGCCGGAAATGAAACTGGCCGAAGACAAGTTCAACCGGGCCAAGGGCAACATGGCCGACGAGTCATTCAAGAACGCGCGCATGCGTTCCGAGCAGGCCGAACTGGATGCGCGCCTGGCCGAAGCCAAAGTGCTGACGCAAAAGAGCGAAGAGCAATTGAATGTGCTGAACACCCGCATCATCCGTCTGCGCAAGCAACTGGGAGATGCCCAATGAGCCTCCAGTCAAAAGTCCTCGGCGGACTGATTCTCGCTGGTTGCGCGAGCCTCTACGGTTGCGCCGGCCAACACAGCGAAGCCGCCTTGCAGCAGGCCAGCAGCGACTTTCAGAAGGTCAAGGAAGATTCCAACGTGCTGCGCATCGCGCCCAAGGACGTGATTCGCGCCGGGGAATCGCTGGCCCGTGCCGATCGCCTGTCGACCTATTGGGGCAGCGGTTGGGACGTGGCGCATTATGCCTACCTGAGTCAGCGCTACAGCGAAATCGCCCGCGAACACACCAACCTGGTGCTCAACGAAGAGCGCGCGGCGAGGCTCGAGCTGGAACGCCAGCGCCTGCAACTGGCCCTGCGCGAGTCCAAACTGCTGAGCGTGCAGCAGCAGGGCAAGTGGCTCGAAGAGCAGATCGTCGCGCTGGCCACCACGCAAACCGATCGCGGTCTGGTCATGACCCTCGGCGACGTGTTGTTCGACACCGGCGAAGCGGAACTGAAGAACTCCGCCAACCGCGTGGTGTTGAAGATCGTGCAGTTCCTGCAGCTCAATCCGAAACGCGTGGTGCGGATTGAGGGTTACACCGACAGCACCGGTGGCAAGCAGGAAAACCTCAAGCTGTCGCGTGATCGCGCGCAAGCGGTGGCCGATGTGCTGATGGACCTGGGCATCGAAGACAAGCGGATTCAGGTCGAAGGCTACGGCGACGAGTACCCGGTGGACGCCAACGCCTCCGAGCGTGGGCGGGCACAGAACCGTCGGGTGGAAATTGTGTTCTCCGACGAAAAAGGCCAGCTCGGCGCCGCCCGCTGAGGGCTGCGTCTCTGGAAAGCCCGGGCTGTCATGCAGCGCCGGGCTTTTTTACGTCTGTCGAAGGGTGCGCAAATCCATACAGTTGTGGCTGACACAGCACTGTATGGTTGACTAAAGTGGCAACTGTCCCAGTACACTTCTAAACTGTTCCGGTATTGTTTCACACAAGAATAAAACGCCCGTGAAATCGAGTACTGCGTCATGACCAATCTCTTGCTCTACCAGCGTATTGCTCAGCAACTGGCCGAGGACATCCGCCGTGGCGTCTATCAGCCCGGGGAACGTGTGCCATCGGTGCGCAAGATGAGTTCGCAGCTCAACGTCAGCCATGCAACGGTGTTGCAGGCTTACGCCAATCTCGAAGATCAGGGCCTGATCCGCGCACGGCCGCAGTCCGGTTACTACGTGCACCAGACCCCCGCACTGACGGCTCCGACGCCTGATATCGCCCGGGTCGAACGGCCGGGTCTGGTCACCCGCTCCAGCATCATTCAGCAAGTGTTGGTCGAATCCCGTCGCGAAGGGGTATTCCCCTTGGGCGCCGCGGTGCCGAGCGTCGAGTATTTGCCGGTGCGTGCGTTGCATCAGCAATTGGCCAAAGTCACCCGATTCCATAGCCCGCGCGCGTTCAGCTACATGTTCAGCCCAGGTTTCGAACCGTTGCGCCGGCAAGTGGCAATCCGCATGCGCGACGCCGGGGTGGTGGTCGATCCTTCAGAAGTGGTGATCACCCACGGTTGCGTCGATGCATTGCAGATGTCGTTGCGCGTGCTGACCCGTCCGGGCGATCTGATCGCCGCCGAATCACCGACCTATTACGGCTTGCTGCAACTGGCCGATCTGCTGGGCCTTAAAGTCATCGAGATTCCCAGCGATCCGGCCACCGGCATGAGCCTCGAAGCCCTGCAACTGGCGGCCAACCAATGGTCGATCAAGGCCTTGGTCCTGACCACGCGCCTGAGCAATCCACTGGGCGGCACCATGCCGGAAGAGCGGCAGAAACAATTGTTGCGCCTGGCCTCGGACTTCGACATCCAGATTGTCGAGGATGACATCTACGGCGAGTTGATGTTCGAACAGGGCCGCACCAAAGCCCTGAAGGCCTACGACCGGCTGGATCGGGTGATCTACTGTTCGAGCTTCTCCAAGACGTTGTCGCCGGGCGTGCGGGTCGGCTGGATGATTGCCGGCAAGTATCAGCAGGAAATCCAGCGTCTGCAGACGTTCACCACGCATTCGGCGTGCAGCGTGACGCAAATGGCGATTGCCGCTTATCTGGAAAATGGCGGTTATGACCGGCATTTACGGTACATCCGCCAGGAATACCGAAAAAACCTCAGCGCGTTCCAGCTGGCAGTGCAGCAGTACTTCCCCGAAGGCACGCAAATGACCCGGCCCACGGGCGGTTTCATCCTCTGGGTGAGTCTGCCGGGCAGGGTCAATACCCAGGAATTGCACGTGCGGGCATTGCAGCAGGGCATCAGCATCGCGCCGGGTCTGATCTTCAGTAATACCGAGCAGTTCAACCACTGTATCCGCCTCAATTGCGGCACGCCGTGGAATCGCGAGGCGGAAAGGGCGCTGATGACACTCGGTTTGCTGGCGACGCAACTGTGTCAGGAAACTGCGGGCGGTTTCTGAACGAGCGGCGCGTCGTGCTTGTCTTGTGACGCTCAACAGGCGAGCATATGGCTCTCTGCCGTCAGTGTTGTTGGGTTCATGAAAGCGATTTTTCCTGCTGCCTGGTTTGTGCTTTGTGTATTGACGATGGGCCACGCGCCCGGAGTCATGGCAGCCGCCGTTCAGGAAAAACCCGCAGCGTCCGCACCCGCGAGCAAGGCGACCGTCAGCCAGAAAACCGTTGCCGGCAAGCAAGCTCAGGATAAGAAATCCCCGCAGAAGAAAGCCGCCTCGGTGAAGAAACGGCCTCCAGTCGCTTCCAAGTCGAAACCGGCCAGTGAGGTGGTGAAGACCAAACTGCCGCCGGCCAAGCTCGATCTGAGTCTGCCCAAGGACATGGTCCAGCAACTCAAACCGGCCGGTACCGTGCCGATGCCCAAACACGACGCGATCCTGCCGCAGATGTTTGGCGAGAAGGACAGCGGTTTCCAGCTCAACGGTCGCCTGCTCAGCAACGAAATGCAGTTGCAGCTGCGCAACGAAGAGCGCCGCGATATTGAAGGCGCCGCGCTGGATTTCGAGTTCAAGCAGTAAAATCAATCGATCCGTGACCCGCAGACCAGACGCTTTGTCGGAGACTGGTCAGTCACATTCAGTTATCGATGAAAACCCCGCTTCAGGGAATTTGAAACAACCGTTTTAGCGGTTACTCTGTCCGTGTCTCTTAAACACATTGCCCGTCGCGAGGACTTGCCCGTCATGAAATGCCGTGAAGGCTGTGGCGCTTGCTGCATTGCCCCTTCCATCAGTTCTGCCATTCCGGGCATGCCCCACGGCAAACCTGCCGGCGAACGTTGCGTGCAGCTGTCGGTCGAAAACCTGTGCAGCATTTTCGGCCAGCCGGAACGTCCAGCGGTCTGTTCAGGATTTGCCGCCGATGTCGAAGTCTGTGGCAGCAGCTCGGAAGAAGCGATCAGGTTGATCGGCTGGTGGGAGCAGATGACGGCGGCGTGATGTGTCAAACGAACGGAACTTCAACAATAAGGAATAAAACTATGGGTTCGCTGCATCGTATCGCTGTGTTGTGTGGTTTGACGGCCGTGCTGGCTACTTCGGTTGCTCAGGCCGAAGACTGGAAAGTCGCCAAAAATGAAGACGGTATCAAGGTCTCGCTGGCCGAAGTGCCGGGTTCGGACTACAAGTCCTATCAGGGGGTTGCCCTGATGAAAACCACCGTTGCCAAACTGCGCGCCTTGCAGGAAGACGTGTCCGGTGCCTGCGCCTGGATCTACGAGTGCAAGACCCAGAAGTTGCTCAAACACGAGGGCGATCAGAGCTGGACCTACACTCAGTTCAACACGCCGTGGCCCGTCACTTCGCGTGATTCGGTGCTGCACATCACCACCGTCGAAGGCGCTGATGGCAGCCTGACGCGCAACCTCGAAGGCTTGCCGAAGTACATTCCGGAAGAAAAAGGCTTTGTCCGTGTCACTCAGGTCAAAGGCTTCTGGAAGTTCGTGCCGAAAGGTGATCAGGTCGAAGTGACCTATCAGGTGCACACCGAACCAGGCGGCAGCGTGCCGGCTATGGTCGCCAACAAGTTTGTGGTCGATGCACCGTTCAAAACCCTCAAAGCTCTGAAAGAGCGCGCCGAGAAGTAATCCCGCGCTTACAGCAAAACGCCCCGATCGATTCGGGGCGTTTTTGTTTTGTCGTTATATTGTGTTTCCAGATATGCGTTGCACGAAATTTTCACAAAGCGTTCCAGACAATTCGCCCGCGCAATTCACTTCGTCCCCTTACGGCTGCCTGTATGAAAGAGTCGGACAGTGGGGCAGTAATCAATGGCAATGCTGTCGTTGATCGGGCAACATTTGCGCACCGCGCACGCCCCGGGGCCTGGAATGGCCAATAGAGGGCATGGCGCCGCTGTATTTTGCAACTTCAACTTCCAATGGGTCCTAAAACGACATGGCAAACCCGGACGCCCTGAATCAGCAGCGATCTTCCACTCGCCTGCTGCAACCGACCGTCAAATCGCATCTGGCCTACACCCTGTTGTGTGCCCTGGTCATGATGGTGATGTTTTCCGTGCTGCGCCTCGCGCTGCTGGTCTACAACCGCGAGATGATCCTCGATACCCCGGCTTCGACCTTCCTCGAAGCCTTCGCCAACGGCCTGCGTTTCGACCTGCGCCTGGTGGTCTACGTCTGCGTTCCGCTGCTGTTGGCACTGTTCAGTGCCCGTGCTATGGCGGCGCGCGGCTTCTTCCGGCTGTGGCTGACCGTGGTGTCCAGCATCGCGCTGTTCCTCGGCCTGATGGAGATGGACTTCTACCGCGAGTTTCACCAGCGCCTCAACGGCCTGGTGTTCCAGTACGTGAAAGAAGATCCGAAAACCGTGATGAGCATGCTCTGGTACGGTTTCCCGGTGGTGCGCTATCTGTTGGCGTGGGCCGTCGGCACGGTGATCCTGACCCTGGCCTTCAAGGGCGCCGATCGTGCGACCCGTCCACGTGGCCCGTTCAGCGGTGGCAACGTCGGCACCCGTCAGGTGGCGCCGTGGTACACCCGTCTGGCGGTGTTCGTGGTCTGCCTGCTGATCTGCGTCGTGGCGGCCCGTGGCACCCTGCGTCAGGGCCCGCCGCTGCGCTGGGGTGACGTGTACACCACCGAATCGAACTTCGCCAACCAGCTCGGCCTCAACGGTACGCTGTCGCTGATCGCGGCCGCCAAGGACCGCATGGGCGAGGATCGCAACAACATCTGGAAAGCCACCCTGCCGCAGGAACAGGCGCAGAAAGTGGTGCGCGAGATGCTGGTGATGCCGGACGACAAACTGGTCGATGCCGACATCGCCGCCGTGCGTCGTGACTACACGCCACCGGCCGACAAGACCCTGCCGATCAAGAACGTGGTCGTGATCCTGATGGAAAGCATGGCCGGTCACTCGGTGGGCGCTTTGGGCGCACCGGGCAACATCACGCCGTACCTCGACAAGCTGTCGAAGGAAGGCCTGTTGTTCGACCGCTTCTTCTCCAACGGCACGCACACCCACCAGGGCATGTTTGCGACCATGGCCTGCTTCCCGAACCTGCCGGGTTTCGAATACCTGATGCAGACCCCGGAAGGCAGCCACAAGCTCTCCGGCCTGCCGCAGCTGCTCAGCGCGCGCAAGTATGACGACGTCTACGTCTACAACGGTGACTTCGCCTGGGACAACCAGTCGGGCTTCTTCAGCAACCAGGGCATGACCAACTTTGTAGGTCGTAACGACTTCGTCAACCCGGTGTTTTCCGATCCGACCTGGGGCGTGTCCGACCAGGACATGTTCGACCGTGGTCTGGTGGAGCTGAAGGCGCGGGAAAACGGCAAGCCGTTCTACGCGCTGCTGCAAACCCTGTCCAACCACACACCGTACGCCTTGCCGACGCCATTGCCGGTCGAGCGCGTGACTGATCGCGGCACGCTCAACGAACACCTGACCGCCATGCGTTACGCCGACTGGGCCCTGGGTCAGTTCTTCGAGAAGGCGCGCAAAGAGCCGTACTTCAAGGAAACCCTGTTCGTCATCGTCGGCGACCACGGTTTCGGCAACGAGCGTCAGATCACCGAAATGGACCTGGGCCGCTTCAACGTGCCGATGCTGATGATCGCACCGGGCATCCAGGAGAAGTTCGGTACCCGTGACCACACCGTCGGCACCCAGATCGACATCGTGCCGACCATCATGGGGCGTCTGGGTGGTGAAGTGCGTCACCAGTGCTGGGGTCGCGATCTGCTCAACCTGCCGGCCGGCGACACCGGTTTCGGTGTGATCAAGCCGTCGGGCAGCGAGCAGACCACGGCCATCGTCACTGCTGACCAGATTCTGGTGCTGCCGAAAGAGAAGGAAATGGCGCCGAAAATGTATCAGTACCAACTGGGCGCGAACCCTTCTGCCGAGATCATTCCGGACGCACCGCGTACCGCTGAATTGAAACTCAAGCTCGAAGCGTTCCTGCAAACCGCGACCAAGAGTCTGATGGACAACACCGCCGGTGTGATCAACGGCAAACCGGACTGATAATCCGCTGGACAAAAAAAGAGGCCCTCAGGGCCTCTTTTTTTTGTCTTGGGGTTTTATATCCTGCCAAGCAACAGCAGAACCAACAGCACCACCAAGACCACACCGATAATGCCCGACGGACCATAACCCCAACTTCTGGAGTGCGGGAAGACCGGCAGACCACCGATCAGCAACAGGATCAGGATAATGATAAGAATTGTGCCCATGTCGATTTTCCTTGTTGATAGTGTTCGAGAAGTCTTGATGTTCAGGGGCGACTGGCGACTAACTAATTCCAGACGGCTTACAAATTCCGACTGGTGTGAATCAAAGAAAATTCAATGTTTTTTTAATGTATTTAGATCGCAGGCTTATTTCCTTTGAAGCCAGGACAAAAAGATCGCAGCCTGCTCCAGTACCTGAAGAAAATGTGTGTAGACGCTGCCGAACGCTGCGATCTTTTGATCCTGTATTCAGCATTCTGATGGAGCGTGGGGTGTGAAAGATCCTTCGCTACACTCCGCGCATCTCCTACGGAACAACAAGGCTGTCTGCTATGCAAAATCGCATGATGATCACGGGCGCGGGCTCAGGTTTAGGTCGCGAAATCGCACTGCGCTGGGCGCGTGAAGGCTGGCAACTGGCCTTGTCCGACGTCAGCGAGCCCGGCCTGCAGGAAACCCTGAAACTCGTGCGCGAAGCCGGTGGCGACGGGTTCACCCAGCGCTGCGATGTGCGCGACTACAGCCAGCTCACCGCGTTGGCCCAGGCCTGCGAAGTAAAGCTGGGCGGTATCGATATCATCGTCAACAACGCGGGTGTGGCGTCCGGCGGCTTCTTCAGCGAACTGTCGCTGGAGGATTGGGACTGGCAGATCGCAATCAACCTGATGGGCGTGGTCAAGGGCTGCAAGGCGTTCCTGCCGCTGCTGGAGCAGAGCAAAGGCAAGATCATCAACATCGCCTCGATGGCGGCGTTGATGCAAGGTCCGGCCATGAGCAATTACAACGTGGCGAAGGCCGGGGTGGTGGCCTTGTCCGAAAGCCTGTTGGTGGAACTTGCGCAGCAAGAAGTCGGGGTGCATGTGGTCTGCCCATCGTTCTTCCAGACCAACTTGCTCGATTCGTTCCGTGGCCCGACGCCGGCGATGAAAGCGCAGGTCGGCAAGTTGCTGGAAAGTTCGCCGATCAGCGCCGCCGACATCGCCGACTACATCTATCAGCACGTGGCCGCCGGCGAGTTCATGATCCTGCCGCACGAACAGGGGCGCATGGCCTGGGCGATCAAGCAGAAGAACCCGCAACTGATCTACAACGAAATGACCACCATGGCCGATAAAATGCGCGCCAAGGCCAAACCCGCCAACGGTTGAACTTGCCCGCCGGGTGTCGCCTCGTTAGGGTGGCCGCCATGGTCACCCTGTCGAGACGCATCAATGCTCAATTACTTGTGGTTCTTCCTTGCGGCGTTGTTTGAAATCGCCGGTTGTTTCGCTTTTTTCATGTGGCTGCGCCAGGGCAAAAGTGCCTTGTGGGTGATCCCGGCGCTGCTCAGCCTGACCCTCTTCGCCCTATTGCTGACCCGCGTCGAAGCGGCTTATGCCGGTCGCGCCTATGCCGCGTATGGCGGAATCTACATTGTCGCGTCGATCGGCTGGCTGGCGGTGGTCGAGCGGGTGCGCCCGCTGGGTTCGGACTGGATCGGCGTGGCGCTGTGCGTGATCGGCGCTAGCGTGATTCTGTTCGGGCCACGTTTTTCCGCCGCTTGAGGCGAGACTGTTTAGCGATTTGCGGGAAATGTCTGAAGGGCGCAGCGCTTGCGGGTGTAGGGCAAGACTGAATTGCTCGCCACGCATTGTCGAGCGGGCGTCTACCGCGCATCTTCAGGGCTGGCTAACCCTGAAGGACGAACTCCATGCTTGTACTCAGCCGTGTTGTGGGCGAGTTGATTTCCATCGGTGACGACATTTCCGTGCGCGTTTTGTCGGTCAACGGATCCAGTGTGCGCTTTGGTGTCGAGGCGCCGCAGAAGGTCAATGTGCACCGTTCCGAAGTCTACGAGCGGATCCAGCGCAAACAGATCAGCGAGAAAGTCCGCTAGTCGAACAGATGCTTGGGCACATCGTGTTTGAGCATCAGCTGGCATTGCTCGCTTTCCGGGTCGAACACGATCAGCGCCTGGCCTTTGGTCAGCGCCTGACGCACGCGCAGCACGCGGGTTTCCAGCGGCGTGTCATCACCGTTGTCGGTGCCGTCGCGGGTGACGAAATCCTCGATCAGGCGGGTGAGGGTGTCGACTTCAAGAGCGTCGTAGGGAATCAGCATGGGCACCTCGGCTAAATCAATGGCGGGATGCTACGGCGATTGGTGGCTGGCTGCCAGTTTTGTGTGGGCAGTATCGGCCCTATCGCTGGCAAGCCCGCTCCCACAGGGTTTGATGGTGTACGCAAACAACTGATCCACCCCGAAAACTGTGGGAGCTGGCTTGCCAGCGATGGGGCCAGTCCAGCCACCAGGGAAGCCCGGATCAGCTGTCGGAACGCTGCCCCACCAGACTGTCCACCGACGGCACCCGGGTATCGCTCTCCATCTGCGTCTCATGCTCGATCTGGTGACTGAAGCGATCGAGCGACGCATTGGCTGGCGCGGCATCGCTGGCGAACACTGGCGGGCTCAGGATGTACGCCCCGAGCAGGCGACTGAGCGCCGCCAGGCTGTCGATGTGTGTGCGCTCGTAGCCGTGGGTGGCGTCGCAACCGAAGGCCAGCAGGGCGGTACGGATGTCGTGCCCGGCGGTGACCGCCGAATGCGCATCGCTGAAGTAATAGCGAAACAGGTCGCGGCGCACCGGCAGTTCGTTGTCACCGGCCAGGCGCAACAAATGACGCGACAGGTGATAGTCGTAAGGCCCGCCGGAATCCTGCATGGCCACGCTCACGGCATGCTCGCTGGAGTGTTGGCCCGGAGCGACCGGCGCAATGTCGATGCCGACGAATTCGCTGACATCCCACGGCAAGGCCGCCGCTGCGCCACTGCCGGTTTCTTCGGTGATGGTGAACAGCGGGTGACAGTCGATCATCAATTCCTGACCGCTCTCGACGATGGCTTTGAGCGCGGCGAGCAGCGCCGCAACCCCGGCCTTGTCATCAAGGTGTCGGGCGCTGATGTGGCCGCTTTCGGTGAATTCCGGCAGCGGGTCGAAGGCCACCACGTCGCCGACGCTGATGCCCAGCGAGTCGCAATCGGCCTTGGTTGCGCAGTAGGCATCCAGACGCAGTTCGACGTGGTCCCAACTGATCGGCATCTCATCCACGGCGGTGTTGAACGCGTGCCCGGACGCCATCAATGGCAGCACGCTGCCGCGAATCACGCCGTTGTCGGTGAACAGGCTGACGCGGCTACCCTCGGCAAACCGGCTCGACCAGCAGCCGACCGGGGCCAAGGTCAGGCGCCCGTTATCTTTCACTGCGCGCACGGCGGCGCCAATGGTGTCGAGGTGCGCGGAGACGGCGCGGTCAGGGCTGTTTTTCTTGCCCTTGAGGGTGGCGCGGATCGTGCCGCGCCGGGTCATCTCGAAGGGGATGCCGAGTTCTTCCAGACGCTCGGCAACGTAGCGCACGATGGTATCGGTGAACCCGGTAGGGCTGGGAATGGCGAGCATTTCCAGGAGGACTTTCTGCAGGTAGTTCAGATCCGGTTCGGGGATTTGTGTGGTCATGGAAACTCCTGATGGGTTGAGCACATCGATGGTTTCGATGAGGGGATTTGTGTTGCCTGTCATGGCCTCATCGCTGGCTTGCCAGCGATGGGGCCGGTTCAGGCTCTACATGATCAAGAAACCGCCGGCTGACTGTGCGGAAACAGCAAATCGACAAAGCGCTCCGCCGTCGGCTGCGGTTCGTGGTTGGCGAGTCCCGCGCGTTCGTTGGCTTCGATGAACACGTACTCCGGTTGATCGGCCGCCGGCACCATCAGGTCGAGGCCGACCATCGGAATGTCCAGCGCCCGCGCCGCACGCACGGCGGCATCGACCAGGGTCGGATGCAGAATCGCGGTGACATCTTCCAGCGTGCCACCGGTGTGCAGATTGGCCGTGCGGCGCACGAACAGATGCTCGCCGGCCGGCAGGATGCTGCTGTAGTCATAACCGACCGCGTGCAGGGTGCGCTGGGTTTCGTGGTCCAGCGGGATCTTGCTCTCGCCACTGGTGGCCGCTTGCCGACGGCGGCTCTGGGCCTCGATCAGCGCACCAATCGAATGGTGCCCGTCACCGACCACTTCGGCCGGACGGCGAATCGCCGCCGCCACCACTTCAAAACCGATCACCAGAATTCGCAGGTCCAGCCCTTCGTGGAAGCTTTCGAGCAACACGCGGCTGTCAAAACGCTTGGCGGACTCGATGGCTTGCTGCAACTCTTCGATGCTCTGCAAATCCACCGCCACGCCCTGGCCCTGTTCACCGTCGAGTGGCTTGACCACCACCCGTTGATGCTCGTCGAGAAACGCCAGGTTGTCGTCGGCATTGCCCGCCAGTTGCTGCGAAGGCAACTGCAGGCCGGCGGCTTTCAACACTTTGTGGGTCAGGCTTTTGTCCTGGCACAGGCTCATGCTGATCGCGCTGGTAAGGTCGCTCAGCGATTCGCGGCAACGCACCCGGCGCCCGCCATGGCTGAGGGTGAACAACCCGGCTTCGGCATCGTCCACTTGCACATCGATGCCGCGCCGATGCGCTTCCTCGACGATGATCCGCGCATAAGGATTGAAGTTGGCTTCCGGCCCAGGACCCAGAAACAGCGTCTGGTTGATGCCGTTCTTGCGCTTGATGGCGAACGTCGACAGGTTGCGGAAACCGAGCTTGGCGTAGAGGTTCTTGGCCTGGCGGTTGTCGTGCAGCACCGACAGGTCCAGATAGCTCAAGCCGCGGCTCATGAAATGCTCGACCAGGTGCCGCACCAGCACTTCGCCGACACCGGGCCGCGAACATTGCGGATCCACCGCCAGGCACCACAGGCTGCTGCCGTGTTCCGGGTCGTTGAAGGCTTTCTGGTGATTGAGGCCCATGACGCTGCCGATCACCGCGCCGCTGTCTTCATCTTCAGCCAGCCAGTACACCGGGCCGCCCTGATGATGCGGGGTCAGCCGCGAGGCATCGATCGGCAGCATGCCGCGCGCCTGATACAGCAGATTGATCGCCTGCCAGTCCGCTTCGCTCTGCGCCCGGCGGATGCGGAAACCGCGAAACACGCGGGTGGCCGGGCGGTAATCGCTGAACCACAGGCGCAGGGTGTCGGACGGGTCGAGAAACAATTGTGTCGGTTCCAGACCGAGAATCTGTTGCGGCGCGGCGACGTACAGGGCGATATCGCGCTCGCCGGGCTGCTCGTTGAGCAGTTCCTGGGCCAGCGTCGCCGGGTCAGGAAAGGTGTGACCGATGAGCAACCGGCCCCAGCCGCAATGCACGGCGATCGGCTCGGCGCCGAGTTTGCTGCCGTCTTCGGCCAGGCGCGCCTGCAAGCGTTCATACGACGGTGTCTGACCGCGCAACAGGCGTTGGCTGATAGCCGTGGCGTGAGGTTTCATCGATCAGATTCCTTGTTCACTGAGCCACAGGTTCAGGGCCGCCAGTTGCCACAGTTTCGAACCGCGCAACGGCGTCAGTTGGCCTTGCGGATCGGTCAGCAGTTTGTCGAGCATGGCCGGGTTGAACAGGCCGCGATCCTGGCTCGGATCCAGCAGCAGTTCGCGTACCCAGTTCAAGGTGTCGCCTTGCAAGTGCTTCAGGCCTGGGACCGGGAAGTAGCCTTTCTTGCGGTCGATCACTTCACTTGGAATGACCAGGCGTGCCGCTTCTTTCAGCACCTGTTTGCCGCCGTCGGGCAGCTTGAACTGGCCGGGGATCCGCGCCGAGAGTTCCACCAGGCGATAGTCGAGAAACGGCGTGCGTGCTTCCAGGCCCCAGGCCATGGTCATGTTGTCGACGCGTTTGACCGGGTCGTCCACCAGCATCACCGTGCTGTCCAGACGCAGGGCTTTGTCGACCGCTGCATCAGCACCGGGTTGAGCGAAATGTTCCTTCACGAAGTCGCCGGCCGCGTCATTGGCGGTCAGCCATTTCGGTTGCACGGTGGCGGCGTAGTCGTCGTAGCTGCGGTCGAAGAACGCCGCGCGATAGGCCGCATACGGATCGGCCGCACCATCGACTTGCGGGTACCAGTGATAACCGGCAAACAACTCGTCCGCGCCCTGGCCGCTTTGCACCACTTTGCAGTGCTTGGCCACTTCGCGGGACAACAGATAGAACGCGATGCAGTCGTGGCTGACCATCGGCTCGCTCATCGCGCGGAATGCAGCGGGCAGTTGCTCGATGATCTCTTTTTCGTCGATGCGCAATTGATGGTGTTGGGTGCCGTAGTGTTTGGCGATCAGATCCGAATACTGGAATTCATCGCCACGCTCGCCGCCGGCATCCTGGAAACCGATGGAAAAGGTCGACAGGTTTTCCACGCCGACTTCGCGCAACAGGCCGACGAGCATGCTCGAATCGACACCGCCGGACAGCAGCACGCCGACATCCACCGCCGCCCGTTGACGGATCGCCACGGCTTCGCGGGTGCTGTCGAGCACGCGGTCACGCCAGTCTTCGAGGGTCAGGTTTTTCTCGTCGTCGTGTGGGCCGTAAGGCAGGGTCCACCAGGTTTTCTGCTCGGTGCGGCCATCGGCTTCAACGCGTATCCAGCTCGCTGGCGGCAGCTTTTCGATGCCAGCGAGCAAGGTGCGTGGCGCGGGCACTACCGCGTGGAAATTCAGGTAGTGATTGAGCGCCACCGGATCGAGGATCGGGTTGATGTCGCCACCCTTGAGCAGCGCCGGCAGGGCCGAGGCAAAGCGCAGGCGCTGGCCGGTGCGCGACAGGTACAGCGGCTTCACGCCGAGACGGTCGCGAGCGATGAACAGGCGCTGGGCATCGCGCTCCCAGATGGCAAAGGCAAACATGCCGTTGAGCTTTGGCAGCAGCGCTTCGCCCCAGGCGTGGTAGCCCTTGAGCAGCACTTCGGTGTCGCCACCGGAATAGAAGGCGTAACCGAGCGCTTCGAGTTCGGCGCGCAGTTCCGGGAAGTTGTAGATCGCGCCGTTGAAGGCCAGGGACAAGCCGAGTTGGCTGTCGATCATCGGCTGCGCCGAGCCGTCCGACAGGTCCATGATTTTCAGGCGACGATGGCCCAGGGCAATCGGCCCTTGGGCATGGAAGCCCCACGCGTCGGGGCCGCGAGGGGCCAGGTGATGGGTGATTCGCTCAACGGCTGCAAGGTCTGCAGGTTGATGATCAAAACGTAACTCGCCAGCTAATCCGCACATAAGTCCTTACCGGTTTTTCCGTTGGGGAGGGTTGATTCCGAGTTCGACCAAAATGGCCGGTACTCAGAAACTGACCCGCTGCAGATGTGGGAGTTTTAGAACGATGAGTTATAAGAGGGGGCGACTGACCAGCGGCCAGTCGCGATTTTTCACTTGCCGCGAATCAACTGGCGCAGCGCGAAACGGTTGGGGTGACAGGCCTCGGCGACGCTTCTGGGCAGTGGCAGCGGCTCGTTGTCCAGCCATGCCGCAAGCAGTTCGCCGGACAGCGGCGCGGTGATCAGCCCCCGTGAGCCATGACCACTGTTGACGTACAGACCGTCGAGCCACGGGCAGGCGATGTCTGGCACTTGTCGCGCATCCTTGCTCAACGCCGCGTAGGCCTGAGTGAAGGCTGCGCGGTCGGCGAGGGGGCCGACGATCGGCAGATAATCGGGACTGGTGCAGCGGAACGCGGCGCGTCCCTCCAGTGTTTCCGCCGGCAGTTCGTTGATGTGCAGGCGCGCGACCAGATCGCTGGAGATCTCTTCGAGCATCGCCAGATTGCCCAAGTGTTCGGCAGTGGTCGGGGTCAGGTCGTCGCTGTTGAAGTCGAAGCTGGCGCCGAGGGTGTGCTCGCCAAGGCGTGCCGGCGCCACATAACCTTCGGCACAGACCACGGTGGTCAGTGCCTGACTCTCGGCGGTTTGCGCCAGGCGCGTGATCTGCCCGCGAATGCGTTTGAGCGGCAGCTCGGCACTTTGCGCAAAGCGTTTGATCTCCGCGGCGCCGGCCAACACCACCACCGGGGCGCTGGCGAGCAGGCGCTCGCCGTCGAGGGCCTGCCACTGACCCTCGACCTGGCGCAGTTCCAGCGCATGGTGATGCTTGAGCAATTCGATGTTCGGTTGTGCGGCTTGCATCTGGCACAGCGCTGGCGGATGCACCCAGCCGCCTTCGGGGTAGTACAAGCCGCCGTGGCTCAGTCCGATCCCGGCCTGCGTTTCGGCTTGCGGCTGATCGAGCCAGTGCACCAAGTCTTCCGGGAATGCTGCTGCCAGTTGCGCCTGACGCTCGGCTTCCTTGGCATTGAAGGCCAATTGCAGCACGCCGCAATCGTCCCAGTCCGTGCCGCGTTGCAGGGTTTCCAGCAGCCGGCGGGTGTAGCCGAAGCCGCTGACGATCAGTTGTGACAACGCCGTGCCGTGGGCCGACAACTTCAGGTACAGCACGCCCTGCGGATTGCCCGACGCCTCCTGCGCCACGGCCTCGTGACGCTCCAGCAGACTGACTTGCCAGCCGCGCGCGGCGAGACTGGCAGCGGTCGCACAGCCGGCCAGCCCGGCGCCGATCACCAGCGCCCGCCGCTCACCGCTCAGCGGGGCAGGGCGGGCGAACCACGGTTTGTCCGGCAGCGGGGGCGCGACGTCCTGCGGCCAGCCGAGAAACGCGCCACGCAGGATTTCCCACTTGTGGCCGATGCCCGGCGTGCGCTTCATCTTGAACCCGGCGGCATTGAGCAAGCGCCGCACCCAGCCAGTGCTGGTAAAGGTGCTGATGGTCGAGCCGGGCGCGGCCAGTCGCGCGAGTTCGACGAACAGTTCGGCGGTCCACATGTCCGGGTTCTTCGCAGGGGCGAAACCGTCGAGAAACCACGCGTCGATCTGCGCATCGAGTTGCGGCAACTGCTCCAGTGCATCGCCGATCAGCAGCGTCAACGTCACCCGGCCATTGCCGAGAATGATCCGCTGAAAGCCCTTATGGATCGCCACGTATTGTGTCAGCAACTGATCGGCCAGCGGCTTGAGCTCCGGCCACAAGGCCAGCGCCCGTTGCAGATCCGCCGGACTCAGCGGGTACTTTTCGACGCTGACGAAATGCAGCCGTGCGCCGGCCACCGCGTGCTGCTCGAACAACTGCCAGGCGCAGAGAAAATTCAGCCCGGTGCCGAACCCGGTTTCGCCGATCACCAGTCGCCCGTGCGCCGGCAGCGCGGCAAAGCGCTCGGCCAGACGGTTCTGTTCGAGGAACACGTAGCGGGTCTCGTCCAGCCCCGACTGGTCGGAAAAATACACATCATCGAACACCCGCGAACGCGGGCGTCCCTGGTCATCCCAGTCGAGTTGGGCGTGGGGCAATACAGGTTTCATGGCAGGCTCGGCAACGACAAGGCGGCCATTCTAGCTGATCGCGGGGAGGGTGCTTGATCCATGGCAAGGCTTGGTTGTGCAGTCTCGAAGACAATCGATGATTTGAGACGAAAGGCGGGTTTCTTTGTGGCGAGGGAGCTTGCTCCCGCTGGGGTGCGCAGCAGCCCCGAAACCTGCGACCGCAATTTGTCTGGAGGACCGTGGTTGCAGGTCTTGCGTCTGCTGCGCAGCCGAGCGGGAGCAAGCTCCCTCGCCACAGGTTTTCATTCATTTAACTCAACTTCGTGGGGGAATTTCCCCTCCATCGCCATGCCCAATCCGCTAGTCTTGCTGAATCCTGGAAGGAGCCGTCCCCATGTTTGAATCCGCTGAAATCGGTCACGCCATCGACAAAGAGACTTACGACGAGGCTGTGCCGGCGCTGCGTGAAGCATTGCTGGAAGCGCAGTTCGAGTTGCAGCAGCAGAAGCGTTTCCCGGTGATCATTTTGATCAACGGCATCGAAGGCGCCGGCAAGGGCGAAACCGTCAAGTTGCTCAACGAGTGGATGGACCCGCGCCTGATCGAGGTGCGCACCTTCGATCAGCAGACCGACGAAGAACTGGCGCGGCCACCGGCCTGGCGTTACTGGCGGATGCTCCCGGCCAAGGGGCGGATGGGCGTGTTCTTTGGCAACTGGTACAGCCAGATGCTTCAGGGGCGGGTCCACGGTTTATTCAAGGATCCGCGTCTGGATCAGGCGATCAACGCCGCCGAGCGCCTGGAAAAGATGTTGTGCGACGAAGGTGCGCTGATCTTCAAGTTCTGGTTTCACCTGTCCAAGAAACAGATGAAGGCGCGCCTCAAGGCACTGGCCGACGATCCGCTGCACAGCTGGCGCATCAGCCCGCTGGACTGGCAGCAGTCGCAGACCTACGACAAGTTCGTCAAGTACGGCGAGCGCGTGTTGCGCCGCACCAGCCGCGACTACGCGCCGTGGCATATCATCGAAGGCATGGACGCCAATTACCGCAGCCTGGCGGTCGGCAAGATCCTGCTCGAAGGCCTGCAAAACGCGCTGAAGCGTCCACAGGTGCAGACCGAGGAAGTCAACGCCGCTCCCCTGGGCACCGCTGTCGATCAACTGAACCTGCTCGACAGCCTCGACCTGAACCAGCAGCTGGACAAGAAAGACTACGAAGAACAACTGATCACCGAGCAGGCGCGCTTGTCCGGGTTGATGCGTGACAAACGCATGCGCCGCCACGCCTTGGTGGCGGTGTTCGAAGGCAATGATGCGGCGGGCAAGGGCGGGGCGATTCGCCGGGTGGCGGCGGCGCTCGATCCGCGTCAGTACAGCATCGTGCCGATTGCCGCGCCGACCGAAGAAGAGCGCGCGCAGCCGTACTTGTGGCGCTTCTGGCGACACCTGCCGGCGCGCGGCAAGTTCACCGTGTTCGACCGCTCTTGGTATGGCCGGGTGCTGGTGGAGCGGGTCGAGGGCTTTTGCAGCCCGGCCGACTGGCTGCGCGCGTACAGCGAGATCAATGACTTCGAAGAGCAGATCGCCGACGCCGGAGTCATCGTCGTCAAGTTCTGGCTGGCGATCGACAAGGACACGCAGATGGAGCGGTTCCAGGCCCGGGAGCAGATTCCGTTCAAGCGCTTCAAGATCACCGAAGACGACTGGCGCAACCGCGACAAGTGGGACGCCTATCGCGCGGCCGTGGGCGACATGGTCGACCGCACCAGCACCGAGATTTCGCCGTGGACGCTGGTCGAGGCCAATGACAAGCGCTGGGCGCGGGTCAAGGTGCTGCGCACGATCAACCGCGCGCTCGAAGAGGCGTTCAAGAAGTCCGACAAGCATGCGAAAAAGCACAAGGACTGAGCCGATGGAGGCGCATACGCGGGGTGAATGATTGTCGCGGTCGGCGGCGGGGTGGACTTATGCTCGGTTCACTCTCTTCCGACAACAACAATTGAGGTATGCCATGCGTGAAGTGGTGATCGTCGACAGCGTGCGGACCGGCTTGGCCAAGTCCTTTCGCGGCAAGTTCAACCAGACCCGTCCGGACGACATGGCAGCCCATTGCGTCAACGCGCTGCTGTCGCGCAACGACATCGACCCGGCCAGCGTCGAGGATTGCATTGTCGGCGCCGGCTCCAACGAAGGCGCGCAGGGCTACAACATCGGCCGCAACGTAGCGGTGCTCTCGCGCCTGGGCACTGGCGTGGCGGGCATGACCCTCAATCGCTTCTGTTCCTCGGGGTTGCAGGCGATTGCGATTGCCGCCAACCAGATCGCGTCGGGTTGCAGCGACATCATCGTTGCCGGTGGCGTCGAGTCGATCAGCCTGACCCTGAAAAGCGTCAACACCGATCACCTGATCAATCCGCTGCTCAAGCAGCAGGTGCCGGGCATCTATTACACGATGGGCCAGACTGCCGAAGTGGTGGCGCGCCGTTACCACGTCAGCCGTGAGGCGCAGGATCGTTACGCACTGCAAAGCCAGTTGCGCACCGCCCAGGCGCAGGCTGCCGGCCTGTTCAATGATGAAATCGTGCCGATGGCGGTCAAGTACCGGGTCGAGGACAAAAACAGCGGTGAGGTGCAGATTCTCGACGGCAGCGTCGATCACGACGACTGCAACCGCCCGGACACCACCTATGAAAGCCTCGCCGGCTTGAAGCCGGTGTTTGCCGAGGACGGCTCGGTGACGGCCGGCAATTCGTCGCAACTGTCTGACGGTGCGTCGATGACCCTGGTGATGAGCCTGGAAAAAGCCCTGCAACTGGGGCTCAAACCCAAGGCGTTTTTCCGTGGTTTCACCGTGGCCGGTTGCGAGCCGGACGAGATGGGCATCGGCCCGGTGTTCTCGGTACCGAAATTGCTCAAGGCCAAGGGCTTGCAGGTGGCGGACATTGATTTGTGGGAACTCAACGAGGCGTTTGCTTCGCAATGCCTGTACGCCCGCGATCGGCTGGAGATCGATAACGAAAAGTACAACGTCAACGGCGGCTCGATTTCCATCGGCCACCCGTTCGGCATGACCGGTTCGCGGCAGGTCGGGCATCTGGTGCGCGAGTTGCAGCGGCGCAATCTGCGCTACGGCATTGTGACCATGTGTGTGGGCGGCGGGATGGGGGCGACGGGGTTGTTTGAGGCGGTGCGCTGACGGGCCGACACAATCCTTGTGGCGAGGGAGCTTGCTCCCACTGGGCTGCGGAGCAGACCTGGATTTTCCCGGTAAAGCCTGAAGCGAGGGCCGCTTCGCGCCCCAGCGGGAGCAAGCTCCCTCGCCACCGGTTTACGCTGTCTGCGCCTGCATCCGCGCGATATACGCTTTTATCTGCTGCTCGGCTTTCTCTGGACTGTCGAACGGCCCCTCAAGCGTGTTCTCCCGCGTACAGAAAAACAGTTCGCCATTGACCCGACACAACCGGTCGCTGCGAAAGTGCGTAGCGGGGGCGCTGTCCTGGGCGCGCATTCCGTACATGATCGGCCTCCTTGAGTGATGCGCTGAAAGGGATCCAATGAGCTTATGCCTGAAGCACTTGGCGCGCCCGGCCAGGCGATCAACGGTGATCCGTCAATTTAATGCTGCGACCTGCACAGTTTCATTAGCGGCCTGGCCCGAACTGTCCCTGTGTTGCACCTGCGTGCGGGCCTAGAATGACTGCTCTTGTCAGCAGGCATTGGGGTTCGCATGCACATTTCATCCGGTCGCTGGGTTTACGGTCTATTCCTGGCGCTGCTGACCGCTTTTCTGTGGGGCATTTTGCCGATCAAGCTCAAACAGGTATTGCAGGTGATGGACCCGATCACCGTGACGTGGTTTCGCCTGTTGGTCTCCGGCGGTTGCCTGTTCATTTATCTGGCGGCCACCCGGCGCCTGCCGAGTCGCAAGCAGCTCGGGCCCAAGGGCGGCTGGCTGGTGCTGATGGCGGTGCTCGGGCTGGTGGGCAACTACGTGCTGTACCTGATGGGCCTCAATCTGCTCAGCCCCGGCACCGCGCAACTGGTGGTGCAGATGGGACCGATCATGTTGCTGATCGCCAGCCTGTTTGTGTTCAAGGAGCGTTTCAGCATCGGTCAGGGCATTGGCCTGGCGGTGCTGTTGATCGGGTTTGTGTTGTTCTTCAATCAGCGCCTGGCCGAATTGCTTACTTCATTGTCGGACTACACCGCCGGTGTGTTGCTGGTGCTGTTGGCGTCGACGGTCTGGACTTTCTACGCGCTGGGCCAGAAGCAATTGCTCACGGTGTGGAATTCGCTGCAGGTGATGATGGTGATCTACCTGTTCTGCGCCGTGTTGCTGACGCCATGGGTGCATCCGCTCGAAGCGCTGGCGTTGAGCCCGTTGCAGGGCTGGCTGCTGCTGGCGTGCTGCATGAACACGCTGATTGCCTACGGCGCCTTCGCCGAGGCGCTGGCGCATTGGGAGGCATCGCGGGTCAGTGCGACGTTGGCGATCACGCCGTTGGTGACCTTTGCGGCGGTGGCGCTGGCGGCGTGGATGTGGCCCGAGTATGTGCACGCCGAGCAGATCAATGGTCTGGGCTACGGCGGGGCGGTCCTGGTGGTATTGGGGTCGGCGCTGGTGGCGTTGGGGCCGTCGTTGATGGCCGGGCTGAAGGCGCGGCGGATGCGAATGGCCTGAAAAGCAAAAGATCGCAGCCTGCGGCAGCTCCTACAATGGGAATGCGTTCCCCTGTAGGAGCTGCCGCAGGCTGCGATCTTTTTGCTGTTAGCCCTTGGCGCCAGCCTCGATCATGTTCTCCGGCCGCACCCACGCATCGAACTCTTCATCGGTCAGATACCCCAGTTGCAGCGCCGCCTCTCGCAAGGTCAGGCCTTCGCTGTAAGCCTTCTTGGCGATTTCCGCCGACTTGTCGTAACCGATGTGCGGGTTCAGTGCCGTCACCAGCATCAGCCCGCGCTCCAAGTGTTTGGCCATGACTTCGGCGTCTGGCTCGAGACCGGCGATGCAGTGCTGCTGGAAGTTGCTGCAACCGTCGGCGAGCAGGCGGATCGACTGCAGCACATTGTGGATGATCACCGGCTTGTACACGTTCAGTTGCAGGTGACCCTGACTCGCCGCGATGCCGATGGTGACGTCGTTGCCCAGAACCTGGCAGGCGAGCATCGACAGCGCTTCGCACTGGGTCGGGTTGACCTTGCCGGGCATGATCGAGCTGCCCGGTTCGTTGGCCGGCAGCTTGACCTCGGCAAACCCGGCGCGGGGACCGGAGCCGAGCAGGCGCAGGTCGTTGGCGATTTTCATCAGGGCCACGGCGAGGGTCTTCAGGGCGCCGGACAGGCTGGTCAGCGGTTCATGCCCGGCCAGTGCGGCAAACTTGTTCGGCGCAGTGACAAACGGCAGACCGGACAGCGCGGCGAGTTCGGCGGCAATCGCTTCGCCAAAGCCGTGCGGTGAATTCAGGCCGGTGCCGACTGCGGTGCCACCCTGCGCCAGTTCACACACGGCCGGCAGCGCGGCGCGGATCGCCCGTTCGGCGTAATCCAGCTGCGCGATAAAACCCGACAGCTCCTGACCGAAGGTGATCGGCGTCGCGTCCATCATGTGCGTGCGGCCGGTCTTCACCAGTTTCATATGGCGTGCCGCCAGTTCAGCCAGACCGCCGGACAGCTCGGCGATGGCCGGCAACAGTTGCTCCTGCACGGCTTTGGCGGTGGCGATGCTCATGGCGGTGGGGAAGCAGTCGTTGGAGCTTTGCGAGCGGTTGACGTGATCGTTGGGGTGCACCGGCGTCTTGCCGCCGCGCGGGTTGCCGGCCAGTTCGTTGGCGCGGCCGGCGATCACTTCGTTGACGTTCATGTTGCTCTGGGTGCCGCTGCCGGTCTGCCAGACCACCAGCGGGAACTGGTCGTCGTGCTGGCCGTCGAGGACTTCGTCGGCGGCCTGTTCGATCAGGCGGGCGATGTCGGCGGGCAGGTCGCCGTTGCGGTCGTTGACCCGAGCGGCGGCCTTCTTGATCAGGGCCAGGGCGTGCAGGACCGGCAACGGCATGCGCTCCTGACCGATGGCGAAGTTGATCAGCGAGCGTTGCGTCTGAGCACCCCAGTAAGCGTCGTCCGGGACTTCGATCTGGCCCAGGCTGTCAGTTTCGATACGGCTCATCGTGCACACTCCTGTTGGTCTGTTTGCGCAGTTTAGGCCCGGTCAGGCCCAGGTGGTTCCCTCGAACCGATTGTTGACCGGTAAAACCCGGCCAATCAAGCATGGCAAGGGCCGGGGGTTGAGCCACGAGGTTTTTTAGGCGCAGAATGGTCGCCCTTGGGGTTTTACCTCGCTAGCTAGAAAAGGAAACTCGATGACTCGTCTTCGTGCCATCTGTACCGCGGTTGCACTGGTTTGCGCCAGCGGCCAGGTGCTTGCCGATACCGCCAGCCACAACGCCAGTGCCGAAGCTTTCCTGACCCTGGCGCACGCTGACAAACTGGGCACTCCGGTGTACATGCAAGTGCAGCAGATGTTTGCTCAGCGCTTTGAACAGACCAAAGCCCCGGAATCCAAGAAAGCCGTACTGGAAACCTACCAGGCCAAGGCCAACGCCGCCCTGGACCAGGCCATCGGCTGGAACAAGCTCAAGCCTGACATGGTCAAGCTCTACACCAGCAACTTCAGCGAATCCGAGCTCAAGGACCTGGTCGCGTTCTACCAGTCGCCACTGGGCAAGAAAGTCCTGGAAAAAATGCCACAGCTGACCCAGCAATCGGCCCAGATGACCCAGGCCAAACTGGAAAGCGCCGTCCCTGTCGTCAACAAGCTGCTCGACGACATGACCAACGAGCTGGCACCGAAAGGCGCTGCGCCGGCCAAGAAGAAGTAAGCGGAGTTCGTGATGACCATGCAACAACGCATCGAATCGACGCTGGGTCTGCTTCAGCCTGAGCATCTGCAGGTGCTGGATGAAAGCCACATGCACAGTCGCGGGTTACAGACCCACTTCAAGGCGGTGGTGGTCAGCGCGCAGTTCGAAGGCCTGAACCGGGTCAAGCGCCACCAGAAAGTCTACGGCACGCTCGGCGAGCTGATGGGCGAGTTCCATGCGTTGGCGCTGCACACCTACACCCCGCAGGAATGGGCAGAGATTGGCGCCGCTCCGGCGTCGCCGACCTGTGCCGGCGGTAGCAAACACTGAGGATTGCGAGGGCTGTTGTGGCGAGGGAGCTTGCTCCCGCTGGAGTGCGCAGCACTCCCAAGATGCGAGTTTTGCGACTGCTTCGCAGCCGAGCGGGAGCAAGCTCCCTCGCCACAGGGTTTCGACAGATCCTAAAACCGCTGTGTTTTTGCTAGAATCCGCAACGCGCCGCTACCCGGCGCGTTTTTTTTTGAATCCGGTTCACCCTTTGCGAGGGTAGCCACCTGGAGAAATACCCATGACACAACCGATTGTCGTGGCGGCACTGTATAAGTTCGTCACCCTCGAAGATTACGTTGACCTGCGCGAGCCACTGCTGCAAGCGATGGTCGACAACGGCATCAAAGGCACGCTGCTGATTGCCGAAGAAGGCATCAACGGCACCGTGTCCGGCAGCCGCGAAGGCATTGATGGCCTGCTCGCCTGGCTGAAGAACGACCCGCGCATGATCGACATCGACCACAAAGAGTCGTACTGCGACGAGCAGCCGTTCTACCGCACCAAGGTCAAACTGAAAAAAGAGATCGTCACCCTCGGCGTCGAAGGCGTGGACCCGAACAAAAAGGTCGGCACTTACGTCGAGCCGCAGGACTGGAACGCGCTGATCAGCGACCCGCAAGTGCTGCTGATCGACACCCGCAACGACTACGAAGTGGCGATCGGCACCTTCGAAGGCGCCATCGATCCGAAAACCACCAGTTTTCGAGAATTCCCCGACTACATCAAAGAGCACTTCGACCCGGCCGTGCACAAGAAGGTCGCGATGTTCTGCACCGGCGGCATTCGCTGCGAGAAAGCCTCGAGCTACATGCTGGGCGAGGGTTTCGAAGAGGTCTACCACCTCAAGGGCGGCATCCTGAAGTACCTCGAAGAGGTGCCGCAGGAAGAAACCAAGTGGCAGGGCGACTGCTTCGTGTTCGACAACCGCGTGACCGTGCGTCACGACCTCAGCGAAGGCGACTACGATCAATGTCATGCCTGCCGCACACCGGTCAGTGTTGAAGATCGTGCCTCCGAGCATTACGTGGCCGGCATCAGCTGCCCGCACTGCTGGGACAAGCTGAGCGAGAAAACCCGTCGCAGCGCCATCGATCGGCAGAAGCAGATCGAACTGGCCAAGGCGCGCAACATGCCGCACCCGATCGGCTACAACTATAAACAAGCATCCACCGAGGCTTAATCATGTCTGCGCGCCTGCTCTATGTGATGGATCCGATGTGTTCCTGGTGCTGGGGTTTCGCTCCGGTTGCCAAGGCATTGGTCGAGCAGGCGCAGGCAGCCGGGGTGGAGCTGCATCTGGTGGTCGGCGGGTTGCGCACCGGCAGCGGTGCGGCGCTGGAGCCGACCACGCGGCGCTACATTCTTGAACATTGGCAGGCGGTGGCCGAGGCCACCGGCCAGCCATTCAAGTTCGAAGGTGCATTGCCCGACGGTTTTGTCTACGACACCGAGCCCGCCTGCCGGGCGATCGTCACCGCGCGCAGTCTGGCGCCGGATTGCGCGTGGACACTGGTGGGACTGATTCAGCAGGCGTTCTACCAGCAAGGGCGCGACGTCACCCAGGCCAGTGTGCTGGTGGAGCTGGCCGAACAGGCCGGCGTGCCGCGTATCGAATTTGCTGCGCTGTTCGATCACGCCGAACAACACAAGGCGACTCAGGCTGATTTCAGCTGGGTACAGGATCTGGGCATCGCCGGGTTCCCGACCCTGCTCGCCGAACGCAATGGCCAACTGGCGCTGCTGACCAATGGCTATCAACCGCTCAGTGAGCTGTCGCCATTGCTCGGCCGCTGGCTGGAGCGCGCAGCCTGTGCCTGACCGGGCCGATGACACGCCAGCCGTAAAGCGTGTCGACCGGCTGAGCTGGGCAGAAGTCCGGAGCCTGGCACTTCATCACAAAAAATCCCTGTGGATCGCCAACGGCGTGGCCGTGCTGGCGACGCTGTGCAGTGTGCCGATTCCGTTGCTGTTGCCATTGCTGGTGGACGAAGTCCTGCTCGGCCATGGCGACGCCGCGCTGAAAGTCATGAACCACGTGCTGCCGTCGATGTGGCAGCAGGCGGCGGGCTACATCGGCCTGATGCTGGTGGTCACCTTGACCCTGCGTTGCAGCGCCCTGTGTTTTGGCGTGTTGCAGGCGCGGCTGTTTGCGCGGCTGGCGAAGGACATCGTCTACCGCATTCGCGTGCGCCTGATCGAGCGCCTCAAGCGCATCTCCCTCGGGGAGTACGAAAGCCTCGGCAGCGGCACGGTGACCACCCATCTGGTCACCGATCTGGACACCCTCGACAAATTCGTCGGGGAAACCCTCAGCCGTTTTCTGGTGGCGATGCTGACCCTGGTCGGCACCGCCAGCATCCTGATGTGGATGCACTGGAAACTGGCGCTGCTGATCCTGTTGTTCAATCCGCTGGTGATCTACGCCACGGTGCAGTTGGGCAAGCGGGTCAAGCACCTGAAGAAACTGGAGAACGACAGCACCTCGCGTTTCACTCAGGCCCTGAGCGAAACCCTCGATGCGATCCAGGAAGTGCGCGCCGGCAACCGTCAAGGGTTCTTCCTCGGACGGCTCGGATTGCGCGCGCAGGAAGTGCGCAACTACGCAGTCAACTCACAGTGGAAGACCGATGCGTCGAACCGCGCCAGCGGTCTGCTGTTCCAGTTCGGCATCGATATCTTTCGCGCCGCCGCCATGCTCACGGTGCTGTTCTCCGACCTGTCGATCGGCCAGATGCTCGCGGTGTTCAGTTACCTGTGGTTCATGATCGGTCCGGTCGAACAACTGCTCAATCTGCAATACGCCTACTACGCGGCGGGCGGTGCGCTGTCGCGGATCAACGAACTGCTGGCGCGCGATGACGAGCCGCAGTACCCGGGCGGCGTCGATCCGTTCAAGGGCCGGGAAACCGTGGGCATCGAGGTGCAAGGGCTGAGCTTCGGTTACGGTGATGAGTTGGTGGTGGATCAGATGAACCTGTCCATTGCCCCCGGGGAAAAAGTCGCGATTGTCGGCGCCAGTGGCGGTGGCAAAAGTACCTTGGTGCAGCTGTTGCTGGGGCTGTACACGCCGTCGGCCGGCACTATCCGCTTCGGCGGTTCGACCCAGCAGGAAATCGGCCTGGAGCTGATTCGCGAAAACGTCGCGGTGGTGCTGCAGCATCCGGCGCTGTTCAACGACACGGTTCGGGCCAACCTGACCATGGGCCGCACGCGCAGCGACGAAGCCTGCTGGCAGGCACTGGAAATCGCCCAGCTCGAGGCGACCATCCGCGCCTTGCCGGAAGGCCTCGACAGCATTGTCGGACGTTCCGGCGTGCGCTTGTCCGGTGGTCAGCGCCAGCGCCTGGCGATCGCGCGGATGATCCTCGCCGAGCCGAAAGTGGTGATCCTCGACGAGGCCACCTCGGCCCTCGATGCCGCCACCGAGTACAACCTGCATCAAGCCATGGCGCGTTTCCTCAATGGCCGCACCACGTTGATCATTGCCCATCGCCTGTCAGCGGTGAAGCAGGCGGACCGCGTGCTGGTGTTCGATGGCGGGCAAGTGGCCGAAGATGGCGATCACCAGCAACTGATCGCGGATGGCGGCTTGTACGCCAAGCTGTATGGCCATCTGCAACGGATCTAGATCAACTCCACAACACCTGCAACGCGCCCGCTGAACCGTCGTGGCCGAACTCTTTCATGACCACGGCGCATGACTCGCACGGGCGCATGGTCGTGGCGACATCGACAGAGCGCAGCTCCTTGGGGTCGGGGTATTTTTCCCTGATCACCTGGATCAGCTTGCTCTCACTGTCCAGCGACGTGGGGCGGGCGGACATGGCCGGCCGGTAGGTGTCGATGTCCTTGATGGTCAGCGGCACTGCCAGCAACTGGCCCCGCGGAGTGACCGTCAGCGACGTCTTGGGAAAGCTGCTGCTGTAGTCGATGTTGATGTAGGTGGTGTCGCCGATGCGCACATGGTTGGCGCCCAGATGGCGGAATAACGGCAAGCGGGTGGTCGTGCCCTGTGTACCCGAGACACTGACATAAACCTCGCGCTGACCGCTCACCGTGGTGACTTCGGCGTAGGCAATGTTGCGCGCGTTGAGCGGCCTCTCGTATCGCGGCAGCAGGTTATGCAGCTTCTGCATCGACTGGTCGATGCGCAGCGCGGTGTCAGTGTTCTTCGGCGAGACGGTGGGTGACAGAAACAGCGTGTCGAAGATTTCTGCCGTCCGCAGGCGAAAGGCCTGCGGCGCTTCCTTGCTGCGTGTCCAGCTGCTGGCGCCATTGGGCAGGCGGGTGACGATCATGCGTGTGGAGTGATCGAACATCAGCGCCTCCCCGGGGCTGGTGTCGACTTTCAGCCATTTCAGGTTGGCCGGCGGATGGGTGGACG
Source organism: Pseudomonas sp. 86_A (assembly GCF_017491705.1). Classification (NCBI taxonomy): domain Bacteria; kingdom Pseudomonadati; phylum Pseudomonadota; class Gammaproteobacteria; order Pseudomonadales; family Pseudomonadaceae; genus Pseudomonas; species Pseudomonas sp. 86_A. The sequence goes on along the minus strand of NZ_JAFGYS010000007.1, from coordinate 212,219 downwards.
TACCCAGGGGAATGGCCAGGTCCTCCATGGTTTTCATCGCCCGCTCGACGGCCTCGAGGCCATGGATGCGCACGATGTTGTTGGCGTTCAACGAGCCGGTATACACCGTCAACAGTTCGGCGCCCAGCGTACCGTCTGCCATGTCGGCGGGGAGCAGGCGGGTGAAGCTCAATTGATTGCCCGGTACCTGGCCTTTTTTGATCGTCGCCTGGTAGTACTCCTGAGTATTGACCCGAAAGAACACGTAGCTGGCCGAGTCATCGATGGCGGGCAGCATGATTGCGCCGACTCGGTGCGAGTCATTCAGACGGTCATACGTGGCGCCGATGTCCAGACGTGCATAAATGCCTTTGCGAAATTGCAGCGTCGCGTTGATCTGCCGCTTGGGCACAAGTCTGCCGCCTGTGAATCCCAGCCGGGCAAGGTCGCCGCGAAACAAGGTCGAGCGGCCATCAATGATCGAGTAAAGCTTGCTGTCGACGGCCATGAACTCGCCGCGCTGGTTGGGCAGCGGAGCGGGAGTTGAAAGCCTGTCGCCGAACCATGGCGCATACCCCTTGGTCTTGTCGATGCTACCGATGGCCGGCGTCGGCGCGGGCTCGCCGGTGACGTAGCTGGCGAGGCAATCAGGCGAGCTGCCCGGCATGCGGCGCGGTCGGCAATAGGGCAGGGTCCATTGCTTGCTGTCGTCGAGCATGTCGACGCGACGCAGTTCATCGCCGTCCAGCCGATAGGGCACATCGTCAATGAATACCGTGGAACGGCCGTCAACCTCCAGCAACTGATGCACCCGTGAATCGTCTGCGAGTTCGACGAAAATCTCCTCGTCGGTCTTTTTCAGCGGGCTGTAGTGGGAGCGGCCGAAGGACACCTGATGCCGTTCTGTTGTCAGCGCTGGCCCAAAAGGCTGGCCTGATAGCGGATCGACCAGAAAGTGGCGATTTCCTGGCCCGCCGATTCGACGGACCGGGACGTCTTCAATGCCCTTGATCACGGCCAGTCGGTCAGCGTGGTTCAGCGGCTGCCAGCGTCCGGGGGCGGTGGCCTGCGGCAAGTGGCTGAGCAGGTCGTAGTCGTCTGCTCGTCCAGCCAGTTTTTTCAACTGGAACAAGGCCTGATTCTCCAGGGCAGCAACCGCGCGCCCGGCGCTTTTCACCCCACGCGCGGACAACCGCACCAGGTCGGGCAGGCCATCCAGCGGATTGAGGTTTTTCAGCGTGTCGGTAAGGAATTTGCGTGACAGCTTGGTAAATCCCGGAATCGTCGCGCGAATGCTCATTTTGCCGGCCTGGACCGCGAGCCTGATACTGCCGGCGGCGAATTTTCCCAAGGGAATGCCGAAGGACACGATATCGATTATCAGACCGATGGCGCCCATGACGCGGTCACCATACTGGTCCGACATGAGGTCCTCCAGGCTGCCCCAGAATGGAATGAAAGGCTTGATGCTGTGTAACCAGTGTTTGCGGTTACTGTCGCGTTCGAACGCCGTCACGCCGAAAGCGTCTTCGCGCATTTTCGCCTCATCGGTATAGAACCAGTGATGGGCGATATAGCTGGCAATCGCCGCGCAGCGAGCGGAAGACAACGTCAGCTCGTGGGTCATCTCAAGGTGTACAACCGGGAGTGGATGCGGCAGCTCGGGGGTGTCATTCAGGGCATCAAGAATGCCGACGCACCTTGCGTCGGGCGCAGGCTTCTTGCCTTGTTCATGGGCTTTCCAGTCGAACGGCAAGGGGCGAGCCTTGAACCGGGAAATCAATTGTTCGCGGGTTCGCCCTCGTTGCGGCTCAAGCGCTGGCGTGAATCGGCCACCTTTGAGGCCCTTGTTCAGATCCGGGCGGGGGCGGATCACGCCGGCACGGGGTATGCACTCGATGAAGCGCACGGTTGGGCCACAGGTCACTTGCAGGACAAACCCCATGCGTACTCTGAACGGCAATCTGTTCTTCGCGTTTTCAAGCAAGGCTGGAACGAGCCGGGTTGCCTTGCGCAACGTCAGGATCTGGATCTGCCCGTGCTCAAGGGCCTGGCGATCTTCCCAGGGCAGCGTCGCCAGTTGGCATTTGATCAGGTGCTCGTAAGCGGCTCTGGTCTTGGTCAGGTAGTTAGTGAACCGTTGGTCGAACAGTTTGCCGATGTCGGGCAGCGTGCGGTTTGATGGAAGCACCGACGATCGGTTGTTCGCGGTGGCAGAGGCCAAAGTGCCCGTTTGCACCACGTTTGCAGCGTTCAGACTGATCCATTCACTGGCGGTCCGACCATTGGTGGTGACGTACCATTTTGTGCCGGGCGTCAGCCCGCCGGAGGCGTAGACCTCAGGCAATGGCCAGTGTGGTTGGGGCACATCGGGGCCATCGATCAGGGCGCGCGTGCTGCGTGTTGTGGTGCGCGGAGCGTTACGCATCAAGCGTACGTTCAAAAGCAAGCTCGTCCTCACCCACAGATCATTGGACGCCGCCACCCTCAGTTGCTCTTTTGCCAGTTGCAGACGTTGGGGTGGTTCCAGGCTCAGTTGGACAATGGTCTGGTTCAGCTGCGTATTGTGTGCGTCCAGTGCCTTGATCGCTTCCAGCTGATTGTCGTGCGGCGCTGTGCCGGGTGAGTTGGTTACCGTCGCGCCAGTGGCTGCGGCCCAGCGCATGGCGGCCGGGATGCGGGTGAGGGTGATCAACTGCAGCTCGGCTTCAGTGGCGTCGGCGCTTCTTTTCAGCGGCAGATCGACCAGTTGCTGGAAGGTCAGGCGCTGCAGCAGACCCGGGTCGAGTGTCTGGGCCAGATGCACACCGTGCACGAAGTTGACCCAGACCGGTGAGGTGCAATAGGGCAGATCGGGCGGAATATCGCGCACTTGAAACTCGATGGGAAACCAGGGTACGCAGAGTCGTCCCAGCAGGGCCTGCTCGGTCGGGGTGGTGGCGCGTAACGACGTCATCAGGTGTTGCAGGAAATCCTTGCGGATACCCGCGTAGCTCCGGCCATGATTGGCAGGGTTCTGCAGATCGTAACCAACGATGCTCTGCGGTGCCTCGGCAGGCGTCAGCTCATACCAGATCCGCAAGGCTTCAAGTACCAGGCGTGCAGCGGTGTCCGGGGCGGTGGGTTCATCCGCTGCCGCGCCGTACCAGTTCAGGGTTTTCAGCAGGCGCAGGCCAGTATCGCGTGCCGTGGGCGTGGCGAGCATGGCGGCGAGGCAGGCGGTAGGGGTGGTTTGCAGTTGGTGAGCCGTCAGCGCAGGTTTTACCTCGCCGATCAGCCGTTCGATAACCGAGCCGGCTTCATCGCCAAGAAGCTCGCTGATGATCAAGCTGACGGCGTAATGCTCGCTGGGGTCGATCAGCGTGCCGAGTGGCGTGCCCTGTTCAAGATTGAGTCGGTGGATGGCGCGTTTTTCTTCAATCTCTTCCGTAAGCCGGACCAGGCTCGCCTCGGTTTGTCTGGCCGGAACGCTGAGACCATAAAACTTCAGTACCTGAGGCAAGGGCAGCAAGCTGTCGGAGCGAAGATGTCCGCCGATGCTCAGGATCGCTCGTTGAAAGGACTGAACGCTGCTAAGTAACTTTTCAGTGTCGCTGATTTTGTAGGTGGTGGTGCTGCCATCAAGGAGGGTCCCGCTAATAACGCACTGTTCGCCAATGCTGTCGACTTCCGTGGGCCTCCCTTCAACGGTTCGCAGGTATTTGGACAGTTCGTTGTCTCCCGGCGAAGTGAGCAGCGACTGCCAGCGATTTCGCGCGTGAGCGTGCTCGATGGATAACGGCGAATGGCTGCGCGGTGAAAAGTAGAAATCGCCGAGCGAGGTGGCGTGACTTTTTACGTCATGCAGGGCGCTTAACAGCGCCGTATATTCAGCCTGTTGGCCGGCCTGACGTTGTAACGGCGTGGGCGTGGGCGTGGAAGTCGTTGAGGTCGTCGAAGTCATGTAAAGGGCTCTTGAGTGAGAAAGAGCCGCAGTGTCAAACCTTCGCTTGCCGGCTGTGCGGTACATACGTATCGCAGGTTCATTCGCGTCCATGCTTGCCGGAAGGGTAATCGCCCCCTAGGCTAGCTTGAGCGGTCTCCTCTTGAAGTTGGCAGTGCGTGCACAAAGGACCTCATGAAGCAAAAAAGGACTCTCGGAACGCCACGGTTGTTGGGCATCGTCTGGCCATTTATTGCCGTCGTGTTATTTCAGGCGTTATTGGGGGGCGTGAGTCTTTACGTCCTGTCGGCCGTTCGCGGCTATGTGGCCGGTGAGAGCCTGTGGTCCAAGGGCCAGAAGGACGCCATCTATTACCTGAACCTCTATGCCGATAGCCGCGACGAGGCGATCTTTCTCAAGTACAAGGACGCGATTGCCGTGCCGCAGGGCGGTCATGAGTTGCGTCTGGCCCTCGATCGACAGCCACCGGACCTGCAGGCGGCGCGGGAGGGGATCCTCAAGGGGGGCAACCATCCCGATGACGTCTCGAGCCTGATCTGGCTGTACCTCAATTTTCGCCATTTCAGTTATCTGGAAACCGCGATCGACCGCTGGACGATTGGCGATGCCTATCTGGTCCAGCTGGACAATGTCGCGCGTGAGATGCATCAAGGCATCAGCCAGAACGTCGCGACAGCGGCTGACATCCAGCGCTGGAAAGCACGGATCTTTGCCATCAACGACGGCGTGACGCCGGCGGCCAAGGCGTTCAGTGATGCCTTGGGTGAAGGTTCGCGGATGATCCTGCGGCTGCTGCTGTTCACCAATCTGGCCACAGCGCTGGGGTTGATCGTGCTGGCACTGTTGCGTACCCACAAACTGCTCAAGCAACGCCACGCCTTCGCCCAGGCGCTGCAACTGGAAAAGGATCGGGCGCACATCACCCTGCAATCGATCGGCGACGGGGTGATCACCACCGACGTCAACGGCGCGATCGATTACATGAATCCGGCGGCCGAGGCCATGACCCACTGGAAGGCCGAGCACGCCGCGGGCCTGCCCCTGGCCGCGCTGTTCAACCTGCTGGACGACAATGCCCAGACTGAAGGGCTGACGCTGATCGAGCATATCCTCAGCGGCAAACTGGTCGGCGGCAGCGAGCACTCGAAGCTGATTCAGCGCCTGGACGGCAGCACGGTGTCTGTGACGCTGGTCGGTGCACCGATCCGCAATGCGGAAAAGATCAGTGGCACGGTGCTGGTGCTGCACGACATGACCCAGGAGCGGCAATACATCGCCAACCTGTCGTGGCAGGCGACCCATGATGCGCTGACCGGTCTGGCCAACCGCCGCGAGTTCGAATACCGCCTGGAGCAGGCGCTGCACAACCTGACGCGCCAGACTGGCCGGCATGCGCTGATGTTTCTTGACCTGGACCAGTTCAAACTGGTCAACGACACCTGCGGTCACGCCGCTGGCGATGAATTGCTGCGGCACATCTGCACACTGTTGCAGTCCGGCCTGCGCGAGGGCGACACCCTGGCGCGGCTGGGCGGAGACGAGTTCGGCATTCTGCTGGAAAACTGTGCGCCGGAGGCTGCAGAAAAAATCGCCGAGAGCCTGCGCCAGACCGTGCAGAACCTGCACTTCGTGTGGAAGGGCCGGCCGTTCTTGACCACGGTGAGTATCGGCCTGGTGCACATCGCCCAGACCCCGACCACCCTTGAGACTTCGCTGCGCGCGGCCGACATGGCGTGCTACATGGCCAAGGAGAAGGGCCGTAACCGGGTGCAGGTCTACCACGCCGACGATTCGGAATTGTCCTTGCGCTTCGGTGAAATGGCCTGGGTGCAGCGCTTGCACATGGCGCTGGAAGAAAACCGCTTCTGCCTGTATGCCCAGGAGATCGCCCCGTTGGGCGCCACGGCGGACAGTGGCGGGCACATCGAAATTCTCCTGCGCCTGCATGACGAGGCTGGTCGGATGATTCTGCCGGACAGTTTCATTCCGGCGGCCGAACGTTATGGCCTGATGAGTCAACTTGACCGTTGGGTCGTCGAAAATGTTTTTAAAGTCATTGCCCAATGTATTGCCGAACAACATGAAGGCCCATTGGCAATGTGTGCGATTAATCTTTCAGGCATTACTATCGGAGATGACGCGTTCTTGCACTTTCTGCGCGAACAGTTTGTTAATTACGCCATACCACCTGAAATGATTTGTTTTGAAATTACCGAAACCAGTGCAATTGCCAATCTCGGTAGTGCAATTAGATTTATTAATGAACTCAAAGGCTTAGGTTGTTACTTCTCGCTCGATGACTTTTGTGCCGGAATGTCTTCATTCGCTTATTTGAAACATTTGCCTGTAGACTTCCTGAAGATCGACGGGAGTTTCGTAAAGGATATGCTGGACGACCCGATTAACCGTGCAATGGTCGAAGTGATCAATCACATCGGACATGTCATGGGTAAGCAGACAATTGCCGAGTTTGTTGAAACAACCCAGATCGAGCAGGCATTGCTTGAAATCGGGGTGGATTACGCTCAGGGTTACGTCATCGAACGCCCGCAGTTGTTTACCTGCGACAGTTTGCAAAGTCGGCCCGCCAGACCGCAGCCGTTGTTGTTCAAGGCGCCTGGCACGTTCCGTTGAAATCTCTTGCCGATCCTTACAATCACAAATCAAAAGGAGCCGAACAGTGATCGACACATTCAACCGAACCGGACCACTCATGGAAGCTGCAAGTTATCCAGCCTGGGCACAACAGCTCATTCTGGACTGCAGCGAGAGCAAGCGCCGGGTTGTTGAACATGAACTGTATCAACGCATGCGCGATAACAAGCTCAGCGCCAAGACCATGCGTCAGTACCTGATCGGGGGCTGGCCCGTTGTTGAACAGTTTGCGTTGTATATGGCGCAGAACCTCACCAAGACCAAGTTTGCCCGCCATCCTGGGGAGGACATGGCGCGCCGCTGGTTGATGCGCAACATTCGTGTGGAACTCAACCATGCCGACTACTGGCTGAACTGGAGTCGCGCGCACGGGGTCAGCCTTGAGGATCTACAAGCTCAGCAAGTGCCGCCCGAGTTGCATGCGTTGAGTCATTGGTGCTGGCACACCAGTTCGGCGGATTCGCTGATCGTCGCCATCGCGGCCACCAACTATGCCATCGAGGGCGCGACCGGTGAGTGGTCGGCGCTGGTCTGCTCTACGGGTGTGTACGCTGCGGCGTTCCCCGAAGAGGAGCGCAAGCGCGCCATGAAGTGGCTGAAGATGCACGCCCAGTATGACGACGCCCATCCGTGGGAAGCGCTCGAAATCATCTGCACCCTGGCGGGCATGAACCCGAGCCAGGCGTTGCAGACCGAGCTGCGCCAGGCGGTGTGCAAGAGCTACGACTACATGTACCTGTTCCTTGAGCGCTGCATGCAGCTGGAAACTACCGAGCGCGCGATCCACGGTCGTGAACGTCTGGCGTTGGTAGAGAGCTGATTCAAGGTCTGACGCATAGCAAAAAATGTGGGAGCAAGCCGGCTCGCGAAGAAGGCGTCTCAGTCAACACGGGTTTGACTGATTCATCGCTTCGCGAGCTGGCTCGCTCCCACACTGCTTTGTACTGTCTGAAAGGACTCAGCCCGCCATCGCCAGGCGATTACGTCCCTCGCGCTTGGCCACATACAACGCGCTGTCGGCGCGGCGCAACAGGCTGTCGGCCGACTCCCCCGGCAGCAGGGTCGAGCAGCCGAGGCTGACCGTCAGGTCGATCAATTGGCCGTCGGCGAAATATTCCGCAGTCTGCGCGGCATGGCGCAACCGCTCGCCGACCATCGCCGCCGCTTCCCGGCCGGTATTGGACAGCAGGATCAGAAACTCTTCCCCGCCATAGCGAAACACCATGTCGACGTTGCGCAGCTGGCCCTTGATCGACGCCGCCACCGCTTTGAGTACGTCGTCCCCGGCGCTGTGCCCGTGGCTGTCATTGACCCGTTTGAAGTGGTCGATGTCGAGCATCAGCACCGACAACGGTTGCAGGTGCCGTCGGGACATGTCGATCTCGCGTTGCAGGGTCTGTTCCATGGCGATGCGGTTGCCGGTCCCGGTCAACGGATCGCGCAGCGCGCTTTGGGTCGCCGCGCGGTAGAGCAGGGCGTTGCGCATCGGGAACAGCAGCGACGACAGCAGCGATTCGAGATTGCCCTGGTCTTGCTCGGTGAAGCGCTGGTTGCGGCGAAATACCAGTTCGCCCAGGTGCTCGCCTTCGTGGCTGAGGCTATAGCTGACCGAATGGTGACCGCGGGCGCCGAACTCCAGGCGCAAGTCGCTGCCCGAATGCACGTAGCTCAAGGCATCCAGCGGCACCAGGCGTTGGACTTCGCGGAAAAACAGACCGAGGATTCGTTGCGGCTCAAGACTGGTTTGCAGTTGCAGGCTCATTTGTTGGCGCAGTTGCGCCAGGCTGGCCGGGCGTTCCAGAAGCGGAGGCAGCTGACCAAAGCCCAGGCGTTGCAATTTGGCACTGTCAAAGTCAATTGCATTGGTCTGGGAAGGTGATTTCATATGGCGTGAGCCCCTAAGCAGTAAGTCTGTCTTACAGGCTGGGTGAGAGCGGCTATGGGCTGCGCGTCATACTGATCCATCAGTCCCGTAGGACATTTGGCGTAAGTTTAGTCTGCCTGATGACGATTAGTCAGCTATCGAAATCGGCCTTGCCCCAGTGCCTTCACACGGCATGCTTTGAGGAAAATTAGAGCGAAAGTCATGCCATTCGGTTCATGTAAATTAAAACCGTTATAAATCAATCGGATGGCTTTTTGCTTTGAGGTTTAGTGGCGGTTATTTGACCAAAGTGTGACGGCGGGAGGCGGCAAATGTATGCCGCGACGGTAATCCGCCACGGCAACAAAAGCGACGTATGGCAGTTATTGCGCGTTGAATGCCTGGCCATTGATGCCCGTGCTGTCCGGGCCCATCAGGTACAGGTAGACCGGCATGATCTCTTCCGGGGTCGGATTGTTCAGCGGGTTTTCCCCCGGGTACGCCTGGGCGCGCATGCTGGTGCGGGTGCCGCCCGGGTTGATGCTGTTGGCGCGAACCGGCGCCACGCCGTCAACTTCATCGGCCAGGGTTTGCATCAGGCCTTCGGTGGCGAACTTCGATACGCCGTAGGCGCCCCAGTAGGCCCGGCCCTTGCGTCCGACGCTGCTGGAGGTGAACACCACCGAGGCATCCTGCGACAGCTTCAGCAGCGGCAGCAGGGTGCTGGTCAGCATGAACATGGCGTTGACGTTGACCTGCATGACGCGCATGAAATTTTCACCCGACAGCTGTTCGATCGGCGTGCGCGGACCAATGATCGAGGCGTTGTGCAGCAGGCCGTCGAGATGGCCGAACTCGGTCTCGATCATCGCCGCCAGCTCATCGTACTGATGCGGCAGGGCGGTTTCGAGGTTGAACGGGATCACCGCCGGCTGTGGATGGCCCGCCGCTTCGATCTCATCGTAGACCTGCGTCAGATTGGCTTCGGTCTTGCCCAGCAGCAGCACGGTGGCGCCGTGGGCGGCATAGGTTTTCGCGGCAGCCGCGCCGATGCCACGACCGGCACCGGTGACCAGAATGACCCGATCCTTGAGCAATTCGGGACGGGCGGTGTAATCAAACATAAAAACCTCTCCATAAGGCGAATGCTGAACTCTGTGGCGAGGGAGCTTGCTCCCGCTCGGCTGCGAAACAGTCGTAGCGTCAGCCAGTACGGTGTGCCTGAGAAAATGCGGACTCAGGTAAAAAAGGGGCCGCTACGCGGCCCAGCGGGAGCAAGCTCCCTCGCCACAGGGGTGTGTCAGGTCAGCAGCTGCAAAGTGCGCTGTCGAGCACCTTGCGCAATTCCAGCGGATGATCCACCACCACGTCCGCGCCCCAGTGCCGCGGGTTGTCGTCTGGGTGGATATAGCCGTAGGTCACGGCGCAGGTCTTGGTGCCGGCATCGCGCCCGGATTCGATATCACGCAGATCATCGCCGACGAACAGCACCGTCGACGGATCCAGATCAAGCATCTTGCACGCAAGGATCAAGGGCTCCGGGTCCGGCTTGCTGTTTTTCACGTGATCCGGGCAGATCAGCAGCGCCGAACGCTCGGCCAGCCCCAGTTGCTGCATGATCGGCTCGGCAAAGCGCACCGGTTTATTGGTGACCACGCCCCAGATCAGGTTGGCCCGCTCGATATCGGCGAGCAGTTCGCCCATGCCGTCGAACAGCTTGCTGTGCACGGCGCAACCGGCCAGGTAGCGTTCGAGAAACTCAAGACGCAGCGCTTCAAAGCCCGGCGATTCCGGATCCATTGAAAAGGTCACGGCAACCATCGCTTTGGCGCCGCCGGAGATTTCATCGCGGATGTGCTTGTCGTTCATCGGCGGCAAGCCACGGTCCGCGCGCATCGCCTGACAAATGGCGATGAAGTCCGGCGCGGTGTCGAGCAGGGTGCCGTCCATGTCGAAAAGGACTGCTCTGATGGTCATCGGCTTATTCCTCGCGCAGGGTCTGGATCATGTAGTTGACGTCAACGTCGTTGGCCAACTTGTAGTGCTTGGTCAGCGGGTTGTAGGTCAGGCCGATGATGTCCTTGACGGTCAGGCCGGCGATGCGGCTCCAGGCGCCGAGCTCGGACGGGCGGATGAATTTCTTGAAGTCATGGGTGCCGCGCGGCAGCAGCTTCATGATGTATTCGGCACCAATGATGGCGAACAGGTAGGCCTTCGGGTTGCGGTTGATGGTCGAGAAGAACACTTGGCCGCCCGGCTTGACCATGCGGTAGCAGGCGCGGATCACCGAGGATGGATCCGGTACGTGTTCGAGCATTTCCAGGCAGGTCACGACGTCAAACTGCTCAGGCATTTCCTCGGCCAGGGCTTCGGCAGTGATCTGCCGGTATTCGACGCTGACGCCGGATTCCAGCTGATGCAGCTGCGCAACCGCCAGCGGCGCTTCGCCCATGTCGATGCCCATTACCGTGGCGCCGCGCTGGGCCATGGCTTCGCTGAGGATGCCGCCGCCGCAACCGACGTCGAGGACTTTCTTGCCGGCCAGATTGACCCGCTCATCAATCCAGTTGACGCGCAGCGGGTTGATGTCGTGCAGCGGTTTGAACTCGCTTTCGCGGTCCCACCAGCGATGGGCCAGGGCTTCGAATTTGGCGATTTCGGCGTGGTCGACGTTGCTCATGATCAATTCCTCTAAAACTTGAAAAAGGCTGTAGCCGCGGAGTGTGCTCCGCGGTGTTTACGATTCGGTGTGGCCGCTGATGCGCTGGCCCCAGGCCCGGGCGGTGGCGCCCAGCTGTTGTTCGTCCATACGTGTCAGGTGCCGGTCGTCGAGCAGTTGTTTGCCGGCGACCCACAGGTGTTTCACGCAATCGCGACCGGTGGCATAAATAAGCTGCGAAACCGGGTCATAGACCGGTTGCTGGGCCAGGCCGGACAGGTCGAAGGCAACGATGTCGGCGGCTTTGCCGATTTCCAGCGAGCCGACCTGCGTTTCGATCCCCAAGGCCCGGGCGCCATTGAGCGTGGCCATGCGCAACGCGCGGTGCGCGTCCAGCGCAGTGGCCGAACCGGCGACGGCTTTGGCGAGCAGGGCGGCGGTGCGGGTTTCGCCGAGCAGGTCGAGATCGTTGTTGCTCGCCGCGCCATCAGTGCCGACGGCCACATTGACCCCGGCCTGCCACAGACGCTCCACCGGGCAGAAACCACTGGCCAGCTTCAGGTTCGATTCCGGGCAGTGGATCACGCTGGTGTTGCTTTCTACCAGCAATGCCAGATCGTCATCGCTGATCTGGGTCATGTGCACGGCCTGGAAGCGCGGGCCGAGCAGGCCCAGCCGACCGAGGCGGGCCAGTGGCCGCTCACCGCGATGCTCCAGCGCTTGCTGCACTTCGAAGGCGGTTTCGTGGACGTGCATGTGGATCGACGCGTCCAGCTCTTCGGCGATCACGCGGATTTTCTCGAGGTTCTCGTCGCCCACGGTGTAGGGTGCATGAGGACCGAAGGTGATCTTGATCCGTTCGTGATGCTTCAGATCACCGAACAGCTCAACGCCCTGACGAATGGCCTCATCGGCGCTGGCAGCCCCGGGAATCGGGAAATCGAGGATCGGAATCGCGATCTGGGCGCGAATGCCGCTGTTGTGCACGCGTTCACTGGCGACTTTCGGGAAGAAATACATGTCCGAGAAACAGGTGATGCCACCCTTGATTTGCTCGGCAATCGCCAGATCGGTGCCGTCACGGACGAAATCTTCATCGACCCATTTGGCTTCGGCCGGCCAGATGTGATTTTCCAGCCAGGTCATCAGCGGCAGGTCGTCGGCCAGGCCACGGAACAGCGTCATCGCTGCGTGGCCGTGGGCGTTGATCAGGCCCGGGGCGAGCAGCACGTCCGGCAGTTCGCGGGTTTGCGTGGCGTTACACTTGAGTGCTTCGGCGCGTGGGCCGATAAACACGATGCGACCGTCGCGGATGCCCAGCCCGTGCTCCTTGAGCACCACGCCAGCGGGTTCGACGGGTACCAGCCAGGTCGGCAGCAATAATAAGTCGAGCGCAATGGCAGGTTTCGGCATCGAGGGTCGGTTCCAGTGCTTTTGTAAAGGATGGCGAAGTATACCCGAGCGTCTTCGCGGGGGGATCGCTATAATCGGCGGCTTTTGTTCATGAGTGCGGGGTGAGGGATGCGCGATCGACTGTTGGCTGCGGAGAAAGTGAAGGCCATCGATTGGCGAGATGGCGCGCTCCACCTGCTGGATCAGCGTATTTTGCCGTTCGAGGAAACCTGGGTTGCCTACACCAGCGCCGCCGGCGTGGCTGAGGCGATTCGTTCGATGGTGGTGCGCGGCGCGCCGGCCATCGGCATCAGCGCAGCCTATGGCATTGTGCTGGCGGCCCGTGCCCGCGTGGCCGAAGGTGGCGACTGGTATGCGGCGCTGGAAGAGGATTTCGCCTTGCTGGCCGACTCCCGGCCGACGGCGGTCAACTTGTTCTGGGCGCTGAACCGCATGCACGATCGACTGGATCGTCTGAAGGACAATGCCGATCCGCTGGTGGCGCTGGAGGCCGAGGCGATCGCCATTCACGAAAGCGATCGCGAAGCCAACCTGACCATGGCGCAACTCGGCGTCGACCTGATCCGCAAACATCAGGGTAATGCCCAGGCGATCCTGACCCACTGCAACACCGGCGCGCTGGCCACTGGCGGTTTCGGTACGGCGCTGGGGGTGATTCGCGCCGCTTATCTCGAAGGCATGGTCGAGCGCGTCTATGCCGATGAAACCCGGCCGTGGCTGCAGGGCTCGCGCCTGACCGCGTGGGAGCTGGCGAACGAGGGCATCCCGGTCACGCTCAATGCTGACTCCGCCGCTGCACACATCATGAAAACCAAAGGCGTGACCTGGGTGATTGTCGGCGCTGATCGCATCACCGCCAATGGCGACGTGGCGAACAAGATCGGCACCTACCAACTGGCGGTCAACGCCATGCACCACGGCGTGCGGTTTATGGTGGTAGCGCCGAGTTCGACCATCGACATGAATCTGGCCAGTGGCGACGACATCCCGATCGAGGAGCGTGACGGCGCCGAGCTGCTGGAAGTCGGTGGCAAGCGCGTGGGGGCGGACGTCGAGGCGTTCAACCCGGTGTTTGACGTGACCCCGGCGGATCTGATCGATGCGATCGTCACCGAGAAGGGCATCGTCGAGCGTCCGGACACGGCGAAAATGGCCCAGTTGATGTGCCGCAAGCGCCTGCATTGATTGGCTGTGGCGTCTGCAAGGACGCCATCGCTGGCAAGCCAGCTCCCACAGGATTTGTGTCTTATGCAAAACCTGTGGGAGCTGGCTTGCCAGCGATGAGGCTCTAAAAGTCAATAAACATCCCCAAACCAAGCCTCAAATCTGCATTCAAAGAAGCTCAGAGCTTCTCTCGTCCCCTTTACGCCTGTCATCGGTCAACTAACTATGCTCCATGCGCATCTGGGGGATAGGTGCGTGGCGGCTCTTGTGATAACATCCGGCGTTTTCCGAGGCAGCTTCACGGAGCTGTCTTTACTGCGCAAATCCACGGTTCAATTTGTTGATTTGTCGTAAGTCGGCGCACGGCACTCGGCCTGCCCCGACGAGCTTCGTACATCCCATATGGATATGACGAAGTTTCACCAGAAAAAGGAATCAGGCTTCTCATGGGCGAACTGGCCAAAGAAATCCTCCCGGTCAATATCGAAGACGAGCTGAAACAGTCCTACCTCGACTACGCGATGAGCGTAATCGTCGGCCGTGCACTGCCGGATGCGCGCGATGGCCTCAAGCCCGTGCACCGTCGCGTACTGTTCGCGATGAGCGAGCTGGGCAACGACTTCAACAAGCCGTACAAGAAATCTGCCCGTGTTGTCGGTGACGTGATCGGTAAGTATCACCCGCACGGTGATACGGCGGTGTACGACACCATCGTCCGCATGGCTCAGCCTTTCTCCCTGCGCTACCTACTGGTTGACGGTCAGGGCAACTTCGGTTCGGTCGACGGCGACAACGCTGCCGCCATGCGATACACCGAAGTGCGCATGACCAAACTGGCGCACGAGCTGCTGGCCGACCTGCACAAGGAAACCGTGGACTGGGTGCCGAACTACGACGGCACCGAGATGATCCCGGCGGTGATGCCGACGCGCATCCCTAACCTGCTGGTCAACGGTTCCAGCGGTATCGCCGTGGGCATGGCGACCAACATTCCGCCGCACAACCTCGGTGAAGTCATCGACGGTTGCCTGGCCCTCATCGACAATCCCGAGCTGACCGTCGATGAGCTGATGCAGTACATCCCCGGTCCGGACTTCCCGACTGCCGCGATCATCAACGGTCGCGCCGGCATCATCGAAGCCTACCGTACCGGTCGCGGCCGCATTTACATGCGTGCGCGCTCGATCATCGAAGACATCGACAAGGTCGGTGGCCGTCAGCAGATCGTTATTACCGAACTGCCTTACCAGCTGAACAAGGCGCGTCTGATCGAGAAGATCGCCGAGCTGGTAAAAGAGAAGAAACTCGAAGGCATCACCGAGCTGCGCGACGAGTCCGACAAGGACGGTATGCGCGTCGTGATCGAACTGCGTCGCGGCGAAGTGCCTGAGGTGATCCTCAACAACCTCTACGCCCAGACCCAGCTGCAATCGGTATTCGGCATCAACATCGTCGCGTTGATCGACGGCCGTCCACGCATCCTGAACCTCAAGGATCTGCTGGAAGCCTTCGTGCGTCACCGTCGCGAAGTCGTTACCCGTCGTACCGTTTTCGAGCTGCGCAAGGCCCGCGAGCGTGGTCACATTCTCGAGGGCCAGGCCGTTGCCCTGTCGAACATCGACCCGGTCATTGCCCTGATCAAGGCTTCGCCGACGCCGTCGGAAGCGAAAGAAGCGCTGGTCAGCACGCCGTGGGAATCCTCGGCAGTGGTGGCGATGGTGGAACGTGCCGGTGCCGATTCGTGCCGTCCGGAAAACCTTGATCCGCAATACGGTCTGCGCGAAGGCAAGTACTTCCTGTCGCCAGAGCAGGCGCAAGCCATTCTGGAACTGCGTCTGCACCGTCTGACCGGTCTGGAGCATGAGAAGCTGCTGGCCGAGTATCAAGAGATCCTCAACCAGATCGGCGAGCTGATCCGCATCCTCAACAGCGCCGTGCGCCTGATGGAAGTGATCCGCGAAGAGCTGGAAGTGATCCGTGCCGAATACGGCGACGTGCGCCGCACCGAAATTCTCGATGCGCGCCTCGACCTGACCCTGGGTGACATGATCCCGGAAGAAGAGCGCGTCGTGACCATTTCCCACGGCGGCTATGCCAAGACGCAGCCATTGGCTGCGTACCAGGCGCAACGTCGCGGCGGTAAAGGCAAGTCGGCGACTGGCGTCAAGGATGAGGACTACATCGCTCACCTGCTGGTTGCCAACAGCCACACCACGCTGCTGCTGTTCTCCAGCAAGGGCAAGGTGTACTGGCTCAAGACTTATGAAATTCCGGAAGCGTCCCGCGCCGCCCGTGGTCGTCCGCTGGTCAACCTGCTGCCGCTGGATGACGGTGAATACATCACCACCATGCTGCCGGTCGAGGAATACACCGAAGGTCACTACATCTTCATGGCAACTGCCAATGGCACCGTCAAGAAGACCCCGCTGGAATCCTTCAGCCGTCAGCGCAGCGTCGGTCTGATCGCGCTGGAACTGGACGAAGGCGACGTGCTGATCTCCGCGGCCATCACCGATGGCGAGCGCGAAGTGATGCTGTTCTCCGACGGCGGCAAAGTGACGCGCTTCAAAGAGTCCGACGTCCGTGCCATGGGCCGTACTGCTCGTGGTGTGCGCGGCATGCGTCTGCCGGAAGGTCAGAAGCTGATTTCGATGCTGATCCCGGAAGAAGGCAGCCAGATCCTCACCGCTTCCGAGCGTGGTTATGGCAAGCGCACCGCGATCACCGAGTTCCCTGAGTACAAGCGTGGCGGTCAGGGCGTGATCGCCATGGTCAGCAACGAGCGTAACGGCCGTCTGGTCGGTGCGGTTCAGGTGCTCGACGGCGAAGAAATCATGCTGATCTCCGATCAGGGTACCCTGGTACGTACCCGTGTCGACGAAGTGTCGAGCCTGGGTCGTAACACTCAGGGCGTGACCCTGATCAAGCTGGCCAAGGATGAAACCCTGGTCGGTCTGGAGCGGGTTCAGGAGCCATCGGAAGTCGAAGGCGAAGAGCTTGAAGGTGAAGAGGGTGCCGAGTTCGAGGGAGATGTCGTGATCGACGACGTTGCCGAGGACCAGCAACTCGACGCCGCAGCTGACGAAGAGCCGCAGGAATAAGCGGACAAGCGAGGGGGCGGATGAAAATTCGCCCCCTTGTTATTTGTCCGGTATGAAACATCGGAGATCTCTTGTAGGAGTGAGCCTGCTCGCGATGCAGGCGCCGCGGTGCATCTGAACTACCGCAGTGATGCAATCGCGAGCAGGCTCACTCCTACAGGGTGATGTGCTTCAGGGCCGTTCCGGTGTCGACGATTAATGCGATTTAATGCGTGATATCAAATCAGAGCGAGATTGGATGTGAGCAAGCGAGCCTATAACTTCTGTGCCGGTCCTGCGGCGCTTCCTGAAGCTGTCCTGCAACGTGCTCAGGGTGAACTCCTTGATTGGCACGGCAAGGGTCTGTCGGTCATGGAAATGAGCCATCGCAGCGATGAGTTCGTGTCCATTGCCACCCAGGCCGAGCAGGATCTGCGTGACCTGCTGAATATCCCGTCGAACTATAAAGTGCTGTTTCTGCAGGGTGGCGCGAGCCAGCAATTCGCGCAGATTCCGCTGAACCTGTTGCCTGAAGGCGGCAGCGCCGACTATATCGATACCGGTATCTGGTCGCAGAAAGCCATCGAAGAAGCCTCGCGCTACGGCCACGTCAATGTTGCCGCCACTGCCAAGCCTTACGACTATTTCGCCATCCCGGGCCAGAACGAGTGGAACCTGTCGAAAGACGCCGCTTATGTTCACTACGCGCCGAACGAAACCATCGGCGGTCTGGAATTCCAGTGGATCCCGCAAACCGGTGATGTGCCGCTGGTGGCCGACATGTCCTCGGACATCCTCTCGCGCCCAGTGGATATCTCGCGTTTCGGCATGATCTACGCCGGCGCGCAGAAGAACATCGGCCCGAGCGGCATCGTGGTCAACATCGTTCGCGAAGACCTGCTGGGCAAGGCCCGTGCCCTGTGCCCGACCATGCTCGATTACAAGGTTGCGGCCGACAACGGCTCGATGTACAACACCCCGCCGACCCTGGCCTGGTACCTGTCCGGCCTGGTATTCCAGTGGCTGAAAGAGCAGGGCGGCGTCGAAGCGATCGCCAGGCTCAATGACGTCAAGCAGCGCACGCTGTATGACTTCATCGACGCCAGCGGTCTCTACAGCAACCCGATCAACAAGTCGGACCGCTCGTGGATGAACGTGCCGTTCCGTCTGGCTGACGATCGTCTGGACAAGCCGTTCCTCGCTGGTGCAGATGCGCGCGGTCTGCTCAACCTCAAGGGCCACCGCTCCGTGGGCGGCATGCGCGCCTCCATCTACAACGCCGTCGACATCACCGCCGTCAACGCGCTGGTGGCGTACATGGCTGAATTCGAGAAGGAACACGGCTGATGTCCGAGCAAGAACTCAAGGCACTGCGCGTTCGCATCGACGCTCTGGACAGCAAAGTCCTCGAGCTGATCAGTGAGCGTGCGCGTTGCGCCCAGGAAGTCGCGCGAGTAAAGATGGCCTCGCTGGCCGAAGGCGAAGTGCCGGTGTTCTATCGTCCCGAGCGTGAAGCTCAGGTGCTCAAGCGGGTGATGGAGCGCAATCAGGGGCCGCTGGGCAACGAAGAGATGGCGCGGCTGTTCCGCGAAATCATGTCCTCGTGCCTGGCGCTCGAGCAGCCGCTGAAAGTGGCGTACCTCGGCCCTGAAGGCACCTTCACCCAGGCGGCGGCCATGAAGCACTTCGGCCACGCGGTGATCAGCAAGCCGATGGCGGCGATCGACGAAGTGTTCCGTGAAGTGGCGGCGGGTGCGGTGAACTTTGGCGTGGTCCCGGTGGAAAACTCCACCGAAGGCGCGGTCAACCACACCCTCGACAGCTTCCTCGAGCACGATATGGTGATCTGTGGCGAAGTCGAGCTGCGCATTCACCATCACCTGTTGGTCGGTGAAAACACCAAGACCGACAGCATCAGCCGCATCTACTCCCACGCCCAGTCGCTGGCCCAATGCCGCAAGTGGCTGGACGCGCATTACCCGAATGTCGAGCGCGTGGCGGTGTCGAGCAACGCCGAAGCGGCCAAGCGGGTCAAGGGCGAGTGGAACTCGGCGGCGATTGCCGGCGACATGGCGGCAGGCTTGTATGGCCTGACGCGTCTGGCCGAGAAGATCGAAGACCGTCCGGACAACTCGACGCGCTTCCTGATGATCGGTAACCAGGAAGTGCCGCCGACCGGCGACGACAAGACTTCGATCATCGTCTCGATGAGCAACAAGCCTGGCGCGCTCCACGAGCTGCTGGTGCCGTTCCATGACAACGGGATCGACCTGACCCGGATCGAAACCCGTCCGTCGCGCAGCGGCAAATGGACCTACGTGTTCTTCATCGACTTCGTCGGCCACCACCGTGATCCGTTGATCAAGGGTGTGCTGGAAAAGATCAGTCAGGAAGCAGTAGCACTCAAAGTGCTGGGTTCCTACCCGAAAGCAGTTCTCTAAGGGCGGTAGCAAATGAGTGGCAACTTCCTCGCTCTGGCACAGCCGGGCGTGCAACAACTTTCGCCGTACGTTCCGGGCAAGCCTGTGGACGAACTGGCGCGCGAGCTGGATCTGGATCCGGCGAAAATCGTCAAACTGGCGAGCAACGAAAACCCGCTGGGCGCCAGCCCGAAAGCGCTGGCCGCAATCCGCGAGGAGCTGGCCGAGCTGACCCGTTATCCGGATGGCAACGGCTTTGCGCTGAAATCCCTGCTGGCCGAGCAGTGCCGCGTCGAGCTGAACCAGGTCACCCTGGGTAACGGTTCCAACGACATTCTGGAGCTGGTGGCGCGTGCCTATCTGGCGCCGGGTCTCAACGCCGTGTTCAGTGAGCACGCGTTCGCCGTTTACCCGATTGCGACCCAGGCCGTCGGCGCCGAGGCCAAAGTGGTTCCGGCCAAAGACTGGGGGCATGATCTGCCGGCGATGCTTGCGGCCATCGATGCCAATACCCGCGTGGTGTTCATCGCCAACCCGAACAACCCGACCGGCACCTGGTTCGGTGCTGAAGCGCTGGACGAGTTCCTGCAGGACGTACCGGAGCATGTGCTGGTGGTGCTGGACGAGGCGTACATCGAGTACGCCGAAGGCAGCGATCTGCCGGACGGTCTGGATTTCCTCGCGGCGTACCCGAACCTGCTGGTGTCGCGCACCTTCTCCAAGGCCTACGGTCTGGCGGCGCTGCGCGTGGGTTATGGCTTGTCCACCGCGGTGGTTGCGGACGTGCTGAATCGCGTACGCCAGCCGTTCAACGTCAACAGCCTCGCTCTGGCCGCTGCCTGTGCGGCATTGAAGGACGAAGAGTATCTGGCGCAAAGCCGTCAGCTCAACGAATCCGGCATGCAGCAGTTGCAGGCGGGTTTCCGTGAGTTGGGTCTGAGCTGGATCGAGTCCAAAGGCAACTTCATCTGTGTCGACCTCGGTCAGGTAGCCGCGCCGATTTTCCAGGGCCTGCTGCGTGAGGGCGTGATCGTGCGTCCGGTGGCCAACTACGGCATGCCGAACCACCTGCGGGTGACCATCGGTTTGCCGGTGGAAAACAGCCGCTTCCTCGAAGCGCTGCGCAAGGTTCTGGCTCGTGGGTGATGTCACTGCTCTGCAATCTGCTGCACCTATGATCGGTCGCCTTGTGGTGGTCGGTCTGGGATTGATCGGTGGTTCGTTTGCCAAGGGTTTGCGTGAAAGTGGGATCTGCCGCGAAGTGGTCGGGGTCGATCTCGACCCGCAATCGCGCAAGCTGGCGGTGGAGTTGGGTGTGGTCGATCGTTGTGAAGACGACCTGATCGCTGCCTGTCAGGGCGCCGACGTGATTCAACTGGCGGTGCCGATCCTGGCCATGGAGAAAGTGCTGGCCCGTCTGGCGAGTGTTGATCTGGGCTCGGCGATTCTGACTGATGTCGGCAGTGCTAAAGGCAATGTGGTGCGCGCGGCAACCGAGGCGTTCGGCGGCATGCCGGCGCGTTTCGTGCCGGGTCACCCGATTGCCGGTTCCGAGCAGAGTGGGGTGGAGGCTTCGAATGCCGAGCTGTTCCGTCGGCACAAGGTGATCCTCACGCCGCTCGAGCAAACCGATCCGGCGGCGCTGGCGGTGGTTGATCGCTTGTGGCGCGAATTGGGCGCCGACGTTGAACACATGCAGGTCGAGCGTCACGATGAAGTGCTGGCTGCGACCAGTCATCTGCCACACCTGTTGGCCTTCGGTCTGGTCGACTCGTTGGCCAAACGCAATGAAAACCTTGAGATCTTCCGTTACGCTGCCGGCGGTTTCCGCGATTTCACAAGAATCGCCGGAAGCGACCCGGTGATGTGGCACGACATCTTCCTTGCCAACCGCGAGGCTGTCCTGCGCACACTCGATACATTTCGCAGCGACCTCGACGCCTTGCGCGACGCGGTCGATGCAGGGGATGGGCACCAATTGTTGGGCGTCTTCACGCGCGCCCGGGTTGCCCGCGAGCATTTCAGTAAAATCCTGGCCCGCAGGGCCTATGTGGACGCTATGAATTCCAACGATCTGATTTTCCTGGCTCAACCTGGTGGCCGCCTGTCCGGTCGGATTCGCGTACCAGGTGACAAATCGATTTCCCACCGTTCGATCATGCTCGGCTCGCTGGCCGAAGGCGTGACCGAAGTCGAAGGTTTCCTTGAGGGTGAAGACGCCCTGGCCACCTTGCAGGCGTTCCGTGACATGGGCGTGGTCATTGAAGGCCCGCACCACGGTCGCGTGACCATTCACGGCGTCGGCCTGCATGGCTTGAAGCCTGCGCCGGGCCCGATCTATCTGGGCAACTCCGGTACCTCGATGCGCCTGTTGTCCGGCCTGCTGGCTGCGCAGGACTTCGACAGCACCCTGATGGGTGATGCTTCGCTGTCCAAGCGTCCGATGAATCGCGTGGCCAATCCACTGCGTGAAATGGGCGCCGTGATCGAAACGGCTGCCGAAGGTCGTCCACCGATGACCATTCGTGGCGGGCACAAGCTCAAAGGCCTGACCTACACCATGCCGATGGCCAGCGCGCAGGTGAAGTCCTGCCTGCTGCTCGCCGGTCTGTATGCTGAAGGTCAAACCACGGTTACCGAGCCTGCTCCGACCCGCGACCACACCGAGCGCATGCTGCGTGGTTTCGGCTATCCGGTCGGCGTTGATGGCGCTACCGCGTCGGTCGAGTCTGGCGGCAAGCTGACCGCGACCCACATCGAAGTGCCGGGCGACATTTCGTCGTCGGCATTCTTCCTGGTGGCAGCCTCGATCGCCGAAGGTTCCGAGCTGGTGCTGGAACACGTCGGCATCAACCCGACCCGTACTGGTGTCATCGACATCCTGCGCCTGATGGGCGCGGACATCACTCTGGAAAACCAGCGTGAAGTTGGCGGCGAGCCTGTGGCTGACCTGCGTGTGCGGGCGGCTAAACTCAAAGGTATCGAGATTCCGGAAGCGCTGGTGCCGCTGGCCATCGACGAATTCCCGGTGCTGTTCGTGGCAGCCGCCTGTGCCGAAGGCCGTACCGTGCTGACTGGCGCTGAAGAGTTGCGCGTCAAGGAATCGGACCGCATTCAAGTGATGGCGGACGGCTTGCTGGCACTGGGTGTGAAATGCCAGCCGACCCCGGACGGCATCATCATCGATGGTGGCCAGATCGGTGGCGGCGAAGTGCATGGTCACGGCGATCACCGTATTGCCATGGCCTTCAGTGTGGCTTCGCTGCGCGCCAATGCGCCGATCCGCATCCATGATTGCGCCAACGTCGCGACGTCGTTCCCGAACTTCCTTGCGCTGTGCGCGCAAGTCGGTATTCGTGTGGCTCAAGAGGCTCAGTCGTGAAAAACATTGCACCGGTCATCACCATCGATGGGCCAAGCGGTTCGGGCAAGGGCACGGTCGCCGGGATCCTGGCCAAGCGTCTGGGCTGGAACCTGCTGGATTCCGGTGCGCTTTATCGCCTGCTGGCGTTTGCGGCGCACAACCATGGTGTCGACCTGACCAATGAAGAGTTGCTGAAGAAACTGGCCGCTCATCTGGATGTGCAATTTATCGCGGCGACCGACGGTCAGTTGCAGCGCATCATTCTGGAAGGTGATGAAGTCAGCGACGTCATCCGTACTGAAAGCGTCGGTTCCGGCGCCTCTCAGGTGGCTGCGTTGCCGGCGGTACGCGAGGCGCTGCTGCAGCGCCAGCGTGCTTTCCAGGAGGCGCCGGGCCTGGTGGCCGATGGCCGGGACATGGGGACGGTGGTGTTTCCGGATGCCCCGCTGAAGATTTTCCTCACCGCCAGTGCCGAGGAACGAGCACGCCGCCGATATTTGCAGTTGAAGGGCAAAGTCGAGGGTGTTAGTCTGTCGAGTCTGCTAGATGAGATCCGTGCACGCGACGAGCGTGATACCCAGCGCGCAGTGGCCCCGCTCAAACCGGCGGCCGACGCGATACAGCTGGATTCCACGGAGTTGTCCATCGATCAGGTGCTTGAACGCATCATGAGCGAAATCGCCATTCGCGATATCGCCGGGTGACCAAGAAGGCCGCAGGGGACCAGTCATAGTTCTGCAGCGCTTCTTTTAAATGAAACTAACCCACACCGTCTGGGGTGTGGAGATGGGCGTATTCTTCGCCCTCATCTACAGGAATTAAAATGAGCGAAAGCTTTGCGGAACTCTTTGAAGAAAGCCTAAAGACCCTGAACCTTCAGGCAGGCTCCATCATCACCGGTGTTATCGTTGATATCGATTACCAAGCTCGCTGGGTAACCGTTCACGCTGGCCTGAAGTCTGAAGCACTCATCCCGCTGGAACAGTTCTACAACGATGCTGGTGACCTGACTATCAATGTCGGTGACGAAGTTCACGTTGCTCTGGATTCGGTTGAAGACGGTTTCGGTGAAACCAAGCTGTCCCGTGAAAAAGCCAAGCGCGCTGAATGCTGGATCGTTCTGGAAGCAGCCTTCGCAGCTGAGGAAGTGGTCAAGGGCGTTATCAACGGTAAGGTTAAAGGCGGCTTCACTGTCGACGTTAACGGCATCCGTGCGTTCCTGCCAGGTTCCCTGGTTGACGTCCGTCCAGTGCGCGACACCACGCACCTGGAAGGCAAAGAGCTGGAATTCAAGGTCATCAAGCTGGACCAGAAGCGCAACAACGTTGTCGTTTCCCGTCGCAGCGTCCTGGAAGCCGAGAACTCCGCCGAGCGTGAAGCTCTGCTGGAATCCCTGCAGGAAGGCCAGCAAGTCAAAGGTATCGTCAAAAACCTCACCGATTACGGCGCATTCGTCGATCTGGGTGGCGTGGACGGCCTGCTGCACATCACCGACATGGCGTGGAAGCGTATCAAGCATCCTTCCGAAATCGTCAACGTTGGTGACGAAATCGACGTCAAGGTTCTGAAATACGATCGCGAACGCAACCGTGTTTCCCTGGGCCTGAAGCAACTGGGCGAAGATCCATGGGTTGCTATCAAAGCCCGTTACCCAGAAAGCACTCGCGTTACCGCGCGTGTAACCAACCTGACCGACTACGGCTGCTTCGCTGAGCTGGAAGAAGGCGTTGAAGGTCTGGTACACGTTTCGGAAATGGACTGGACCAACAAGAACATCCACCCTTCGAAAGTCGTACAAGTCGGCGACGAAGTGGAAGTTATGGTTCTGGACATCGACGAAGAGCGTCGTCGTATCTCCCTGGGCATCAAGCAGTGCAAGTCGAACCCATGGGAAGACTTCTCTGGCCAGTTCAACAAGGGCGACAAGATCTCCGGCACCATCAAGTCGATCACCGATTTCGGTATCTTCATTGGTCTGGACGGCGGCATCGACGGTCTGGTTCACCTGTCCGACATCTCCTGGAACGAAGTGGGCGAAGAAGCCGTACGTCGTTTCAAGAAGGGCGACGAGCTGGACACCGTCATCCTGTCGGTTGACCCAGAGCGCGAGCGCATCTCCCTGGGCATCAAGCAACTGGAAAGCGATCCGTTCTCCGAGTACGTCTCGGTTAACGACAAAGGCGCTATCGTTAAAGGCACCGTGAAAGAAGTTGACGCCAAAGGCGCCATCATCGTTCTGGCTGACGACATCGAAGCGACCCTGAAAGCCTCCGAAATCAGCCGTGACCGCGTTGAAGACGCGCGCAACGTTCTGAAAGAAGGCCAGGAAGTTGAAGCCAAGATCATCAGTGTTGATCGCAAGAGCCGCGTAATCCAGCTCTCGATCAAGTCGAAAGACGACGCTGAAGAGAAAGAAGCTATCCAGAGCCTGAACTCCGTTCAGGATGCTCCAGCCGATACCACTATGGCTGCTCTGCTGAAGCAAGCAATGGCCAAACAGAACTAAGTTCTGCTTGATCATGAAAAAGGGCGACTTCGGTCGCCCTTTTTTGTGCCTGCGATTTGGTGCGGAACGCTTTGGGTGTGTTGGTTCTTTGGTGAAACCAATCGTTGTTCGTTGTGGTCTGTTTCTTTAATCGGATCAATCGCCTATTCGCGACTAAGCTGGGTATTAGTCGTGCAGTAGTCGGGCGTTGCCTGGCATAAGGAAGTGGATGAACAGATTTATAGTCTTCATGGCGGTGTTGGTGCTGGCCGGCTGCACAACGAGTGCGAAGACGCATGCAGTGCGTGGCGTCAGTGGTATCGAGATCGACTGCTCCGGCCTGGGTTCGGGGTGGGAGAAGTGCCAAAAGCGTGCGGCGAAGGAGTGCAAGGGGGCGGGTTACAAGGTGATCACCCGATCTGATCAGGCGAAGGATGAAGATGAATATCCGTTTGGCTTCAATCCCGCAGGCTACGTCACTCGAACCATGCTGGTCATGTGTCGTTGAGTGCGTGTTGTTCGGCTTGTGCCTTTGTGCGCTGAAAACGGGCGTGTCGGCGTCAAGGAAGATATGTCAATCCCTGGGCTGTTCAAAATCTTCCGGGCGTGCTAAAACCTTTCAAGCGCTGATCTAGCTGCTTGAAAAAGAAGGGAAAAATATGACGAAGTCGGAGTTGATCGAACGAATTGTCACCCATCAAGGGCTACTCTCATCCAAGGATGTGGAGCTGGCCATCAAGACCATGCTTGAGCAAATGTCCCAATGCCTGGCCACCGGTGATCGCATCGAGATCCGTGGGTTTGGCAGCTTCTCTCTGCATTACCGTGCGCCGCGTGTCGGGCGCAATCCGAAGACCGGTCAGTCGGTCAGTCTGGACGGAAAGTTTGTTCCGCATTTCAAGCCGGGTAAAGAATTGCGTGATCGGGTGAATGAGGAAGAGGAGGAGGGGGTTTGACAGTCGCTATCCTTCAAGGAGTTTCTGGTGCGTAACCTCAAGCGCGTACTTCTAGGTGTTTTCGCATTGTTGTTGGTGTTGGTGGTTCTGGCGTTTGTGCTTGAGAATCAGCAGTCCATCTCATTAATGTTCCTCGGTTTGGCAGGTCCCCAACTTCCAGTGTCTGTGGTGGTGGTCTTGGCACTGCTCGCCGGCATGCTGATTGGTCCGGTTCTGGGCTGGTTTTTGGGGCGTTCGTCCAGAGCTGCGCGCAAGCGTCTTGTCTAAGCGCGGCGGTCGCAAGGTATCCGTCAATTTTGGGTCGTCGCTTGTCCATATCCATTAGTAAAACGTTCATTAAGCTGTAAAATGCAACCCTTGTTCGATTGTGGTCTATTCCCGCGTCGATTCAGACTGACTCTGACAGAAGCCTCATATCTGATGGCTCTGCATTCATGGATTAGACAGTGCTCGTTGGTGCCACTGTCCGCAGCTCAAGGGTATGCTTTAGCGTGAAAATTCTAGTTACCGGCGGCGCCGGGTTCATCGGCTCGGCAGTCATCCGTCATATCATTTCCAACACTAACGACGCCGTCGTGAACGTTGATAAGCTGACTTATGCCGGTAACCTCGAGTCGTTGGCAGAAGTCAGCCTGGATCCGCGTTACGCGTTTGAACGCGTTGATATCTGCGACCGTGATCGGATCGACCGGGTTCTGCGTGAGCATCAACCGGATGCAATCATGCACCTGGCCGCGGAATCCCACGTGGATCGTTCGATCTCCGGTCCGTCCGAGTTTATCCAGACCAACATAATCGGCACCTATACCTTGCTGGAAGCTGCACGCCAATACTGGGCGGCAATGGATGATGCACGTAAGGCCAACTTCCGTTTTCACCATATTTCCACTGACGAAGTTTACGGCGATCTGGATGGCCCGGAAGAACTCTTCACCGAAACTACGCCGTATCAGCCGAGCTCGCCATACTCGGCCAGCAAAGCCAGTTCCGATCACTTGGTGCGTGCGTGGGCGCGCACGTATGGTTTGCCGACACTGGTCACCAACTGCTCTAACAACTACGGTCCGTGTCACTTCCCGGAGAAGTTGATCCCGCTGATCATTCTCAATGCGCTGGAAGGAAAACCGTTGCCGGTCTATGGCAAAGGTAATCAGGTGCGTGACTGGTTGTATGTCGAAGATCACGCGCGAGCACTGTACAAAGTCGTGACCGAAGGTGTCATTGGTGAGACTTACAACATCGGCGGGCATAATGAGAAGCAGAACATCGAAGTCGTCCATACCCTGTGTGCGTTGCTCGATGAGTTGCGACCGGATTCTGCTCACCGCCCGCACGCAAGTTTGATCACCTATGTGCAGGATCGCCCGGGCCATGATCAGCGCTACGCGATCGATGCCGGCAAGATCCAGCGCGAGTTGGGCTGGACCCCGGAGGAAACCTTCGAGACGGGTATCCGCAAGACTGTCGAGTGGTATCTCAACAACTCTGAATGGGTTGCCCATGTGAAGAGCGGCAGCTATCAGCAGTGGATCGACCAGAACTACGCCGGTCGTTCGGACAAGACATGAAGATTCTCCTGCTGGGAAAAAATGGTCAGGTCGGCTGGGAGCTGCAGCGCTCACTTGCTCCGCTAGGGGAGTTGGTTGCCCTTGATCGGCACCCGGTCGATGGTTTGAGTGGTGATCTGTCTGACCTCGATGCTCTGCGCGCGACTATCCGCAAAGTAAGGCCCGACGTTATCGTCAACGCTGCGGCCTATACAGCTGTCGATAAAGCCGAGTCCGAGACTGAACTGGCTGACCGTGTAAATGGTGAGGCCAGTCGAGTCATGGCGCAGGAGGCCGCATCCCTGGATGCCTGGCTGATCCACTATTCGACCGATTACGTATTCAGCGGCGAAGGTTCGACGCCTTGGCAGGAATGTGATGTCGTCGCACCTGTGAACCACTACGGCGCCAGCAAGTTGGCCGGTGAGCAGGCAATTGCGGCTTCTGGCTGCAGGCATCTGATCTTTCGTACCAGTTGGGTCTATGGTGCCCGCGGTAACAACTTTGCCAAGACCATGCTGCGTCTGGCCAAGGATCGCGAATCGCTGGGCGTGATTGCCGACCAGATAGGCGCTCCAACGGGGGCGGACCTTATTGCGGACGTGACTGCGTTGGCGATCCAGCAAGCGATGCATCGCCCGGCGTTGTCGGGCCTCTATCATCTGGCAGCTGCCGGTGAAGTGTCCTGGCACGGCTATGCCAGTCTGGTCATCGACTTTGCCAAGGCGCACGGTGAGGAGCTCGCTGTTACGGCCGTGAATCCGATTGATACCACTGCCTATCCAACACCGGCGCGCCGCCCTTTGAATTCGCGTTTGAATACGCAGAAGCTGCGCGACAACTTTTCTCTACACTTGCCGGATTGGCAAAGTGGTGTAACCCGAATGCTTATGGAAGTTCTGAATAAATGACCACGACAAATCGTAAAGGCATCATTCTCGCCGGTGGTTCGGGAACGCGTCTGCATCCGCTGACGCTTGGCGTGTCCAAACAGATGCTGCCGATTTACGACAAGCCGATGATCTTTTATCCGCTGTCGGTGTTGATGCTTGCGGGGATGCGCGAAATTCTGATTATCTCCACGCCGGACGATCTACCCTGTTTCCGTAAGCTGTTGGGCGACGGCAGTCTGTACGGCATCAAGCTGACTTACGCTGAACAGCCGAGTCCTGATGGTCTGGCGCAAGCGTTCATCATTGGCGAAGAATTTATTGGCAATGATCCTTGCTGTTTGATTCTGGGGGACAACATCTTCTATGGTCAGCACTTCTCCGACAACCTGCGGGCGGCAAGCACTCAGGCTGAAGGGGCGACGGTGTTTGGTTACCACGTATCCGACCCGGAGCGTTTCGGTGTTGTCGAGTTCGATGCGCAAGGGCGTGCCTTGAGTATCGAAGAAAAGCCGATGAAGCCGAAGTCCAACTACGCCGTGACGGGGTTGTACTTCTATGACAACCAAGTGGTCGATATTGCCAAAAGCATAAAACCTTCGGCTCGCGGCGAGTTGGAAATTACCGACATCAATCAGGCATACCTCGACAAGAAGATGCTCAATGTGGAAATGCTGGGTCGTGGTTTTGCTTGGCTGGACACGGGAACCCATGATTCGCTTCTTGAAGCCAGTCACTTCGTGCATACCATCGAGCAGCGTCAGGGTTTGAAAGTGGCGTGTCTGGAAGAGATCGCCTACCACAATGGCTGGATCACCGCGCAGCAATTGGGTGCTCAGGCTGATGCGTTGAAAAAAACCGGTTATGGGCAATATCTGCAGAAACTGCTGGACTCACCTTCACGCTGATTGGAAGGGAGACCCTTTCAAGATGAAGCGCTCAATCGGTGCAGCAGGGATTGCATGTCAGTAAAACATCCTCGAATTGCGGTTCTGCTGGCGGCCTATAACGGCATGCATTGGATCGAAGAGCAGTTGGCTTCGATCCTTGCTCAGGAAGACGTTGATGTAACCGTTTATATCAGCATTGATCCCTCCACGGACGGCACAGAGATTTGGTGCGAACAGTATGCGAGCGATCATGCCTCTGTGATCGTTTTGCCGCCAGCTGGCACTTTTGGTGGGGCGGCGCGCAACTTTTTCCGCTTGATCCGCGACGTCGATCTGGAGTGCTTCGACTTCGTGGCTTTTGCAGATCAGGATGATATATGGCGTCCAGGCAAGTTGGGGCGGGCGACATGTGTCATTCGCGACCTCCACATTGATGCCTATTCCAGCAACGTCACGGCATTCTGGCCGAATGGCAGTACCCATCTACTGAACAAGGCTCAGCCGCAGGTTGATTGGGACTTTTTGTTCGAGGCTGCCGGGCCGGGATGCACTTATGTGATGAGCAGGAAGCTCATTGACGCGCTCAAATCCTCAATGATCGCCAATTGGAAGCAGCTGCAGGATGTCAGTCTGCACGATTGGTACTGTTATGCCTTTGCTCGCAGTCATGGTTTTAGCTGGTATATCGATCCCGAGCCGTCCATGGAGTACCGCCAGCATCAGCGCAATCAGGTCGGCGCCAATAAGGGGCTCAGTTCCCTGATATCTCGTTACAAGACGATTCATGACGGATGGTGGTTCAATCAGGTTCAACTGATAGCCCGGTTGGTGGGGCGAGAAACCGATCCCTTTGTGCGCGGTTGGCTGAGTCTGCGCCGCACGCAACTATTGCGACTGTCATTCAACGCTTGGCGCTGCCGCCGTCGGCGGCGTGACAAGATGTTCTTCTTTTGCATTTGCTGGGCAACCGCGCTCATAGGAACGAAAGTAAAATGATGCCCCTGAATGTTTTAGTGACCGGGGCCAGCGGATTTGTGGGTGAAGCTCTGGTTATGCATTTGTTGGTCGGCAAGCGCTTTTGTCCTGTGGCGGCCGCACGAGGGCCTACTCGCTTGCAGGGATTGTGTCGCGTGATGCCCTTCGATCTGACTCGTGCCGAAGTTTTGCCTGCTTTTGAGGGGGTCCAGGTTGTGGTTCATGCTGCGGCCCGGGTACACGTCATGCGCGAAGCGGCTGCGGATGCGCTGGCCGAGTTTCGTGATGTCAATGTGCAGGGAACGCTAAAGCTGGCCCGGCAGGCAGCGAATTCGGGGGTCAAGCGTTTCATTTTCATCAGCTCGATCAAGGTCAATGGAGAGAGTACTTCTGCGGGGAAGGCTTTCAGGGCTGATGATCTTCCATCTCCTATGGATCCCTATGGTATCTCCAAATACGAAGCCGAGGAGGCGTTGATCAAGCTTGGTCGCGAAACCGGTATGGAGATCGTCGTCATTCGTCCACCGCTGGTGTACGGTCCAGGCGTCAAGGCCAACTTCATGAGTATGTTGGGTTGGCTGCACAAGGGAATCCCGCTGCCATTGGGGGGCATGCGGAATCGGCGAAGCCTGGTGTCGATAGGGAATCTGATCAGCCTGATCGTTGCCTGTATCGATCATCCTGCAGCAGCCAATCAGGTTTTTCTCGTCAGTGATGGCGAGGATCTTTCTACCTCGCAGCTATTGAGTCGATTGTCTCGGGCATTCGGGAGGCGGGCGCGGTTGCTGCCGGTGCCTGAATGGTTGCTCAAGCTTGCCGCTTCAATGTTCGGAATGCAGGCAGTCGCGCAACGCTTGTGTGGCTCATTGCAGGTCGATATCGACAAGAATCGCGAATTGCTTGGATGGTTGCCCCCGGTCAGTGTGGATCGTGCGATGCGCCAAACTGTTAATCATTTTTTGGATACCAGTGCTCAATGAATGTGTGGTGGCTGTTGGCGGCAGTATTTATTGTCTCTTGGGGGCTGACCTTCGTATTGCGCCGTTACGCGCTGTCCAAGCGTTTGATGGACATTCCCAATGAGCGTAGTTCTCACGTAGTCCCTACTCCTCGCGGAGGAGGGGTGGCGATCGTAATGTCCTTCGTTCTGGCTCTTCCTGCGCTTTACGGTTCTGGAATGCTTGAGTTCAACCTGTTTTGCGGGTTGCTTGGCTCTGGCCTGTTGGTGGCGCTGATCGGCTTTGCTGATGATCATGGGCATATCGCGGCCAGATGGCGATTGTTGGGGCATTTTTTGGCTGCTGTCTGGGCGTTGTACTGGATGGGAGGTATGGCGCCTGTTTCCATATTTGGCATGGACATTCAACTGGGATGGGCGGGAAGTGTGCTTGCAGCCATTTATCTCGTCTGGATGCTGAACTTATATAACTTCATGGATGGTATTGACGGAATTGCGAGTGTTCAGGCTATTTTTGTCTGTCTGGCAGGATGTGTAATTTCGTTGATGGCCGGAAATCAGTCTGTACTTTTTGTGAGTTTGTTTTTGGCCGGTGCAGTGGCCGGTTTCCTGCTTTGGAACTTTCCTCCGGCCCGTATTTTCATGGGCGATGCCGGAAGTGGCTTTTTGGGTGTGGTTCTGGGAGTTCTTTCGCTTTATGTGGCGTGGAGTAACTCCGCATTGATGTGGAGCTGGCTCATCCTCCTGTCCGTTTTTACAGTGGACTCAACTGTGACGTTGCTGAGAAGACTGGTGCGAGGAGAGAAGATTTACCAGGCTCATCGCAGTCACGCTTATCAATACGCTGCGCGGCATTTTGCCAGTCACAAGGTCGTTACACTGGCGGTGACTTGTATAAATGTTTTCTGGGTATTTCCTATGGCGGTTCTGGTCGCAAAGGATTATCTGGATGGTTTTACAGGTTTGATCGTAACCTGTTTGCCGTTGGTTTTTCTCGCGTTCAGATTTAGTGCCGGGAAAGCTGAATTGCAGGTTTGAAGCTTCTTGGAGCGCTTGTGGTTCGAGCCACAGACGATGCGTCAGCTTTGACCGCTGGCAGCCCTGCCATTGTCCGCAGAGGGCCAAACCTGTTAGGATTGCCGACTATTTTGATGCTGTGGATGCCCCATTCATCGGAGTTTTTATACGATGAATGACGGTTTATTTGTCGCTCTCATCGAAAAGGCGCGCGTTGGAAACGTTTCAACGAGGTTGACCCTGTTGCTCATGAGTCTTGTCGTTAAAACTGTGGGGCGTTCGAATTTTGGTCAAGGAAGCTAATGTCGGTCACATTTTATACCCGGGGACGATTCTCACGCAGGGGATGGTTTCAGGAGCTCCCGATTCCGGTGTGTTTTCGTAGCGGTTGCCGCTGTTAACTTGCCTCGATGGTCGAAAGAAAAAATGAAATTGACAGAAAACACAAAGGGCTACGCATGAACCCGCACGCTGTTCGCTCAACATCCCCCATTACATTGTTTCGTTCTATCAGAAAAAATCGTGGTTTGATATATAGCCTGGTTAAAAGAGATATTGCCGGAAGATACAGTGGCTCTGTTTTGGGGTTGTTGTGGTCTTTTTTTAACCCTGTCCTTATGTTGGCTGTTTATACTTTTGTGTTCAGTGTCGTGTTCAAGGCTCGTTGGGTTGGCGGAAGCGATTCAAAGGCTGAGTTTGCACTTGTGTTGTTTGCCGGTCTGATGGTGTTTAACTTGTTTTCAGAGTGTATGAACCGCGCTCCAAGTTTGATCCTATCGAATGTCAACTATGTTAAGAAGGTGATATTTCCATTGGAAATATTACCGATCGTGACGCTGGGGTCTGCACTTTTTCACCTGATGGTGAACTTTTTGGTTTGGCTGGTTTTCTATGTGATCTTCTACGGTGTGCCTCATCTCGGCGTACTGTTCTTCCCACTGATACTTTTGCCATTGGCCCTCATGACTCTCGGGGTCACTTGGTTCGTAGCTTCCCTCGGGGTATACCTGCGCGATGTAGCGCAGGTCATCAGTACGCTGGTACCGGTGCTGATGTTTTTGTCCCCGGTTTTTTACCCGCTGAAAAGCTTGCCCGAGCGCTTTCAGGCAGTAGTGCAAGTCAGCCCCATCACTGTCGCGGTCGAGCAAACGCGAGGTCTCATGTATTGGGGGGAATCCATGGACTGGCGGGTCTGGGGGCTCTATCTGTTGATCTCCTGTGCAATTGCATGGTTTGGTTTTGTTTGGTTCCAGAAGACACGAAAGGGGTTTGCAGATGTCCTCTGATGAGTACTCGATCCGCGTAAATGGTCTTGGTAAGTGCTACGAGATTTATGCGACGCCGCGTGACCGTTTGAAGCAGTTCATTATTCCACCGATTCAACGGTTGGTAGGACGTGAACCGTCGTCGTTTTGCCGCGAGTACTGGGCTCTGGAGAACATTTCGTTCGACATTCGCAAAGGCGAGGCTTTTGGTATTGTCGGCCGCAACGGTAGTGGGAAAAGCACGCTTCTCCAGTTGATCACAGGAACCATCGCACCGACGGTAGGTACTGTTGAAACTCGTGGCCGAGTCGCGGCACTGCTCGAGCTGGGATCGGGCTTCAACCCCGAGTTCACCGGCCGTGATAACGTCTATCTCAACGCCATGTTGCTCGGTATGACCCATGATGAGGTCGACGAGCGCTTTGACAAGATTGCAGCCTTTGCCGATATCGGCGATTACCTCGATCAACCGGTCAAGACCTACTCCAGCGGCATGTTGGTACGTTTGGCTTTCGCAGTGCAGGTTCAAATCGAGCCTGACATTCTGATCGTCGACGAGGCGCTGGCTGTTGGTGATGCGCTGTTTCAGAAACGCTGTTTTGGCCGGATCGAAAAGCTGCTTTCCGATGGCGTGACTCTGTTGTTTGTCTCCCATGATCAGGAGTCGGTTCGAACGCTGACCAATCGTGCGATCCTGCTCAAGGGCGGGCGAGAAGTTTCGATGGGTTCTGCCTCCCAGGTCCTGCTCGATTATCGCAAACTGCTGCACCAGGAAGAGTCGGATTATTTCTCCAAGTTGATGCAGCCTGCCGCAGAAACGGCGCAGGCTTCGGCTTCCAAACCTGCCGATTCGAGCGCTTCCAGCGAAGCGGAAACCGCACCTGAATCGAGCGAATCCTCTGAGAAAAGCCAGGCGCCAGCTGTCTCTGGACGCGCTGATCAGATGTCCTTCGGAGACGGGGGCGTTGAAGTGTTGTCTGTCGGCACATTCGGCACCGATGATGAGCCGTGCGCGGTTTTCTACCCCGGCGACGTCATTCGGATTCGGGTCAACTGTATTTCACATATTGATACTGACAGCATCAATGTCGGTGTTCGTATCCGCAGTCGTGAAGGGATAAAAATATATTCGTGGGGCACTTTGAACCAGGATATGCAGATTCTGGCTGGACTGCGTGAGGGCGAGCTTTTCTGGAAGCGTCAGCTCAAGGCAGGAGAGCAATTCCATGTCTGGCTGGAATGCGATTGCTCTTTAGGTTCGAACCTCTACGAGATTCAGGCATCCATTTCCTATGAAGGCAAGCCTGACTACACCGCCCAAAGAATTTTGCACTGGAAAGATGAAGCAGCATTTTTCCAGACACTGATGCGGCAGGATGAATACTTTTTCGGTGGAATATCCGACTTACATATGGCCGCCAGGTGGTAATGATGAGTCCAACTAATTCGATTGATTACAGCTCGTTCAATAACGATTACTGGGAAGACGTGATTGCCTCGGGTGAGAGCAATGGCGATTTTCGCGAGACATCCAGGTGGGTTGCGAAAACTTGCGGTGCCGGCTCTGTGCTGGATATCGGGTGCGGTCTGGGAGGGCTGGTCTCAGAACTCCTGTCGTTGGGCATCAATGCTGTTGGGGTGGATGTTTCGTCCCTTGCAGTGGCAGCCGCCAACAAACGTTTTCCCGAGCGGTTCAGCCTAGGATCGGCATTATCGTTGCCGTTCGCTGACAGCCAGTTTGACACCGTAGTTTCAACCAATTGTCTGGAGCATCTTCACGCTGAAGATGTGCCCGCAGCCTTGCGCGAGATGTACCGTGTATCTGCCCGGTATGTTTTTCTGCAGATAACAACGTCCGTTGAAGAAGGCGAGCGTTCTCTGTTGACGACCGCCAAGCGTGACTGGTGGGAGGCGCAGTGTTTCGAGGCCGGGTTCCGAAAACACGAGTTGTACTATCAGATCAATCCTTATGAAGCGCTGAACGAAGACGGGCGTCAGATATTCGTATTGCTGGAGAAGGTGCCTGCAGAGGCGCTGCGACATTACGATTTGTCGGTTCTGGTTGAAGAGCGGCTGCTCCATACGGACATGCTGCGTGAGGTCGGGCGACGTGGTGACGCGCACTGTATCCGTTATCAGAAGGCTGCCGAATTCGTGCGCCCGGGCGATCGTGTGCTGGACGTTGCGTGCGGCCTTGGTTATGGCAGCTACATGCTGTATGCCGCTTCGCAGGCCAAGTCGGTATTGGGTGTTGACCTGAGTGATTTTGGCATCGCTTATGCCAATGCCCACTATGGTCGCCCAGGCAAAGTCGAGTTCGAGGTCGGTGACGCTCAAGCGCTCAGCTCAATTGCGGATAACAGCATCGACTTCATTGCGGCATTCGAAACAATCGAGCATGTTCCCGAGCCAATGGAGTATCTGCTCCAGTTAAAACGCGTACTCAAACCGGGTGGCCGCGTGATGGTTTGCGCCCCGAATAACTGGGCGGACGAAACCGGTAAAGATCCGAATCCTCACCATTTGCATGTTTATACCTGGGAACGACTGGTGGAGGAGTGCGGTACGCATTTCCTGCTGGAACAAGGCATGTTGCAAACGGCGGGTGGCGCTATGAAGTGTCACCACTCCCCGCGAAAATGGGAGACTGTCCCGGTCGACCGCACGCCTGAGCAGGAAGCGGAGTGGGTCCTGGTGTTGGGCATGGCTGATCCGCTGGAAGGGATCTCGGTGCCGTATGAGGAAACGCAATGGGCGTTGCCTGACTCGCCTGAATTTTCGGTCAGTGCATTCGCCCGCGATTACCAGAACCCTTGGTTAGTGCGTGGAATGATTGCTCAGGGCCAACGCGCGCGTTCCGTTTCTTTGTTGCAGACCATGCAGGATCGGGTGTTGAACACCGCCGCCCCGGATTCGGTTGATTACGGTGCAGCGCTATGCGGCAAAGTTTATAACCAAGCCAAATTGGCTGATCTGCCTTTTGAACGCTATCAAGCGCTTTTGACCGACATTCGAAGTTTTGCAGCGATTGCCAATCCGTCTCCACATCAGCTGCGTTGGCAGGTCTCCCTGCTCTTTGCTGGTGGCGAACTTGCACGTGGACACGGTCGCTTCCAGGACGCAATCGAATGTTTCACTGCGTGCGCCAGCATTGATGTGATGGCTTACAGCCCATTGCTTGGTAACAAGGTCGTCGATGCGTTGTTCTGGTTGTCGGAGTTTGCTGTGGCCGACGGCGATGAGTCCGCGGCACGGAACTACCTGGTTCGCGCGATAGCCGAGGTGCAGCGTCTTGTTAGCGGGTCTTGGTTAAATATCAGTGGTGATCCTCAATCGCCACTGCCATTTGGGCTCGCGGAAGCGGCTCAGTTGCTGGACAAAGCGTCGCGAGCCGCTTACAAGCTTTCCGTTTTGGACAGTGTTGCGCTTCGCCCTGGACTGGTATACCAGGAATCCAGCGGCTTCTTCGAGCGTCAGCTCGTTGAGCATGACCAGAAACTCAACGACGTAAGCAACTCCGTCAGTCGCCTTATTGCAGCACTGGAAGAGAAAGATTCCGCGTGCCGGGGGCTGGTTGAGCAAATCAACACGCTGGAAAGTCGAACTCACGAGCTGGCTCGCGAAGTCGTTGCACAAGACAAGCATGCCCAAAGTCTTGCTCAGGAGGTAATGAGACTGGATGCGCATGCTCAGAGTCTTGCTCAGGAAGTCGTCAAGCAAGATGCCCATGCCCAGATGCTTTTAGGCGAAGTTGCCAAAAGAGATGCAGAAATCGTTCGTCTGTTGGCTCAAGGCAGCCAGGATTCGTTGCAGCCGTTATGGAAAAGAGTCCTGCGTGGGATTGTGCGGAGAGTTAGGAAATGAGTAACAAAATCACGAAAACCGGGATTGTCATTGTTTCCTACAATGCCTCCGAGGCAGTCAGGATCACGTTGGCGAGTATGCGACGTGCCTTTAATGAGTCTGCCTACAAAGTAATACTGGTCGATAACGCTTCGGAGTCTGGCGAGCGAGACAAGATTCGCGAAGCGATGTCCCATCATATTGCTGAAGTGGGGCCTTCGTGGCGCTATGTCGAGCAAGATACCAATTTGGGCTTTTCCGGCGGGAACAACGTCGGTATTTCCGAGTTTCTTGCCGACGAAGAAATTACTCATATCTGTTTGCTCAACAGCGATGTCATCGTTACGGATTTCTGGCTGGACAATCTGCTGGCAAGCGGGTCGGACCTTATCAGTGCGGTCACTAACAAGGCTGACGGCGAACAATGTGTTCCTGTCGACTATCAGTTGGAGTTTGCTGAGTGCCTGGATCATCGCACAGAGACTCTGCACGATAAGGTATATCAGCGCGTTTCCAATTTTGCCGAGCGCTGGAAATCAGCCTGGAAAGGCAATCTGGTTGAAACGGACGTAACGTTCTTTTGCGTTCTGGTGTCCAAGGCGGCCTTTGAAAAAATCGGTCTGCTTGACGATACGTTCTTCCCGGGCGGATTTGAAGATGACGATTATTGCCTGCGCGCACGTAACGCTGGTTACGAAATTCATTTGGCGCGAGATGTGTTTATCCACCACTGGGGATCGGCATCGTTTGGCCAGTTGCAATATCAGTATTTCAGCGAGCGAGCACAGCGCAACAAGGCATTCCTGGAACAAAAGCACGGCATAACCTGGCGTCGACGCCCGGAGAAGCCGATCGTCTCTTTTGCAATGGATGTCGAATTTGCGCTGTCGCATCAAGAGCTGCTTTCTTTGCAAGCTCCTTTTTTTGAGCTGTACGTAGACAATCTTGGGAAACAGATCAGCTACTTTGAGTCGGAATTCAGCAAACTGACCGAGGCGTTGGCAGCTCAGGGGCGTGTTGTGCCTGAGGCGCTCCTGAAGGCCGTGTCTTCTGCACGTTCCTATGGGGATTTGATCTCACTCTGGGATAAGGTCGTCGCGCGTATTCAGCGTGCATTGACGGGTGGGGTCGTAGGCGCCGACGAGGCTGCTGCGCTCAAAACGGATCTTGGAACCATCGCGACCGGGGTCTATGAGCGGGTGGATTGCAATTTCGCCATCCACACGTTCATCACCTCCCCAGCCGAGGACGGTACCAGCGGCGTCGACCTCCCGCCGCCGGCCACTTCTGCGGCATTTTCTGCACGCCCTGAAACCCGCCTGGGTCGGTTGCTGTGGTTCGTGCGCCGCAGCCTGAATTTCATTCTGAAGTTTGATGGCATCGTCTTCTTTGGCGGGTATTTCTACCCTGAGCGTCAAAGCGATGGTTACTTTCAGCGTATTCAGATTGTTGATCGCATGTTTGCTGATCGGTGGCGCGTCTATGTTGAAAGTGACGAGCTGAAGGGGCGCAACATTTGGTTTGATCGGCCTGAGCCTAATGTGCTGGTGCTGCGAATCAATGGTTCCAAGAAGCGCAGAATGCTCGTGCGCATGCTGGCCCTGATGGCCGTTCTGCGTTGCCGGAAAATTTACTTCCACAGTGTGTTGCGTATGTACGACAACCGCTTTGGCAAACTCATGCATCTGCCGTTCATTCGCAAGGCTATAGATATTCACGGTGTGGTGCCTGAAGAATTCCGTATGCACAACGATTTCTTCAGTGCTGTTCTTTACGAGAAGGAGGAGCGGCTTGCTGTAGAGAAGGCCGGTATCGTCATCGTTGTAACCGAAGCGATGAAGAACTATCTCCAGCAGAAGTTTCGAGGAGCACTGAAAGCACGTTCGGTTTCTTTCCCGATCTTCCCTCGCTTCACCCCGACACACGCAACCCGTCCGCTTATCGACGGCAAGCCGGTCGTGGTTTATGCGGGTGGCCTGCACAAGTGGCAGCAAGTTCCAAAGATGATTGATGCAATCATCCGCACTGCCGATCGGTGCAATCATCGCTTCTATTGCCCGGAGCCTCAGATTGTCAAAGACATGCTGCCGGCAGAGTTGCTGGGGTCTGTGGTTGTCGAGGGTAAAACCCACGCTGAACTGATGACGCTTTATCCGCAGTGCCACTACGGGTTCATCCTTCGGGAAGACATCATCGTCAACCGTGCGGCCTGCCCGACGAAGCTCGTTGAATACCTTGCAATGGGTATCGTGCCGATCGTCGACTGCG
This sequence comes from Pseudomonas sp. 86_A, assembly GCF_017491705.1. Taxonomy (NCBI): domain Bacteria; kingdom Pseudomonadati; phylum Pseudomonadota; class Gammaproteobacteria; order Pseudomonadales; family Pseudomonadaceae; genus Pseudomonas; species Pseudomonas sp. 86_A. Next base: position 172,584 of record NZ_JAFGYS010000007.1, on the reverse strand, counting down.
AAGACATTGGTGATTTCAAGACGTTGGGGATGCACTACATCACTCTGGAGAACTTCCTCGCCGGCAGTTTGCCTGATGAAGCAGAGCGAGTGGCGTTGGCAGAAGCGAACCTTTCGGTTTACGAGCGTTTGAAGGAGGTGCGCCAGACGGGCGCCGACCAGATCTTTGCCTATTTCACACCGCCAGTTCGTAACTCGCGCAAGCTGAATATGCGAAAAGTAAATGTGCGCCAGTTCGTTGCTGACATCGCGCGGCGCGTGCTGCCTGCGGGCACCCTCCAAGGGCGTGCTGCACGCAAGGTCTGGCGTGTTCTGCGTCCAATCCTGGGAAAGTCGCAACCGCTGGTCCAGACAGTCGACGTTAACCCTGCGTACGAAGTTGTGCATGAGACTCTGCCGACCTGTGACGTTTTGGTTCAAGTTGATAACTTTGAGGCTGGCGGTCTGGAAAATGTTGTCCTTGATCTCAACGAGACAATGATCAAGGCCGGGCTGCGTGTCGTGCTGCTTGTTCAGGGCACTCAAGGCGCGGCGGTCCAACGGGCCCGCGATACAGGTCAGATGGTGGTGTGCCGTCCTTACTCGGCGCAATCCCATGGCGAGTTGATCGACCAGTTGCAGCCCAAACTTGTCTTGGCTCATTACTCGTTTAGTGGTGCAGATGTCTACCGAGATAAAGGTATCGGGTTCGTGCAGGTCATTCACAATATTTACATGTGGCTCAACGATCAGCAGCGTCAGGAGTTTGCTTCGGTAGCGCAGAAGACAAGTGCTTTTGTTGCGGTATCGCAGCAAGTGAAGGATTACAGCGTTTCTCGTCTGGGCGTGCCCGCACAGAGCTGCGTGGTCATTCCTAACGGCATTGATTTCAAGCCATTCGACGAGCTGGACCGGGACACCGCACGTGCTCGCCTGCGTGCGCAGTACGGTATTGCTGACGATGAATTTGCTTTCATCGACATCGGTTCGATCAACCACCAGAAAAATCATCTGGGCGCCATCAAGGCGTTCGAGATTGCGGCACGCTCGACTGACAAACTTCGCCTGTTCATTCTGGGGCCGGTCTACGAACCGCAGTTGCTCGCCGAGATGCTCGCCTATGTCGAAGCGCACGGTTTGCAGGAACGTGTCACATATTGCGGCTCTGCGACCGAAGTTCATGAATACCTGGCCATGGCTGATGCTTTTACTTCCGCGACCTTTTTCGAAGGCGGGCCACTGACTTTGCTTGAGGCGATCAAAGCGAATATTCCGGTTGCCATGTCCAATGTTGGCTGTGCCTCGCACTTTGCAAAGCATGCTGGTATTGAGCTTGTCGATCCTGTTTATGACATGGCGCAATTCACCGGAAGCGTTACTGAGATGCGCTCCAACGCGCAGTTTGAACAGCGTCTGGCCGAGGCCATGTTGCGTGTCCTGAACAATGGCGTTCGTCCGCAATTCTCGGAACGTGAGCTTGAAGGACTCGACAAAGAGCGCACTTACCAACGTTACGTGAAACTCGTTCAGCAACTGATCGGTGGTCAAACACTGCAGGTGAGTGAACCTCTCTCGATGAAGCTCGGTTAAATGGCCAATCGTTCACGTATTTCAGTGCACTCACTGGCTCGCCGTTGTTTCTGGTTGTTGCCGGCTACCTTGCGTAACCGGCTGCACGGTGTTCGGCATGCGATTGTTCGATGGCTGCGCAGCCGTAGCGTGCGAACTTCGATCCGAGCCGGAGACCTGACAGGCGCCGAGTTTCAGAGCCAAGTGCTGAACGCAGCCAGCTATCGTCTTGTCGTCATTTTCGAAGCGAATGTCGACTGGGGGATAACGCTGTTTCAGCGTCCACATCACATGGCAATGGCACTGGGTCGTCTCAACTGTCTAGTTGTCTTTCAGACAACGGGTGATGACGTTCTGGGCTTCAGGCAAGTGGCCGAAAATGTATGGATCGCCAATGATGCGGCCGTGAATGCCATTCCCGGTGCGGTGCGCTGCTTTTACAGCACTTCACTTCTGGCCACTCGTGAGGCGATGGCGGTTGCACGTACTCGGGGCCGGGTGGTCTACGAATACATCGACCATATAGATGCCTCCATTTCCGGTGGCAAGGGCGCCATCCGTCGACTGCTTGATCTGAAAGCTGCTGCGTTTGAAGGGGAGGCCGATGTCATTGTCTCCTCGGCTACAGCTCTCCAGAAGGAGGCTCTGGCAGCTTGCGGGGACAGGCGTTGCGTGTGCGTCCCCAACGGCGTAGACGTGGCACATTATCGTGCGGCACAACAGGACGTCTCTGTCCCCCAGGCACTCACCGAATTCAGAGGTCGATACAGGCACATCGTCGGCTACTTTGGTGCCATTGCCCCATGGCTCTGGTATGAAATGGTCGAGCAGGTTTGCGCCGGGATGCCGGATGTGGGATTCGTGTTTATCGGGCCGGACTACAGCGGTTGCGTCCCGTTGTTGCCGCAGCGCGCGAATGTGCTTTATCTTGGTCCGATCAACTATGCCCAGCTACCTGCGTCTGCCCGCTTGTTTGACGCCTGCTTTATTCCGTTCAAGCCGGGCGATGTTGCGCGATCTACCTCTCCGTTGAAACTTTATGAGTACTTTGCGCTTGAGAAACCGGTCGTCGTGACGGCCGATATGAATGAGTGCACGGTTTATCCAGAGGTCTTCTCCGGTGGCGACGCTGCCGGGCTCACCGCGGCGATCCGCCAAGCGCTCAACGTCTGCAGCGATCAGGCGTATCGTGAGCGGCTACGTACCTTGGCTGATCAGAACAGCTGGGACGTCAGAGCGGCAGTCTATGCAGACAAGCTCCAAAGTCTCGAAAGCTAATAACTGATTTGTGGGAATACTCTTGTGAAACGAAAAATACTTTGCGTTGTTGGGACCCGTCCGGAAGCGATCAAAATGGCCCCGGTCATTCTGGCGTTGAAAAATGAGCCTTGGGCCGATGTGCGGGTTCTCGCTACCGCCCAGCATCGTCATATGCTTGATCAGGTCATGAGCTTTTTCGGTATTGAGCAAGACATCGACCTGAACATCATGCGCCCGAACCAGGCTCTGACCACGTTGACGGCGCGCCTGTTACTGGAAATGGATGATGTTCTGAGCGCCGAGAAGCCGGAGATCGTTCTGGTTCAGGGTGATACAACAACTGTAATGACCGTTGCCCTTGCCTGTTTCTACCACAGAATTCCAATTGGTCACGTAGAAGCTGGACTGCGCACCTGGGATATGCAGAACCCCTTCCCGGAAGAAGCCAACCGCGTCATCGCTGGCAAGCTCGCTCGCTGGCACTTCGCGCCGACCGAAGGCTCCCGTCAGAACCTTTTGCGCGAAGGCGTTCCAGACGCCGATATCATCGTCACGGGCAATACCGTGATCGATGCGCTGCTCATGACGGCTGCCAAGGATCTGGAATTGGGGATTGAGCTTGATCCAGGCAAGCGGCTGGTACTTGTGACCTCGCACCGTCGTGAAAACTTCGGTGAACCGTTCCTGAATATTTGCCGTGCGTTGCGCACCTTGGCCGAAAACAATCCAGACGTTCAGTTCCTGTATCCGGTGCATCCAAACCCTAACGTCAAGGATGTTGCCCATGAGTTGCTCGGCCCGGTTGCCAATTTTGTACTGTGCGATCCATTGGAATACGCCCCTTTCGTAGCGGCTATGAAGCGTGCTTATCTGATTCTGACTGACTCTGGCGGTGTCCAGGAAGAAGCGCCTGCATTGGGTAAGCCTGTACTGGTTCTGCGTGAAGAAACAGAGCGCCCTGAAGCGGTAGAGCACGGTGTCGTCAAACTGGTCGGCTCCAACTACGACGCAATCGTGAATGAAGCTCAACGTTTGCTGGACGACGAAACGGCCTATCGCGAAATGGCTCGTGGTGTTTCTCCTTACGGTGATGGGCATGGTGCAGAGCGCATCGTCAACGCGCTACGCGAGTACTTTAGCTGATGAGTTTGATTTATTTGTCGCCTGTTCCGTGGGCCAGTTTTTCCCAGCGCCCTCACAAATTTGTCGAGTGGTTTCACCGGCGCACCGGGCGACAAGTAATCTGGATCGAACCCTATCCAACCCGGTTTCCGAAACCCAGTGATCTGAAAAGAACAGGGGCAGTGGGGCAGGGAGCGCTTAAGGCCACGCCTCATTGGCTGAGGGTGATGACGCCACGTGCGCTGCCAATCGAGCCGTTGCCCGGGTCAGGCTGGTTGAACAGAGGGCTGTGGTCGACATTGATAGGGGAGGTGAAGGCTTTTCTGGGCGGACAAGAACCACTCATCGTCGTAGGCAAACCGTCAGTCTTGGCTTTGAAGTTTTTGGAGGTTTTCACTCCGAAACACTCAATCTACGATGCAATGGATGATTTTCCAGCGTTTTACTCTGGTTTATCCCGTTTGGCGATGTCTCGGCGAGAAGCTCAGTTAGTACAAGTCGTCGAAAAGGTCTGGGTATCCAGCACAGCATTGAAAGAGCGTTGGGAACAGAAAAAAGCAAATATTTGCTTCGTCCCTAATGCACTCGACGAGGCGTTATTGCCTCATCCGCGTCATTCTGGAATCGAGCGCGAGCGCAAAATTTTCGGATATGTTGGCACCATTGGCGCATGGTTTGACTGGGACTGGATTCTTGCACTGGCAAAACTCCGTGCCGGGGATATCGTGCGTTTGATTGGTCCGGTATTTACTCCTCCGCCTTTTGAATTGCCCTCAAACGTCGAGTTGTTGCCTCCCTGTGCCCATGCAGAGGCGCTGTCTGCAATGTGTGAGTTCGATGTCGGCCTGATACCGTTCAAGAACAGTGAGCTGACAGTTTCGGTTGATCCGATCAAGTACTATGAATACCGAGCCCTGGGGTTACCGGTTGTTTCGACGGATTTTGGCGAGATGAGGTTTCGCGAGGGCAGCACGGGCACATATATCAGCAAGTCACTGATGGATATTGCTCGCTTACTTGTTGTCGCTACAGAGTTTCGGGATGTCCGCGAAGCCAGTTTCACTTTTATTGCCGATAATACATGGTCTGCCAGATTCGACAGTGCAGATATCTTGCTGTAGTGCGTTAAATTCCGGGCTGTTCTGGCGATACTCCAAAATTCAAAGCTTTCTTTAAAGAGTCGCCCAGCAGGCGGGTGACTCTTCAGAGCAATTTCAAACATTCCCGACTGCTGGTGGGGCTCGTTTATTGCAAGCGCGAGAGCAGGCCAGGAATGTTTGTTCGGGTATTTTAACTATTTCTGCCTTGTTGCATGCTCGGCACAGGGTCATTGACTGATTTTGACTTGAACTTCCCAAGTGCTCGAAGAATAAGTTTTTGGGTCGGTTTTTCAATGACTCCGTGAGCCATGGCAGAGGCCACAATTGACGTTGCATAGTACGCAGCAAAAGTACCCACTGCGCTGAAACCTGCAGTCAGGAATGGATACATGTCAAAAACCCTGATGACGATCTGGTGAACCATATAGAGGGCGAAACTTATTTCGCCCAGGTAGACCAGAGGTCGGATTTGCAAAACTTTTGAAATTATTCCACGTTGTTGGGCCAGTACAACGATCAGAAATGCAAATGCCAAGGCGCCGCCACAGTTAATAGACCATATTGTTACTGGTGTATTGAGTTTGCCTGGAAGGTTAGAGAATAAGTGCAGATTTGGCGCCCACATGGCGAACCCAGCGAAGAGTACCGCAATCAATTCAAGGCCGCTAAAAAGCGCAGTAGAAGTTTGCGACTCTTTAAAGGTCTTTAGATAAATCTGATACGCCGCAATGCCAAGCATGAACTCGCTTAGTCTGGTTAACGGTGAAATATAAGTAGACCAGGTCATCAAGGCGCCATCGCTGTCCTTGAAGGAAACTAGCATGGTGGCAGTGATGGCGATTGTAATGGCGAGCTTTATTTTCCAGGTTTTTTCAATGTTCAGAATAAGCAGTGGAAAAATAGCATAGAAAAAGATTTCGTTGGATAAGCTCCAAGAAACTCCGTTCAATGAAAAGTACGTGGCCTGGTTGGGCACCCAGGATTGAAGGAGTGTGAAGTTCAGGATAGTGTCCCAAATAGGTATGCTGTAGCTGTAATGCTTCATTATGAATATCACGACTACAGCCGTGACTAAGTGCAGGGGCCAGATTCTCGCAAAGCGACTGGCGTAAAACATTCCCAGTTCACGTCCTGATGTGATGGTCTTATGCGTATGAGCCAGAATAAAGCCCGATAGTACATAGAACATTGATACCGCTTGTGTGAGCGCAAAGGTGTCGGCGAATGAAAAGCCACCGAAGCTGTGTTTTGAGTGGAATATCACAACAAGTGCGGCCGCGAAGAACCGTAAAGAGGTGAGAGTATTAATTTGTTTGGCGCGCATTTTTTCATCCTTTTTGCAGGCTGCGAAGGATGCCATGACAATGAAATCACCACAATGGCCGGGGCACTCCCCAAAACAGGAATTTACTGCTCAATCGCGATGCTGGCGTGCCGAACGGCAGCTATGCGATGAAATCGGAGAACGGATCAACCCCTTGAGTGTTAAACTTCCCAACGCAGGCGGAGGGCGATGCCTGCCAGACCTCTGACATCACCGCAGACCTATAAGCGAGATCAAACCTCGTCGGTAGAGATTTATGGATAAATTACGCACGATTTTACTGAGTCTACCTCGTCGGCATAAACGGCTGATTCAGATATCTACAGATATCCTGTTGGTCTGGGTTTCACTTTGGCTGGCCTTTATCGTCCGCCTCGGCCTGGACGATATGTACAACCCCTTGCGCGTTCACTTCTGGCTCTTCGCGTGCGCCCCTGTCATTGCCATTCCTCTTTTCATCCGATTCGGTATGTACCGTGCGGTCATGCGGTATTTTGGCAACGATGCACTTATTGCGATCATCAAAGCAGTGAGCCTTTCTTCGTTGATCCTCGCGTTGGTGGTTTACTGGTATAGCAATCACGAAACCGTCGTCCCGCGCTCTATCATCTTCAATTACTGGTGGCTCAGCCTTGTCATAATCGGCGGCTTGCGATTGTGCATGCGCCAGTACTTCATGGGCGACTGGTTTAACGCCGCCCAACATGTTCCCTTTACCAGTCGAGACGACGGGCTGACTAAAGTCGCGGTCTATGGCGCAGGTGTAGCTGGTAATCAATTGGTTGCAGCGTTGCGAATGGGTCGAGTGATGCGCCCGGTCGCTTTTATCGATGACGACCCTAGTATTGCCGATCGCTCCATTTCGGGCCTTCATGTATACAAGCCCAAGCACATTCAGCAAATGATCGACGTTACTGGAGCACAGGAGATTCTCCTCGCGCTGCCGTCCTCGACGCGTGCTCGTCGCCGGGAAATTCTCAACCTGCTGGAAGGGTTCCCGCTGCATATTCGCAGTGTGCCAAACTTCACTGATCTGGCCAGTGGTCGGGTAAAGGTCGATGACATTCAGGAAGTCGACATTGCCGACTTGCTGGGACGTGATGCGGTTCCAGCTCAAGCCGAGTTGCTCGAGCGCTGCATCAAAGGCAAGACGGTTATGGTGACTGGCGCCGGCGGGTCAATTGGATCCGAGCTTTGCCGTCAAATATTTTCACTGTCGCCAACCACGCTAATCTTGTTCGAACACAGTGAGTTCAATCTTTACAGCATCGTGTCAGAGTTGGAGCAACGCGGTTGCCGGGAGTCGCGGTCTGTTCGTCTCATTCCGATTCTTGGCTCAATCCGTTATCAGAGCAAGTTGCTTGATGTGATGAAATCCTGGAGCGTCGACACGGTCTACCACGCGGCAGCTTACAAACACGTACCGATGGTCGAACACAACATCGCCGAAGGCGTGTTGAACAATGTGATTGGAACGCTCAACACTGCTCAAGCGGCGCTGCAGTCGGGTGTTTCTAACTTTGTATTGATCTCGACCGACAAGGCCGTGCGCCCGACCAATGTCATGGGCAGTACCAAGCGACTGGCTGAAATGACACTTCAGGCACTCAGTCGTGAAGTGGCTCCAGTGTTGTTTGGCGACAAGGCCAATGTTTCCCGGGTCAACAAGACGCGTTTCACGATGGTACGTTTCGGCAATGTGCTGGGCTCGTCGGGATCAGTAATTCCGCTGTTTCACCGCCAAATCAAATCTGGCGGCCCACTGACTGTCACTCACCCGAAAATCACTCGCTACTTCATGACTATCCCTGAATCGGCGCAACTGGTTATCCAGGCCGGTTCCATGGGGCAGGGTGGGGACGTTTTCGTTCTGGACATGGGCGAGCCGGTAAAAATTGTTGAATTGGCAGAAAAAATGATCCATCTGTCAGGTTTGAGCATCCGCTCCGATCGCAATCCGCAAGGTGACATCTCGATAGAATTCACCGGCTTACGCCCGGGCGAAAAGCTCTATGAAGAGTTGTTGATCGGAGACAATGTTGCTGCAACCCCACATCCTATGATCATGTCTGCCAACGAGGATCATTTGCCGTGGGAGGTATTGAAGGTCAAATTGGGCGAACTGCTCTCGGCAGTGGACAAGGACGATTATTCCCGCGTTCGCCAACTGCTTCGCGAAACCGTCTCCGGCTACACCCCTGATGGCGAAATCGTCGACTGGATCTATCAACAGCGCCGTCTCGAACCCTGATTGTTTCACATTCTGTAATAGACGCATTTTTGACACCCGCTATCCATCGTCTAAGTTTGGAGAGCAGCTTCGGAAAAGCTGCTTTCTCAAACGATGATGGAGCGTCATTAATGCGTAACGGATTTTTCTACTCTCTGGTTTTTGCTTTGCTCACCAGTGCTTCAATCGCCGTAGTTGCGGCGCCTTCCGTTGTTCCGAACACAGATAACGCAACGATGGTGAGCGACACCGTGGCGACGTCTCCGAGTGAAAAGGTCGATCTCAACGGCGCGGATGCGGCAACGCTGCAAAAGCAGTTGTCCGGGGTGGGCGAGGCAAAAGCTAAAGCGATTGTTGCGTATCGTGATGCTAATGGGCCATTCGCCTCAGTAGATGAACTGCTGGAAGTCAAGGGCATCGGCAAGGCGATCCTGGATCGCAATCGCGACAAGCTGGAAGTGAACTAAGCTGATTGTTCAACGCCAAGGGGCCGGTCAATGACCGGCCTTTGTGTTTTCGGGGGCCTGAGATTACACAGAAGGGCGCGTTGCTACGTTTGTCGGCAAGCTTAAAATTACGGGTATCATATTGCCTTTAGATTATGCCTATAATAATTCCTGTCGCCTCCAGGCCATTGAGCCTTGGAGGCCAGATCCCAATCCGTTTCAGGAGCGCCCTCATGAGTCCAGTTCAATCTCAAGGTACAGCCCTCATCACCGGGGCTTCTTCCGGCATTGGTGCGGTGTACGCGCAGCGGCTGGCAGCGCGTGGTTTCGATTTGCTGTTGGTCGCCCGTGATCAGCAACGTCTGGAAACCGCTGCGAACCAGTTGCGCGAGGCCCACGGTGTAAAGGTCGAAGTGCTCAAAGCAGACCTGACGCAAAAGGACGATGTCCTCAAACTCCAGCAACGCTTGCGCAGTGATTCGGGCATCAGTCTGTTGGTGAACAACGCGGGCGTGGCGGCCGACGGTCTGCTGGCCAATTCTGACGCCGAGCAACTGGAGCGGCTGATTCAGTTGAATGTCACGGCCGTGACCCTGCTGGCTTCGGCGGCTGCCGCCAGTTTCACCAAAGCCGGTCGCGGCACGATCATCAACATAGCCTCGGTAGTGGCGTTGTTTCCGGAGCGCTTCAACGCGACCTACAGCGCCAGCAAAGCTTACGTATTGAGCCTGACCCAGTCGCTCAACAGCGAACTCGAAGGCACCGGCGTCAAAGTGCAAGCGGTGTTGCCCGGCGTTACCCGCACCGAAATCTGGGAGCGTTCCGGCATCGACGCCAGTGGCATTCCGGCGGAGATGGTGATGGAGGCTGGCGAGATGGTCGATGCGGCGCTGGCCGGTCTGGATCAGGGCGAGTTGATTACTATCCCGTCGCTGCCGGACGAAGGTGAATGGCAAGCGTTTGTACGTGCGCGGCATGTCATGGCGCCGAATCTGTCGCGCAGCTCGGCGGCTCAACGCTACAAAAACTGATCAGAGGTAACTGCGGTATGAGTCAGCGACGAATTGTTGTGACAGGCATGGGTCTGGTTTCGCCTTTGGGCAGTGATGTCGAAATTGTCTGGCAGCGTTTGCTGGCCGGGCGCTCGGGCTTGCGCAATTTGCCGGACGCGGTGAGCGCCGATCTGCCGACCCGGGTCGCCGGGATGGTGTCGACCGTGGCGGAGGATACCGAGGCCGGTTTTGATCCGGATCGCGCCACGCCACCGAAGGAACAGAAGAAAATGGACCGCTTCATACTGTTCGCCATGGAAGCGGCGCGCCAGGCATTGGCGCAGGCCGGTTGGCAACCGTCCGAGGAGCAGGATCAGGTACGCACCGCAACGATCATCGGCTCCGGTGTTGGCGGATTCGGTGCAATAGCCGACGCCGTACGCACGACCGACAGTCGCGGCCCACGTCGTCTGTCGCCGTTCACCATTCCGTCATTCCTGGTCAATCTGGCAGCCGGACATGTATCGATCCAGCACGCTTTGAAAGGCCCACTGGGTGCACCGGTGACTGCCTGTGCTGCCGGAGTCCAGGCGATTGGCGATGCTGCGCGGATGATTCGTGCCGGTGAAGCGGATATCGCTGTTTGCGGCGGTGCGGAAGCCTGTATTGACCGGGTCAGTCTGGCCGGTTTTGCCGCAGCCCGAGCGCTGTCCAGTGGTTACAACGACACCCCCGAACGCGCCTCAAGACCGTTCGACAGCGGTCGCGATGGGTTCGTGATGGGCGAGGGCGCCGGTCTGCTGGTGATCGAATCGCTGGAACATGCGCTGGCACGCGGGGCCCAGCCATTGGCCGAACTGGTCGGTTACGGCACCACTGCCGATGCCTATCACCTCACTGCCGGGCCGGAAGATGGCAGCGGTGCACGACGGGCGATGCAGTTGGCGCTGGCTCAGGCAGGTGTCGCGCCGGATCAGGTGCAACATCTCAATGCGCATGCGACGTCCACCCCGGTGGGCGATCTTGGCGAGTTGGCCGCCATCAAGGCGTTGTTCGGCACCGAGAATAAAATTGCCGTGACCTCGACCAAGTCGGCCACTGGGCATTTGCTCGGGGCAGCGGGCGGGCTGGAAGCGATCTTCACCTTGTTGGCTATCCGCGATCAGGTCGTGCCACCGACGCTCAATTTCGACAACCCGGACCCGGCGAGCGCAGGCGTAGACATCGTTCACGGCCAAGCACGTCCGATGCCGATCGAATATGCGTTATCCAACGGTTTCGGTTTTGGCGGAGTGAACGCCAGCGTGGTGTTCAAGCGCTGGCAGGCTTAATCCTGTGATTGCTTGAGGTGATCGCGAGTGACATCGAGGATGCGTTGGGCCAACTCGACGTCGGCGACACTGCGCGACAGCAACAGCGCGCCCACCAGCGTCGACATGATGACGATGGCCTGGTCGGCGCGGTTGTCGCCGTTCAGCGTATTTGCGATCTGATCCAGTCGACTGCTGAGCACATGATCACTGGTCGGGCTTGGCTGCCCGCGCAGGCCCAGTTCTGAAGAGATGGTCAGCAACGGGCAGCCTTCGTGTGGGGAGGTCTGATGCCATTCGGACAGGTAGGTGTCGATAAACGCGTGCAGCGGATTTTCCTGGGCAAAGATCTCGGCGCACAAGCCGTCGACTTGATCGCTCGCTGCCTGCAGGGCTTTTTCGACCAGTTCGTCCTTGGATTTGAAGTGTGAGTAGAAGCCGCCGTGGGTCAGCCCCAATGCTTTCATCAGCGGTTGCAGGCCGGTGGCGCCGATGCCGTCCTTGCGAAACCGCGCGGAGGCTTCCTTGATGATTCGCTGATGGGTCTGAGCTTTATGATCTTGCGAGTAACGCATGTGGAACTCTCCGCAACAAGACCGCCATCTTAACCAAGGAAAATGACATGGTGACTGTACTTCTACTGCTTAAAATTCGGTTGTTGAGTTCAATATGATCCTTATGTGCGAGTAACGGCAACGAAACGTGCCTAAAAAAACAAACCCCGCCGATTCAGGCGGGGTTTTTCGTTCAACGGTCTTGCGCGTCCTTGATGTCCGCTTCGGCATTGCGCTGCGCAACGCGCTTGCGTTCTTCGTCGGTCAGTTCGACCTTGTTGGCAGTGTCGCGCAGCATCATTAATCCGCCAACGATCGAGCCGATTGCAACGACCAGAATCAACCAGGCATACCAGGGCATAACGGCTCTCCTTAATGGCAGCTCGACGGGCGAGGATTTCGCCTGCAATGCTGCATACCACTTTTGAGCGAAGTCAGTTCGCAGTGGTTCCATTCTAGGCCCGAGATCCCCGCTACGCCTTAATTCCCTGTAGGCGCTGCCGAAGGCTGCGATCTGTTGACTTTGCTTTTTCAAAAACAAGATCAAAAGATCGCAGCCTTCGGCAGCTCCTACATGATGGGTTATTGGCCGGTCAGCATCGCATCGGCCGGAGCGTCAGCGCGCAACTGCCCGGTGAGCAGGAAGTAGCCGAAGCCGACTGCCATGAAACCGAGGAAAATCAGCCCGATCAGTGCGTTGAACCAGGCCATGGCGATCAGGCACACCACCGCCAGCACCAGTGCGATCAGCGGAATCAGCGGGTAGCACGGCGCACGGAAAGTACGCTCGAGATTGGGTTCGGATTTGCGCAGTTTGAACAGGCTGAGCATGCTCATGATGTACATCACGATCGCGCCGAACACGGCCATGGTGATCATCGCGGCGGTGAGGGTCATGCCGCCGAGGTTGATCAGGCCGTCGCTGTAGATCGCGGCAATGCCGATGATGCCGCCGGCGATGATTGCCCGGTGCGGGGTCTGGAAGCGCGACAGTTTCGCCAGCGAGGCCGGCAGGTAACCGGCGCGGGCGAGGGCGAAAAACTGTCGCGAGTAGCCGAGGATAATCCCGTGGAAACTTGCCACCAGACCGAACAGGCCGATCCACACCAGCATGTGCAGCCAGCCGGAGTTGTCGCCGACCACGGTTTTCATCGCCTGTGGCAACGGGTCGTTGATGTTCGCCAAGGTGCGCCAGTCGCCGACACCACCGGCGAAGAACATCACGCCCATCGCCAGCAACACCAAGGTCAGAATGCCACTGATGTAGGCCTTGGGGATTGTGCGCTTGGGATCCTTGGCTTCTTCGGCAGCCATCGCCGCGCCTTCGATGGCGAGGAAAAACCAGATCGCAAACGGAATCGCGGCGAACATCCCGGCAATCGCTGGCGCACCGAACACGTCGGAACCGGCCCAGCCATTCAGGGCAAAGCTGCTGAAGCTGAATGCCGGCGCGACCACGCCCATGAACACCAGTAATTCGATCACCGCCAGCACGCAGACGATCAACTCGAACGTCGCCGCCAGTTTCACTCCGAGAATGTTCAGGGTCATGAACACGATGTAGGCGCCGACCGCCGCGTGTTTCGGATCGAGTGCCGGAAACTGCACATTCAGATAGGCGCCAATTGCCAGGGCGATGGCCGGCGGTGCGAAGACGAATTCGATCAGCGTCGCCAGCCCGGCGATCAGTCCGCCTTTTTCACCGAACGCCCGTCGGCTGTAGGCGAATGGCCCACCCGCGTGGGGAATCGCCGTGGTCAGTTCGGTAAAGCTGAAGATGAAGCAGGTGTACATGGTGGCGACCATGAACGAGGTCACCAGAAAGCCCAGCGTGCCGGCCACGCCCCAGCCGTAACTCCAGCCGAAATACTCACCGGAAATCACCAGCCCGACGGCGATGCCCCACAGGTGCAATGTGCCCAGCGTGGGTTTGAGTTGTGTGTTCATGCGCATGCTCCCTGAACGGTTTGGAAAGCTCGGGGGAGGGCGTGTGCAGTGGGCGTGCCATTACTGTGAAACAAGTCGTAATGAGTTGAAAGCTGTCGTATCGGGGATGTTCGCGGCTGGATGCCAACATATTTGTGCGCCAGTTGGGTGCGTTGTCGCCAGTTATTGCGCTATCGCGAGCAGGCTCACTCCTACAGTTGAATGCATTCCAACTGTAGGAGTGAGCCTGCTCGCGATGGGGGTCTGAACATGCGCCGTTAAATTATGCTGTAAAGCCCGCATAAACCCACTCTTTACGCTTTCTTTATGCCCCGCTGCACCCCTCGGTCTCGTTCCTTTACAGCCTCCTTTCCGACAATGCCTCCACACGCGGCAATACGCCGTAACACGGAGATCTTCCATGAGCGTTCTGGACGGGGTGTCCCTGCTGTTGGCAGCCGGGCTGTTCATTTATCTGTTGGTTGCGCTGTTGCGCGCGGATCGGAACTAGGAGCGGCTATGCACAGTTATGACTATTGGCTGATCCTCGCGTTTTTTGCGGTGGTCTTGCTGCCGGCGCCGTTCCTCGGGCGCTTCTACTACAAAGTAATGGAAGGCCAGCGCACCTGGCTGACGCCGATTCTCGGCCCGGTCGAGCGTGGCTGCTATCGCATTGCCGGGGTTGATCCGCAGGCGGAGCAGAGCTGGCAGAAATACACGCTGGCCCTGCTGGCGTTCAACCTCGCCGGTTTCCTGCTGCTGTTCGCGATCCTGTTGTTCCAGGATCACCTGCCGCTGAACCCGCAAAACCTGCCGGGCCAGGAATGGACCCAGGCGTTCAACACCGCGGTCAGTTTCATGACCAACACTAACTGGCAGTCCTACAGCGGTGAAGCGACCCTCAGCTACCTGAGCCAGATGGTCGGTCTCACCGTGCAGAACTTCGTCAGCGCCGCCACCGGTCTCGCGGTGCTGGTTGCGTTGTGCCGCGGCATCGGGCGCAAGTCGGCCAAGACCCTGGGCAACTTCTGGGTCGACATGACCCGCGCCACCCTCTACGGCTTGCTACCCCTGTGCCTGCTGCTGGCGCTGTACCTGGTGTGGCAGGGCGTACCGCAGACCTTCGCGCAATATGTCAATGCCGTGACCATGCAGGGCGTCGATCAAGTGATCCCGCTCGGCCCGGCCGCCAGCCAGATTGCGATCAAGCAACTGGGCACCAACGGTGGTGGCTTCTTCGGTGTCAACTCGGCGCATCCGTTCGAGAACCCGACCGCCTGGAGCAACTTGTTCGAACTGGCGTCGATCATTCTGATTCCGGTGGCCCTGGTGTTCACCTTCGGCCATTACGTCAAAGACCAGCGTCAGAGCCGCGCAATCGTCGCCTGCATGCTCGCACTGTTCCTGATCGGCGGCGCGACGTCGCTGTGGGCCGAATATCAGCCTAACACTGCGCTGAATAACGTTGCCGTCGAACAGACCGCGCCGCTGGAAGGCAAGGAAGCACGCTTTGGCACCACCGCCACTGTGCTGTGGTCGGTGACCACCACCGCCGCGTCGAACGGTTCGGTCAACGGCATGCACGACAGCCTCAACCCGCTCAGCGGCATGGTCGCGCTGGTCAACATGATGGTCGGCGAAGTGATCTTCGGCGGCGTCGGTGCCGGGCTCTACGGCATGTTGCTCAACGTGCTGATCGCGGTGTTCCTCGCCGGCCTGATGATTGGCCGTACGCCGGAATACCTCGGCAAGAAACTGCAGGCGCGCGAGGTGCAATTGCTGGTGGTGACCTTGCTGGTGATGCCGGTGGGCGTACTGGTGCTCGGCGCCATCGCGGCGGTCCTGCCAGGTCCGGCGGCGACCATCAGTAATCCAGGCCCGCACGGTTTCAGCCAGTTGCTGTACGCCTACACCTCGGCCAGCGCCAACAACGGTTCGGCGTTCGGTGGCCTGAGTGCCAACACGCCATTCCACAACCTGATGCTCGGTCTGGGCATGCTGATCGGCCGCTTCGGTTACATCCTGCCGGTGCTGGCACTGGCCGGCAGCCTGGCGATGAAGAAAACCGCGCCGATTGGCCAGAACAGCTTCCCGACCCATGGTCCGCTGTTCGTGACCCTGTTGACCGTGACCATTTTGCTGGTGGGCGGCCTGACCTTCCTGCCAACCCTGGCGCTCGGCCCGATCGCCGAACACCTGAGCATGGGCTTCTAAGGAATCCATCATGAATATGCATGTTCCTGCAAAACCTGCGGTGCCGACCAAGTCGGCAGAAGCACCGAAAACCGCGATCTCGGCGCTGTGGCGCCCGGCGCTGGTGCAAGCCTTCGTCAAGCTCGACCCGCGTCAGCTGGTGCGTTCGCCGGTGATGCTGGTGGTCGAACTGACCGCGATCTTCACCACCGTGCTGTGCTTCATTCCGGACAACGTCGTGCCGACTTTCGTCGCCGCGCAGATTGCCCTGTGGCTGTGGTTCACCGTGCTGTTCGCCAACTTCGCCGAAGCCTTGGCCGAAGGTCGTGGCAAGGCCCGCGCCGACAGCCTCAAGGCGGGCAGCGAAGGTCTTAGTGCGCGGCGCAAACTGGCCAATGGCAGCTTCCAGGTGGTGCCTGCCGCCAACCTGCGCAAGGGCGATGTGGTGCGCGTTGAAGCCGGGGAGATGATCCCCGGTGACGGCGAAGTCATCGAAGGGATCGCGGCGGTCAACGAAGCGGCGATCACCGGTGAATCGGCGCCGGTGATTCGCGAGTCCGGCGGCGACCGCTCGGCGGTCACCGGCAACACGCGTCTGGTGTCCGACTGGTTGTTGGTGAAGATCACCGCCAACCCGGGTGAATCGACCCTCGACCGCATGATCGCACTGGTAGAAGGCGCCAAACGCCAGAAAACCCCGAACGAAATCGCCCTCGACATCCTGCTGATCGGCCTGACCCTGATCTTCCTGCTGGTGGTGGTGACCCTGCAACCGTTCGCCCACTTCGCCAACGGCAGCCTGCCGCTGGTGTTCCTGGTGGCGCTGCTGGTCACGCTGATTCCGACCACCATCGGTGGCCTGCTGTCGGCCATCGGTATCGCCGGGATGGATCGTCTGGTGCGCCTGAACGTGATCGCCAAGTCCGGGCGTGCGGTGGAAGCGGCCGGTGACGTGCACGTGCTGCTGCTGGACAAGACCGGCACCATCACCTTCGGTAACCGTCGTTGCAGCGCGGTGTACGCCGCGCCCGGTGTCAGTGGTCGCGATCTGGCCGAAGGCGCCTTGTTCGCCTCGCTGGCAGACGAAACCGCCGAGGGCAAATCCATTGTCGAATACCTGCGCGGTCTGCACCCGCAAACCGAGCCGGCGCTGGATACCTTGACTGCCGTGCCGTTCAGCGCTGAAACCCGCTTGTCCGGTGTCGACTATCAGGGCCGCGTGTACCGCAAGGGCGCTGTGGATTCGCTGCTGGCCTTCCTCGGTCAACAACGCTCCGATCTGGCCCCTGCGCTGTCGCGGGAAATCGACAAGATCGCCCAGAGCGGCGGCACCCCGTTGCTGGTCTGCGCCGACGGCAAACTGCTCGGTGCTATCCACCTCAAGGACGTGGTCAAGCCAGGCATTCGCGAGCGCTTTGCCGAGCTGCGCAAACTGGGGATTCGCACCGTGATGGTCACCGGTGACAACCCGTTGACCGCAGCGGCCATCGCCGCTGAAGCGGGCGTCGATGACGTGCTCGCCGAAGCCACCCCGGAGAAAAAACTGGCGCGCATTCGCCTTGAGCAGAACGACGGTCGTCTGGTCGCCATGTGCGGCGACGGCGCCAACGATGCCCCGGCGCTGGCTCAGGCTGACGTCGGCATGGCGATGAACGACGGCACCCAGGCAGCACGCGAAGCGGCAAACATGGTCGACCTCGACAGCGACCCGACCAAGCTGCTGGACGTGGTGCAGATCGGCAAGGAATTGCTGGTGACCCGTGGCGCGCTGACGACCTTTTCCATCGCCAACGACGTGGCCAAATACTTCGCGATCCTGCCGGCACTGTTTGCGGCGATCTACCCGCAACTGGGCGTGCTGAACATCATGCACCTGACCAGTCCGCAGAGCGCGATTCTCTCGGCCATCGTCTTCAACGCCCTGATCATCGTGGTGCTGATTCCGCTGGCCCTGCGCGGTGTGCGCGTGCAGGCGGCGAGTGCGGCGGCATTGCTGCGTCGCAACCTGCTGATCTACGGACTGGGCGGGATTCTGGTGCCGTTCGTGGGGATCAAGGCGATCGACATGCTGCTGACGGCGCTGCATCTGGTGTAACGACTGGCTGGCCGGGCGCTGCTTTTTGTGGCGAGGGAGCTTGCTCCCGCCGGGCTGCGAAGCAGACCCGACCCGGCCACCACGGATCGCCAGACACGCCGCATTGAACGCTTTACGACTGCTGCGCAGCCCAGCGGGAGCGAGCTCCCTCGCGACAGGTGGCGCAGCGTTGCCAATTTGGAAGAGGATTTTGCAATGTCCACAATGATACGTCCGGCCCTGAGCCTGCTGGTGCTGATGACCCTGATCACCGGCGTGGCTTATCCACTGGTGGTGACCGGCGTTGCGCAGGTCGCTTTCCCCGAACAGGCCAACGGCAGCCTGGTGCACGATGCCGACGGCAAGGTGCGCGGCTCGTCGCTAATCGCCCAGGATTTCGTCGGTGATGCGTGGTTCCATCCGCGTCCTTCGGCGGGCGCCTTCGCGACCGTTTCCAGCAGTGCCAGCAACTTTGCGCCGAGCAATCCGGCGCTGGCCACTCGCGTGATCGATGACGCCCACAAGTTGCAGGTGCCAGGCCAGGGGCCGGTGCCATTGGCGTTGCTGACCACCTCCGGCAGCGGCCTCGATCCACACTTGCCACCGGCGGCAATTGCCTATCAACTGGCGCGTGTCGCGGCCGCTCGCAACCTGCCGGTGTCGACCTTGCAGCAACTGCTCGATGCGCACATCGAACAGCCGCTGGTGGGGCCACCGGTGGTGAATGTGCTGGAGTTGAACATGGCACTGGAAAAGCTGTAGATCAAAAGATCGCAGCCTGCGGCAGCTCCTACAATGGATCGGCGTAAGCCCTGTAGGAGCTGCCGAAGGCTGTGATCTTTTAATGCCTCACCTCAATTTCAAACCGAACAAGGCAAACCCCGATGAGTGATTCCGGCCGCGCCGACGCGCTGTTAGCAGACCTGCCCCGCGACGGCCGTGGCCGGCTCAAAGTCTTCCTCGGCGCCGCCCCCGGTGTCGGCAAGACCTACGCCATGCTCCAGGCCGCGCACACGCAATTGCGTCAGGGCGTGAAAATCATCGCCGGCGTCGTCGAAACCCACGGCCGCGCAGAAACCGAAGCGCTGCTCGGCGGCTTGCCGCAGCAGCCTTTGGTGCGCTCGGAATACCGTGGCGTGATGCTCGAAGAAATGGACCTCGATGGCCTGCTTGCGGCCAAACCGAAACTGGTGCTGGTGGACGAGCTGGCCCACACCAACGCCCCCGGCAGTCGCCACGCCAAGCGCTGGCAGGACATTCAGGAACTGCTCGCCGCCGGCATCGACGTCTACACCACGGTCAACGTCCAGCACCTGGAAAGTCTCAACGATCAGGTGCGCGGCATCACCGGTGTGCAGGTGCGCGAAACCCTGCCGGACTGGGTGCTGCAGGAAGCCTACGAACTGCTGTTGATCGACCTGCCGCCGCGCGAGCTGCTGGAGCGTCTGCGCGAAGGCAAGGTCTACGTGCCGGAACAGGCGCGGGCGGCGATCGATGCGTTTTTTACCCAGACCAACCTCACCGCGCTGCGCGAGCTGGCGATGCAAACGGCGGCCGCGCAGGTCGATAACGATCTCGCCCAAGGCTATCGCCAATTGGGCCAGGCCGCCCCGGCGGTGCGTGGACGTCTGCTGGTCGGCGTCGACGGCGATGCGCAGGCTGAACGCCTGGTGCGTCACGCCAGCCGCGTCGCCCAGCGTCGGCATTTGCCATGGAGTCTGGTGCATGTCGACAACGGCACGGTGCGCGACGAGCAGTCGCGGCTGCGCCTGCAAAGCGCCCAGCAATTGGCTGAACGCCTGGGCGGCGAAGTGGTGTTGCTGCGTGCCGGTGAAGTGGCGAAGACCCTGATTCAGCATGCCGCCGAACGCCGCGCCAGTCTGGTGCTGGTCGGCCAGTCGCGGCCGAGTCTGCGTCGTCGTCTGTTCGGTGGCGGGCTCGCCGCGCGTTTGCTGCGGCAGGCTCACGGCCTGGAAATCAACGTCCTCGACAACGACCATGATCACCCGCAACCGCGCCAGCGGATCACGCCGACGCTGGTCTGGTTCGACTATGCGCTGGCGCTGGTGGCCACGGTGTTGGCCAGTGCGCTGGCGTGGGCGGTGTCGAGTCTTTTGCCGTTGCCGAACATCTCGCTGGTGTTCCTTGCGGCGGTGCTGCTGGTGGCGGTGCGCAGTAGCCTGGGGCCGGCGCTGGCCTGCGCGGCGTTGTCGTTCCTGACTTACGATTTTCTGTTCATCCCACCGAATTTTTCCTTCGCCATCCAGCGCGAAGAAGATGTCCTGACCTTGCTGTTTTTCCTGCTGATGGCGGCGCTCACCGGCAACCTCGCCGCACGCCAGCGCCGGCAGTTGCAGGCCCTGCGCGACACGCAGGAAGAAACCAGCGAACTGCTCGACCTGTCGCGCAAACTCACTGCCGCGACGGACCGTCAGGCGGTGATCAGCGCTGCCGCGCAGCACCTCAATGGCTGGAGTGATCTGCAGTTGTGCCTGCTCAATCGAGACGGGCAGGGCGGCTGGAAAGTCGAGACCGGCGGGCCGCTGGAATTTACCGAATCCGAACGTGCTGCCGCCGACTGGGCCTGGCAGCACGATCAACCGGCGGGCATGGGCACCGGCACGCTGCCTTTCGGTCGCTGGTGGTGGTGGCCGCTGTCGGTGGAGGACGGGCCGCTGGCGTTGCTCGGGGTTTGCGCCAAAGAGGGTCAGACCTTGAGCGGCCAGCGTCGACGCCTGCTCACCGCATTGAGTCAGCCACTGGCCCAAGCCCTGGCCCGGGCGCAACTGGCGGATGATCTGGAGGCTGCGCGCCTGCACGGCGAAACCGAGCAATTGCGCAGCGCGCTGCTGGCCTCGGTGTCCCACGATTTGCGCACACCGCTGACCGCCATGCGCGGCAGCATCGACAGCCTGCTGGCCCTCGGGGAAGCCATTCCGCTGGAGGATCGTCGGGAGTTGCTCGAAGGCACCCGCGATGAAGCCGAACGCCTCGACCGCTACATCCAGAATCTGCTGGACATGACTCGTCTCGGCCACGGTGCGTTGAAGCTGGCGCGCGACTGGGTGGCGCCGGCCGACATTGTCGGCAGTTCGCTCAATCGCCTGCGTGCGGTGCTGGCGCCGTTGCAGGTCAGCACCGATGTGCCGGCCGAGTTGCCGCTGCTGTTCGTGCATGCGGCGCTGATCGAACAGGCGCTGGTCAATGTGCTGGAAAACGCTGCACGCTTCTCACCACCGCACGGTCGCTTGCAACTGAGTGCCGGCGCGAAAGACGACGAGATTTTCTTTACGGTCAGCGACGAAGGCCCGGGGATCCCCGAGGACGAGCGGGCGAAGATTTTCGACATGTTCTACACCGCCGCGCGCGGTGATCGCGGCGGGCAGGGCACCGGTCTGGGGCTGGCGATCTGTCAGGGCATGGTCGGCGCGCATGGCGGGCGGATCAGCGTCGCCGACGGCATCGACGGGCGCGGCACCAGCATCACCCTGCACCTGCCATTGCAGACGCAACCGGGAATGGACAATGAAGCCTGAGCCCGGCTGCGCTACTCTCTTGCCAATCTTTTGTGTTGATGTGAATTCATGAGCCAGACCGCGACCATTTTGGTCATTGATGACGAACCGCAGATCCGCAAATTCCTGCGCATCAGCCTCGCCTCGCAAGGCTACAAAGTGCTGGAGGCTGGCACCGGTGCTGAAGGCCTGGCCCAGGCGGCGCTGAACAAACCCGACTTGCTGGTGCTCGATCTCGGCCTGCCGGACATGGACGGCCAGCAGGTGCTGCGCGAGTTTCGCGAGTGGGCCACCGCGCCGGTGCTGGTGCTCTCGGTGCGGGCCAGCGAAGGGCAGAAAGTCCAGGCGCTGGATGGTGGCGCCAACGACTACGTGACCAAGCCGTTCGGCATTCAGGAATTTCTCGCCCGGGTCCGCGCCTTGTTGCGTCAGGCGCCGGCCGGTGAGGCCCAGCAAGCGGCGCTGACGTTCGGTCCGCTCACCGTGGATCTGGCCTATCGGCGGGTGTTGCTCGACGGCGTCGAAGTGGCGCTGACCCGCAAGGAGTACGCGGTGCTGGCGCAACTGGCGCGGCATCCGGGGCGGGTGATCACCCAGCAGCAATTGCTCAAGGACATCTGGGGGCCGACGCACACCGAGGACAGCCACTACCTGCGGATTGTGGTCGGGCATTTGCGCCAGAAGCTGGCGGATGATCCGACGCGGCCGCGGTTTATCGTGACAGAAGCGGGGGTTGGGTATCGGCTGTTGAGTGAGAATAGTCTGTAGGTTTTGTATGGTCTGTTCTGGCCTCATCGCGAGCAGGCTCACTCCTACAAGGTTTTTGTGAACGACGCAGATTCGATGTAGGAGTGAGCCTGCTCGCGATGAGGGCTTTACATCCAGCAGAGACCTTTCAGTGACTCAACCCTGCTCACTGTCATACCGATCCAGCGTATCCCGCGCAATCTCGCGTCCCAGCGCGATCAATTCCGGCGCCTTGTAGAACTCGAAAAACCGGCATACGCGCTTCGGCACGTTGATCAGGATGTCCGGCGGATACCCGGCAATCTTGTATTGCGCCAGCGAGGTCTGCATCACCTCGAAACTCTGGTTGATCAGGTCCAGCAGTGACGCGGGCCCGACGTTGTCGATGATGAACGAGCCCGTAGCGGATTTCGGTGCGCCCTCACGCTCGGGCGCAGCAGCCGGTTGCTGGGCTTCGGGTTCGGCACCTTCCAGCCAAGGGTTGATGTCCGCCGCCTCGGCCCTCAAGGCTTCCTGTTCCAGGCGCAATAATTGTTCGGCCTGGGTGCGACGGAATGGCATCTTCGAACCCAGCGAACTGAGTAAACTGTCGAAGCGCGAGCGAAACGCCGGCGGACGCTGGATCACCGGCAATTTGTAATGGCGCTGGTTGGTCGAGTTGAGATTGACCGCAATGATCAGATCACAGTGGCTCGACACCACCGGGACGATCGGCAACGGGTTGAGAATGCCGCCGTCGACCAGCATCCGGTTGCCCTGCATCACCGGGGTGAACAGGCTGGGAATCGCCGCCGAGGCGCGCATCGCCTGATGCAGGCAGCCTTCCTGGAACCAGATTTCCTGCTGGTTGGTGAGGTCGGCAGCGACGGCGGTGTAGGGGATGCGCAGGTCTTCGATGTTGATCTCGCCGACAATCTTGCGGATCTGCCCGAAGACCTTTTCGCCACGGATCGCCCCGAGGCGGAAGCTCACGTCCACCAGCCGCAGCACGTCCAGATAATCGAGGGTCTCGATCCAGTTGCGGTACTCCTCGAGTTTGCCCGCCGCATAGATCCCGCCGACCACCGCGCCCATCGAACATCCGGCAATGCAGGCAATGTCGTAACCGCGTCTTTCGATCTCCTCGATGACCCCGATATGGGCATAGCCCCGGGCGCCACCGGAGCCCAGCACCAGTGCGACACGCTTTTTCATCAAACTTCCTCCCCGACAAGGTTGCACAATGCACCCATCCGGGGGCGCGCGACAATTGGCAGGGTCGTTCGAGGCGGCAGGGGCGTCGTTTTTTCGATACGCCGTGACCACTCGGCGTTATGCTTTCGTCACCGCAGATTCATGGGGCGCCAAGGCACTTTTTCCTCGCCACACCGTCTTAACTGCACGACTGTTGACCTATTTTGAGGTGTAAGTGATGAAAGCCTGGATCTGTGTGCCGTTGATCGCGCTGGCATTGGCCGGTTGCGCTGGCAAGACTGCTTATCGTGACAGCTGTGGCAGTCAGCTGGATGCGGCGTGGCATGAACTGGACCTGGCCAAGGCCGAAGGGTTTGCCGGCACGGTCAGCTACTCCAAGGCGCTGTCGTTGCTGACGGCTGCCAAGACCCAGCAGCAATTCGAAGGCTTCGAAGGCTGCAGCAACAAGGCCGAGAAAGCCCGTTTCTATATTCGCGAATCCCGCGCCGGACGCTAAGCTGCTGACGTAACGCAAGGATGCGGCTGTCTTGCAACGGCAGACTTGTGTTTCAGGCCATTGGAATCAGGAGCGAGTGATGTCGGCGTTGGTGGATCGGTTGGTGGCTCATGTCCTGAGCATGGAAGTACGGCTGCTGGCCTGTCAGGCGCGTTTGACCGCGCGGACCGACCCTGAGGCGCTGCACGACTTGCGCACCACGGTGCGGCGCTTGCGCAGCCTGCTCCGGCCACTGCGTGGTTTGCCCGGTGTCGAGCAACTGGAGGGTGCCGCGTCGGCGGTGGGCCAGTTGACCACGCCGTGGCGCGACCGTGAGGTGCTGGCGGCGTATCTGCTCAAGCACGATCAACCGCAAGCGGCGCAACGGCGCTTGGCGCAAATGGCCGAAGCCTATCCGACCCTGGCCGCGAGCGCGGAAGTGGCGTCGCTGCTGATCATCCTCGATGCCTTCCCACGATTCCTGCGCGCTTCCGAGCGCCAGGGCTTGCTCAAGGGCCTGGGCACGCGCATCGAAAAACGCCTGCACAAGCAATGGAAAAAACTCGACGAGGCGCTGCACGATCCGGCCCACGACCGACATCGTTTGCGCTTGCTGATCAAGCGCGTGCGCTATGGCATCGAAGCCTATCCGGAACTGGATCGTCTGGCCAAACCAGCGCTGGAACGGCTGAAGTCGGCGCAGGGCGCACTGGGCGACTGGCACGATTGCTGGCAGTGGCTGGCGCGGGCCGAGCAGGAAAGCGATCTGCAACCCTGCGTGGCGACCTGGCAGGCCGGCCTGATCAAGGCTGAAGCCAAGGCGGACCGGGTACTGGAAAAGCTCAGTTCAAGCTGCTTCAAATAATCCTGATATCACCTGAACCCCTGCAGGCGCTGCCAAAGGCTGCGATCTTGGCTTTTGAAGGTCAAACGATCGTAGCCTTTGGCAGCGCCTGCAGGGGTTTTTCTTTGAACAGGAAATCGGGGTAAGGCCTTTCTGTCAGTCCATTTGACCGGAATAGACGCTGCGGTGCTCTGCCATGCTGGTTAAGATCGCGGCATCCACATTTCGCTTGCTGAGGTTGTCATGCGCTTTTCCGATCTGCTCGAGGCGGTCCGTCGCCAGCCAGAACTGACCATTCCCGCCGAGTGGGGCCAGGGCCGGGCCAGCTTCGGTGGCCTGGTGGCGGCGCTGCAATACGAAGCCATGCGCGCGAAAGTGCCGGCGGAGCGCCCGGTGCGCTCGCTGGCGATCACCTTTGTCGGCCCGGTCGAGCCAGAGGTGCCAGTGAGTTTCGAAGTCGATGTGTTGCGCGAAGGCAAGGCGGTCAGCCAAGTGTTGGGCCGCGCCCTGCAGAACGGTCAGGTGGTGACGATCGTGCAAGGCAGCTTTGGTGCGTCACGACCTTCGGAGGTGGCAGTTGCCGCGTATCCGCCAGCCGAAATGAAGCACTGGGAAGAATGCCAGGAACTGCCCTATATCAAGGGCGTGACCCCGGAGTTCATGCGTCATCTGGCCATGCGCTGGAGTGTCGGCGGCATGCCGTTCACCGGCAATCAATCGCGGCAGATGGGCGGCTGGGTGCGTTTGCGTGGGGAGGTCAAGGAAGAGCCGGTCAATGAGGCGCATCTGCTGGCGCTGGTGGATGCATGGCCACCGGCCCTGTTGCCGTATCTGAAGAAGCCGGCACCGGGCAGTACGCTGACCTGGACCATTGAATTCGTGCAGCCGCTACGCGACTTGAGCACGCTGGACTGGTGTAAATACCTGGCGGACATCGAGTACGCCGCCGACGGTTACGGCCACGTCGCGGCCAAGCTGTGGAGCGCGGAGGGAGAGTTGATCGCCATGAGTCGGCAGACCGTGACCATTTTTGCCTGACTCAATGCCGACGCTGGCGCTCACGCCAGGCGCACCACCAGCCGCCGCTGAGGAAAAACCGGGGAAAGGTCAGGAACGGTTAGACCAGCAAGCGTGACACGGCATTCTGACGATCACTGGCTTGCGCTTCCAGGCTGTGGCCGTGGCGTTGCAGACCCAGCGCCGCGACGATCCCGATCACGCCGATGGCGACACTCGCCAGGCTCAGGCTGAACACCCCGGAGACGATCAACAGAAACGCGACGATGAACAACGGCACGGCAATCAGCTGCAACACCAGATTGGTCGGGTGCTGGTGATTGTTCGGGTACGCGCGCCATTGCCACGCGGGAAGATTGGGGTGACGTTTGCCCATGTTGGCTACTCCTCGATCCATGTTGAACACATGGTTGAAGAATAGGCCGGGGCGGGTGGGGCGGCGAATCAAGGTTGGCTATTGGCATCATAGTAATGATGCAAAAAAGATCGCAGCCTTCGGCAGCGCCTACATTGAAATGCGTACAGCTGCAGGAGCTGCCGAAGGCTGCGATCCTTTGATCTTCAGAGCTTCAACTGCCCGATTGCCTTGCTCAACTCCCCGGCCAGCGTCGCCAGTTCATTACTGGTGGTCGCCGAATCCACCGTCTGCTGCACGGTGTTCTCGGTCACATCACGAATGCTCACCACGGCGCGATTCATCTCCTCGGCCACCTGACTCTGCTGCTCCGCCGCCACCGCAATCTGCGTGTTGCTCTCGCGCATCTGCGCCACCGCGCCAGTAATTTCCGCCAGCGCCTCGCCCGCCTCCTGCGCCTGTTGCACGCAGTCGTCGGCCTTGTACGAACTCTCCTGCATGAAGTCCACCGCATCGCGGGTACCGGCCTGCAACGCCGAGACCATGGTGGTGATTTCATCGGTGGAGGTCTGCACGCGCTTGGCGAGGTTACGCACCTCATCGGCGACCACGGCGAAGCCCCGGCCCATCTCGCCAGCACGAGCGGCTTCGATGGCGGCGTTGAGGGCCAGCAGATTGGTTTGCTCGGCGATGCTGTGAATCACGCTGACCACACCGTTGATCTTCTGGCTATCTTCGGCCAGGCGCTGGATCATCTCCGCAGTCTGCTGCACGCCGCTGGAGAGTCCGGCAATCGACTGCTGCACGCGGCTGACCACTTGTTGGCCGCTGCCAGCGAGGCCATCGGCGGTCTGCGAAAGATCGCGGGTGGCGCCGGCGTGCTGGGCGATGTGATAAACCGTGGCAGTCATTTCATTGATCGCGGTGGCAGCCTGATCGGTTTCGCTCTGCTGACCGAGCATGCCGTGGCGCACTTCGTTCATGCTCGCCGCCAGACGCGCAGCGCCGACGTCCAGTTGCCGCGCGGTGTTGGCAACCGTCGTGACCACCCGCTGATAACCGGCCTGCATCGCGTTGAACGCATTGGCCATCTGCCCGACTTCATCCTTGCAAGCCAGCGGCACACGGGCCGAGAGATCGCCGCTTTTCTCGACATGCAGCATCACGTCTTTCAGCGTGTTGAGTTGGCTGAGCAGGAAGCGGATCAGCAACTGCGAAGCGCCGAGCATCGCCAGCATCAGGATGAACACGGCAACGGCGTAGTTGGCAAAGCGTTCACTGAACACTTGCGCCAGGCTGGGGCCGTAGGCGATGACCGCAACTTGCTGGCCGTCGGCACGGCTGAACACGTCGGCGCCCATCAACGGGTTATTACCGAACAGCGGCAGGTGATTGATCTCGTTCCAGCCGTTGTTGTCGCTGATCTCCAGCACGGGCTGGTCGTTGAGGCGCGGCGCTTCCCCGCGTTTGAACGTCAACACCTGATCGCCTTTGGGCAACGCCTGCCCGGCCGGCCAGGCCTTGAGCAATTGCGCCTGAGCCTGAGCAGAGGTTTTGGACGCTTGGCTGCGGGCCTGTTGCTCGAGTTGCACGGCATACAGCACCAGCAGCAGGGTGGTGACGAAGGCGACCGCGTTGACCGCCCAGAATTTGTATTTCAGCGAGATGTTGCTAAGCCAGGCACCCATGGAGGTCTTCTCTGATAGCGGAAACAGTTTTGGCAAGGTGCCAGCATTGTGCCGCTACGCAGTTCTGCAGATCTTGATACGGGTCAATAGACCGCACCGTGCCGCCCTTGTAGGAGTGAGCCTGCTCGCGATGGCGGTGAATCAGCTGACATCGTTATCGACTGACACACCGCCATCGCGAGCAGGCTCACTCCTACATTGGGCTTCGGCTGTGTCAGGAGAGGGATGGGAGGTTGAAGAATGCGCGAGCACAAGCGGTTGAATGCGCCGCCAGATCCTCCTCTGTCTCGCCCCGATGCAACGCCACTTCGCGCAACACTTCGGTCAGATACGCCGGTTCATTGCGGCCATTTTTCGGCTTCGGGCGCAAAGTGCGCGGCAGCAGGTACGGCGCGTCGCTTTCGAGCATCAGTCGTCCGCGCTTGATCTCTTTGACCAGCGGGTGCAGATGCGTGCCCCGGCGCTCGTCGCAGATCCAGCCGGTGATGCCGATGTGCAGGTCCAGGTCCAGATAACTGAACAGGGCTTTTTGTTCGCCGGTGAAGCAATGCACCACGGCGGCGGGCAGTTGATCGCGGAAGTCCCGGAGGATTTCCAGCAGGCGCTGGCTGGCGTCACGTTCGTGCAGGAACACCGGCAATTGCAGTTCTACCGCCAGCGCCAGATGTTCTTCGAGGACCTTTTCCTGTTGCGGACGCGGCGAGAAATCGCGGTTGAAGTCCAACCCGCATTCACCCACGGCGACCACGTTTTTCTCTTGCAGCAGGCTGCGCAAACGGCGCGCGCTGTCGCCGTTCCAGTCGCTGGCCGAATGCGGGTGAATGCCGGCGGTGGCGAACAGCCGTTGACCGCTGTCATCCAGTTGCTGGCACAGCTCCAGCGCCTGCTCGCTACCCTCGACGCTGGTGCCGGTCAGCACCAGTTGGCAGACCCCGGCAGCGTAGGCGCGGTCGAGCACGGCCTGATGTTTTTCGGCGAAACTGGGATTGGTCAGGTTGACGCCGATATCGATGAGTTGCATGGTTGCTACCTCGGGCCGAAGGCCGGAAAGCATACCAGAGCTGTAGATTCATAAGAAAAGCCAAGAACTACAAAGAGTTATAGCTGTCTCTTGATGCCGTGACGCAGTCCGGGTTGGCAGAATTGCCATCACTGTGCCAGTCTCTCGCACTTTGCCAGCGCTCCAGGCGCTCTGTTTTCGTCGGTGTTTGCGACCGTTCAGCGGTGAAAAACACCCCGTATTCTTTCCGGAGAGTGGATGCATCGTCCCTCGGTTTTGCTCCTGTTGTGTGCGTCGCTGCTGCTGCCGATAACGGCGGTTGCGCGCCTGCCCGGGCCACTGCAAGCCGTGCCGGCCGCCAAGGTCCGCGACCTCACGGAGATACGCAGCAGCCGCGTGCTGCGGGTGCTGGTCAACCAGAGCCGCAACAGCTCCGGGGAGGTCCAGGGCCAGGCCATCGGTGTCGAATACCATCGCCTGCGCGCCTTCGAGCAATACCTCAATGGCCACGCCCGCGATGGCCAGGAAATCACCCTCAAGATCATTCCCAAAGCCAAGGATCAACTGCTCGGCGCCTTGCAGCGCGGCGAAGGTGACCTGGTCGCGCCTGGAGAACTGCTCGATCTGCAGCCGGGCCATGCGGTCGCCAGCAGTGAGCCGATTGCCCGCAACGTGCCGCTGGTGCTGGTTGGCATCAAGGGCGAGCGTCGCTACACCAAGGTCGAGCAGTTGTCGGGCAAGACCTTGGCGTTGCCCACCGGCAGCGCTGCCGGCGAGGCTGTCAGCCAGCTCAATCAGAAACTCGCGTTGCACAAACTGGCGCCGATCAAGATCGAGTGGGTCGATCCCACTCTCGCGGTCGAGGATGTGCTGGAAATGGTGCAGGGCGGGATATTTCACCTGACCATCGTCGAGCAACCCATCGCCGAGCGCTGGGGCAAGATCCTGCCCAAGTTGCGTTTCGATCGGCAGTTGATGATTAGCGAGCCGGGTGAGGAATATTGGTTCGTGCGCCGCGATACTTCGATGCTGCGGTCGAGCATCGATCGCTTCCTGGTCGGCTACAAGCGGCCGTCGAACGAGGATGTTGAATTTCTGCGGATCTATCGGCGCCTCTATCAAGTGCACTATCCGTTGGCCAAGGCAGACCGCCAGCGTCTGGAAAAACTGCGCCCGACCCTGCAGAAACACGCGGATGCGCAAAACATGGACTGGCTGAATCTGGCCGCGCTGGCGTTCAAGGAATCGGCGCTGCAACCCAGTGCCCGCGGTGGCGGCGGGCCGACCGGTTTGATGCAGATCACCCCGTCCGCGGCGCAGCGGGTTGGCGTCAACAACATCCAGAATCTCGATGCAAATGTGCAGGCCGGGGCCAAGTATCTGGCGATGATCCGCCGCAAGTTTTTCAACAGTCCGAAACTCAATGAGCGCGAGCGCATGGCGTTCACCCTGGCGGCCTACAACATCGGTCCGGAGCGTGTGCAAGGCATGCGTGCCGAGGCGCGGCGACGCGGGCTGAATCCGAACCAGTGGTTTTTCCAGGTCGAGCGCATCGCCATGGAGCAGGTGGGCATGGGCCCGGTCAGCTATGTTAATAGCGTGAACAAGTATTACTTGGCGTTCGACCGGGAGCGGGAGTCGTTGGAGCCCCGGGGCCAGAAAGTTGCCTCACGTAAATGATCGAATAAGTTGATGTTGATGGCGGAATAATTGCGCTTTTAACATGAATTTAACTGATTAATATAGCGGCCAATCCCAACACACTTCTCGCACAACAAGGAATGCACCATGAGCTCTCTGATCAACAAGGTTCTGTTCACCCGCGCCGGTTACGGCCTGACCATTCTGCGCATTGCTGTCGGCGTGATTTTCGCCGCCCACGGCTCGCAGAAGCTCTTCGGTCTGTTTGGTGGTTACGGCCTGGCGGGTACCGCGCAATACATGGACAGCCTCGGTTTGCACCCGGGTTACCTGATGGCGACGCTGGCCGGCGGTACCGAGTTTTTCGCCGGTCTGGCGCTGATCATCGGCCTGCTGGTGCGTCCGGCGGCGCTGGGTCTGACCTTCCTGTCGCTGGTGGCGATCTTCACCGTGCACATCAGCAACGGTCTGTTCATGGCCAACAACGGTTACGAGTTCGCCCTGGCGCTGCTCGGTGGCAGCCTCGCCGTAATGATCGAAGGCGCCGGCAAGCTTTCGGTGGATCGCGCCATCGCCGGTTGAACGCTCTGGCTCCAGCAAAAGGCCCGCATTGTGCGGGCCTTTTTTGTTGCGGCTGATTCTTGACACTCATCGGTCACGTTATCTAGGATGTTGCTCATGCGCCGATTTAAACAGCTACTTGCGGGGCGCCAGGTGACTAAGACAGTTGCCGTCAGAAGCCGGAACAGGGCTTCGAAATACCGCTAAAGCGCTGGTTCGGTGTTGCCTCTCACCTGCCATGCAGACTTTTGAGGCAGAGACACGACACGATGAATGCACTACGCCCTCCAGCACGTCCCGCGCCGATCACGGCACAT
Source organism: Pseudomonas sp. 86_A (assembly GCF_017491705.1). Lineage (NCBI taxonomy): Bacteria > Pseudomonadati > Pseudomonadota > Gammaproteobacteria > Pseudomonadales > Pseudomonadaceae > Pseudomonas > Pseudomonas sp. 86_A. Next base: position 141,152 of record NZ_JAFGYS010000007.1, on the reverse strand, counting down.
ATCACCCAGCGCAATCCAAAAATCCTGCTTGGCGGCAAACACCAGCCGACGCTGTTGCGTTATCTCGATGGCTGGCCACGTCGCAGCGGCGGGCCTGCCGCGTTCCTGATCCAGTTTGTCGAAGACGGCGAGTCCCTGGCACGTTTTGCCAGCGACAGTTTCGATCTGGCGGTGATTCAGGCGCCGAGCGCGGAAGACGCCCCGGAAATGATCAAGCAACTGACCCGCGTTGCGCGGCAAGGCTTGATCACCCGCCGCTAGGCACGCCGACCGTCCGCCCAGGATTCGAAAGCGGCGTGATCCAAAGCGGTCATCGCTACAGACGAGTGCGACCTGATACCGCGCAGCTTCAACCAGCGCGCAGGTGACAATCCGAAGGTTTTGGTAAAGTGGCGCGTCATATGGCTCTGATCGAAGAACCCGGCATTGATCGTCGCTTCTGTTAATGACTCGCCATTGGCCAAGGCGGCTTTCACCAGATCGAGCCGACGCATCGTCAGATAACGATGCGGGCTGGTCCCGAACAGACTTCTGAAATCGCGCGATAACGCCCAGCGGTCGCGGCCGACACTGTCAGCCAACTCTTCAATCGTGAGGGCGCTTTCCGTTGAATCATGGATGAGCATCCTGGCACGTTCCGCCGCGTTGTAATCATAAGAATGCGCTGGGGCGCAGACGCCGTGCACATCTTGCAGGACCATTGCCAGGTCGAAGATCGCATCGTCTTCTTGCAGGGGATCGTAGGGATGATCAACAGCTTGCAATAAGTTGGCGGTGGCATCGAATAGACGCCGGTCCATGCAAATGCCCTCGGCGACAAAGGGGAGGGGCTTGCCGCCAAGTACCCGTTGGATCAACGAGGGTTCAATCTGAAGAACCTGATAAGTGACGCCGTCCTCGGTCGCCGCAGCGCCCGAATGTTCTTCGTCCGGATGCAGTACAAACGTGCTACCCGGAAGGCTATGACGAACGGCGCCCCTATACGCGATGTTATGGACTCCTGACAGCGTCCGGCCGATCGAGTAGGTGTCATGTCGATGAGGGGTCGTCGACTTGGTCGACAGGTAGCCCTCAATGCGTTCGATCTTTGCGGTACAGGTGATTCGGCACTCTTTCTCTTTATTATGGGCGAACGACTGCACTACTCCTCCTTGAGCTACTGCTATAGCAACAACATCCTTTTAAACGACTGCGAACATTTGCCATCCGGCAGCGAAAGAACGAATCGTCCTGACGTTTATGATCGGCGACAGAATCTAGCACCCAATGAATGGACGTAACAACAACTTACTGAAAAAAGTTTGCGGCAGCCGGAGAAGCGTCGGGAAAGCACCGTAAACACTGGGGTTTGATTTTTTAATGCACCATTACCGAGCGTATGAAGATCTGCACAAACGTACAATACGTTTTGTGAGGATGTCCGGTAGTTTGAGTAAAGCTCGTTCAACGGCGAACGCCAGAACGTCGAGCAAATACCAATAATAAAATAGACGGCAGTCACCAAGTTCGTCAGAAAACAATGTGCTTGCCGCACATGCTAAGCATCCAAGGACGCGAAAATGGTATTTCCGGAGGATAAGGTATGAATGCGGATTCACATCCGGCGAGAGTGGCGATACTCGGATCCGGAAGCATCGGTATTGATCTGATGTTTAAAGTCCTGGCGTCAAAGAATCTGCAACTGGCATTTGTAGTGGGTCGCAACCAACATAGCGATGGGCTTGGTATTGCCAGATCTGCCGGCATAGAAACTTCAAGTGATGGCATTGAATTTCTCAAAGATAATGCTCAGCATTTTGATATGGTGTTCGATGCTACTTCTGCAGCAGCGCATGTTGTCCACAATGATTTTTTTGAAAAGAGTGGCACGTTCGCAATTGATTTGACACCCGCCAAGCTTGGCGCGTTATGTGTTCCATCGATCAATTTGCAAAACATAAAAAATACCCAGAACGTTAATTTGATCACTTGCGGTGGTCAGGCCAGTCTTCCTCTGGCTTATGCGTTGTCCCAGGCAGTACAAACAATTGATTATCTGGAAGTGGTCTCGACGATTTCCTCGCGAAGTGCCGGTATTGCTACGCGTGAGAATATTAATGAATACATGACCACGACCGAATACGCGTTGGGCCTGTTCACCGGGGCACGACAGACCAAGGCTGTGTTGAATATCAATCCCGCTGATCCGGGAATCTGCATGCAGACCACATTGTATGCCCGCGCAACGTATCAAGACTTTTCATTGATTGAGCAGCGGGTCGAACAGATGGTGCGTAATGTTCAGTCGTATGTTCCAGGTTATCAGTTGGTACTGCAGCCAATGGAAAATAACGGTTGTATTACACTCAGTCTGACTGTGCACGGCAGTGGAGATTACCTGCCCAGTTATGCCGGTAATCTGGACATCATCAATTGTGCGGCCATTGCTGTCGCCGAGCATAAATATGCTTCCATTGGATAACGAGGTCGGCGTGTCGGTCATTATCAGCGATTCCACTCTACGAGACGGCAACCATGCAGTCCGTCACCAACTTTCGTTGAATCAGGTTCGCGGTTATGCCGCTGCCGCAGAAAAAGCGGGAATCGACATAGTCGAAGTCGGTCATGGCAACGGCCTGGGGGGATCCTCCAGCCTGCTGGGATTTTCCGCAGCGTCGGACTGCGACATGCTGGAGGCCGCGCGGGGCCAACTCGTGCGCAGTCTGTTAGGGGTGCATTTTATCCCCGGCCTGGGCAAGTCCGCCGACATTGCCATGGCACTCGATATCGGTGTAGATGTGGTCCGTATCGCCAGCCATTGCACTGAGGCGAACATCACCGCGCGGTTTATCGAACAAACCAGAAATGCCGGCAAGACAGCCTATGGCGTGTTGATGATGGCGCACATGGCCAGTCCAGAGAAACTTCTGCAACAGGCACAATTGATGGAACAGTACGGTGCGCATGCCGTGATCATCATGGACAGCGCCGGTTATTCCAGTCCGGACATGGTTCGGGAGCGAATTCGTTTGCTGACCGGGAACTTGAATATTCAGGTGGGGTTCCACGGCCATAACAATTTGAGCGTGGCAGTGGCCAATACGCTGGTGGCAGTAGAAGCCGGCGCTGCGATTGTCGATGGCTGTATTCAAGGGTTTGGTGCAGGCGCAGGCAACACGCAACTTGAGCCCTTGGTAGCGATTCTTGAACGCAGTGGCGTGGCGATATCCACATCATTCGAGCGCATGGTCGAACTGGCTCAGGGCGCTGCAAAGTTATTGCAGCCGGAAACACCGCACATTCAGATTTCAAACATCGCCAGTGGCTTGTATGGGCTGTTCTCCGGCTACGTCCCACACGTCCAACGCGCGGCCAGGAAGTTTGGCGTCAACGAGTTCGAACTTTATCAGCGGCTGGCCGAGCGCAAGCTGGTTGCCGGGCAGGAAGATGTCATTGTCGAAGAGGCGAGCCGTCTGGCAACTGACGACATTCTCGACAAGATGACCCGGACCAGCGATATACCGGAATCGCTGGAAGTCTCGCTGATGAGTGCGCATCGCTAGTGCGTATTGGTAAAAATCCGCTACGGGTCTGTGAGGTTGTAATGTCTAGTTTGAATGCAAGCGGCTACGGTAGTTGGAGTGATGTGCCAAGAGAAGTTTTGAACGATTATATCGAGCGGCAGGTTGTTTCTGGCGATCAATTGATGATGGCAAAACTTTTTTTAAAGAAAGATGCGTTTGTTGCCGAACACCGCCATCCCAATGAACAGTTCACCTATATTCTTTCCGGTAAAGTCTTGTTTCGCTATGGGTTGAATATGGAGCATGAAGCCATTGTTGCTGCTGGTGAGGTGTTGCATATACCTGCAAATGTTCCACACAGCGCTTTGTGTCTGGAAGACGCTGTCGACCTGGATGTGTTCACACCGCTACGTGATGATTGGTTGAGAGCGGGTGGCAATGATTACTTGTCAGGGCAGTCCTGATTGGTTGAAGGCCGTAGGCTTATATAGGCCCTCGGAATAATAAAAAATTATTTTTTTGCACCGCTTTATTAGCTGCTATTAATGATTTGCACTCATGCATAACGCTTGAAGTGTCGGATATCGCTGCTTGCGATGGTCGGTGTTCTTATTCAATTAATTATAAAGTCAAGACAGTAATCATGAATAAAGCAATTACGTATACCGATGTCTATGAGCAGGCAGGAAGTCCTGTCGAACTACTAGATAATATCGTTCAAACGGCCATTTGGCCGGCGGAAACGCTCGAGCACCATCTTGAGTGTCTGCGAGAGTTTCATGACTCACGCAACATTTATCAGGATCTGGAAAATATCCGTCGCGAAATACTCGACAAGGCAACCTTGCGACGTTTGCAAACGCTGGTCGGATATGCCTATCAGCATATTCCTTTTTATAACCGGCTCTATCGTGGTGTCGGCTTTGAACCGGGCGATCTTAATTCTCTTGAAGTCTTTTCGACGTTGCCAGTCGTGTACAAGGCCGATTTGCAGGAAGTGTACGCCGAAGTGGCGGCGAATCCGTACGTGAAAATTAACTTCATGTCCAGGACGTCGGGGTCGACCGGCGTGCCACTGTCGGTCATCAACGATACTGATCGACAGCGTCACTGGTTCATCAAACGCCTGTTCATGTTTGAGCAGATGATGGGCGAGCGTCTCTCGCCAGAAGACTGGATGTACTCGATCTATTACGAGCCGTTTTTCCTGACGAGCATCTTCGGTGACTATAAAACATTTACCGTCGGCTTGAATGCCGATCCCCGGCAGGTGGTAGAGCATATCCGCAGAGTTCGACCAAAACTGATCACAGGCGTCGCCAATCACGTGTTGAAAGTGGCAAGGCTGCTGCCCGACGCAAAAGAGCTGGGGATTCTGGCGTTTACCACCAATAGTGAAAGTTCATCGACGGGTGAGCGAAGAGAAGTCGAGAAGCTGATTAACGTTCCGATACTGGACGAGTACTCATCGGAGGAGCTCGGCATCATCGCCTGGGAACAACGTGATGGCTCTTACATGGTGGCTGAAGACACAGTTCATGTGGAATTGGTGGCTGCTGAAGAGCAAAGCATGGAGCAAGTGGTGGGTACCGATTTGTGGAACTTCACCATGCCGAGAATCCGCTACAACCAAGGTGATTACGCGCAATGGAAAAACGCCGCGCCGGACATCGGGTTGAGACGTCTGGAGCGCATTATCGGACGTCAGGACATGAGCCTGACCAGCCCTATGTACGGCCAGATTGATCCTGGGCTGATCCTGGAAATTTCCGATACCACGCTGTTGCCCGAATCGGCAGGTGTCGCCGAATTTCGTGTTGTGCAAAAGACCCTACGGGAAGTTCACCTGCTCATTAAACCTGCGGGTGACGGACGGGATTGTGGGCATGCAGTCGAAGCATTTACGCAGCGATTCTTGCCGATATTTGGTTCAGATATCGATTTCAAGGTTTTTCTAGTGGATGAGCTGCCGCGTCTGGGCGTCAAGAAAAGATGCATTGTGAGGGAATACCGTGGTTAAGAATATTGGAATCATTCACGACGATATGCACCCGCTTCTGGATAGAATCGCGCAGCGCGTTATTGCCCAGGGGGCAACAGTACAGTTCATTCCCTACTCCGCACTGACGTTTGGATTTGGACCTCCTGAATGTTTGAAGGGAGTGGACGCGCTTTATCTGGATCGCATGGGCGAATTGACCCGCAGCTATTCGACACAGCTGGCATTGTTACCCAGCCTGCAGAAGTTGAGTGGCAATATCCCGATTATCAATGATCCGTCGCACTATACCGTCGCGCGCAACAAAGCCTTGACCGCCCAGGTATTCAAAGAACATGGGATACCAACTCCAGAAACTGCAATTGTCTACAACCTTGCTCAAATAGATGATCTGGTGGGTGTTGATACGCAGAAAAAATTTGTAGTGAAATCGATTCTCGGTTGCTGTGCCGACGATATTTATATCTATCCCGATGACAATAATCGATTAGCGATTGATGCGATGTTGGCGCGTGACGGCATGGCCATCATGCAGACTTTCATCGAGCGGAAAAACCGGTTTATCTGGCGGGTCGACGTCGTCAACGGCAAGGTGATTGTGTGCAATCAGCGCTTTGCATACAACACCGAAGACGAGTTGCCGATCTGTAATGGCACTCGCGGTGGCGAGATTATTTTTCTGCGTCCCGATGACTTACCGGCACACATTTATAACCTGGCGGTTGTCACCGTTCAGACGCTTGGTCTGGTGGTGGCTGGAGTCGATCTGGTCGAGGCGGATAACGGTGAGATTTATGTCATCGAAGTCAATCCGGAACCGGATATCACTCTCGACAAGTACGAACTTCCTAACTCTATTGCGGATTATCTGATCACATTATGAAAAAAGTTCTGGTTGTATCTTCGTCGTCTGATATTGAACAACGACTTGCTCGCATGCTGGAAAAAGGCGCCATTCCCCAGGAAGACTACTCGGTTTTCGTCGAGAAGTTTGGAGAAGAGTCGTCGGCTTCAGATGGACTGTTCAGCAATGTGTTTGCGATCGATGATCTGCGCAATCGCGTTGCAATTGATGCCGGTGTCGAACAGTGTCGCGCGTGGGGACCGTTCGATCTGGTAATTGCAACAGATGAATATTCGGTCATTTTGGCAGCTGAGTTGAGAGAACGCTTGGCGGTGCCTGGACCGAAAGTAAGCGAGATGCTCAAGTTTAGAGACAAAGTGGTGATGAAAGAATCACTGCTGGGGTCGAGCGTGCGCACGCCTGCACTCTATACCATTGATCAGCTGCTTGATGATCACAGTTTGTTGCCGGTAGTGGTCAAGCCACGATCCTATGCTGGCAGTAAAGGCATCAGTATCCTTTACACGCCGCAAGAGGTGGTTGAGCTGGCGAATACCTTCAAGGGAACGCTCACCGATAAAGATGTGGAATTCACCGAATTCTCTCTCGATGATCTGGAAATTGAGGAGTTCATTTCCGGTGAAATCCTGCACATTGATGGATACATTCTTGGTGGCGAAGTGATGTTCTGTGTGCCATCGCAGTATGTCGGAACTTGCCTTAATTACATCAATGGTCAGCCATTGGCTTCGCATTCGGTAGAAGATCGTGAAGAGCACAGGCGCTGGCTGGAGTTTTCAAAACAAGTGCACGCGGTGATGCAGTTGCCTGACGGCGCTTTCCATCTGGAAGCATTCTTGACCAGTAGCGGTGAACGAGTGTTTTTGGAGATCGGTGCTCGTCCCGGTGGTTGTTACATCGTGCCATCCATCGAATATGCAACCGGGCTGAATCTCGATGTGGCGCATATTCAGTGCCAATTGGGGATCGCCCCACAGATTCCAGGTGACGACAGCGAGCAGTTCGGCTGGGTTATTTTTCCCAAGCAAGCGCCCCAGTCTCACGCACCGAAGGTGGGTGAAGTGTGTATTCCGGATCTGAATGGATACTTGTCTCCGGCTTGGACTTTCATACCGACTGCCGAAGACGACTACACGGGTAACTTCTTCTCGTATACCTCGAACTTGGGCGCTTTTGTTTTCAATTCGCCAGACCATCAGTTGATGAAAGACACCTTGCAGCATTTGATGAAGAATTATCGCGTAGGGGCGCTGAGCTAATGAAACGTTCACCTGATCATAAAAACAAAAACCTCACTGAACTTGAAGTCTTCGGTCTGTCGGCACAGTACAACCTCGCAGACGGTCATAGCTATATTTCTGCGAAGACTCACTATCAGCCGGTTTTATCGGCACTGCCTGAGTTATGGAATCTGGCCGCCGACACCTCCGTTCCGCAAATGGAGAAAGAATTCAAAGACAAGTTCGCCGAATATTTCGGCCTGGACGGCCTTCGCCAACACGAATGTTTTTCCATCTGCCCGACGGCTTCCAACAGTATTGATATTGTCGGTGCATGGGCGCGAGCAATGGAATATCGCGTCGGTCTGGTGGAGCCTACATTCGATAATTTGGCGCAGCTGTTAAGGCGCCGCGAGGTCGAGTTGGAGCCTATTCCAGAGTCGACAATCAATGATATTCAAGCCTTGAAACAACTGATTCAGCAGAAGCAGCTGAATGCGGTGTTTTTGGTCAACCCGAACAACCCGACAGGGTTGGTCATCAATCAGTCGCTGATGACTGAGATCATCGATCTGTGCAAACAACTCGATGTCGTGCTGATCCTCGATACATCGTTCCGCTTTTGTCACAGAACGCACGTTGACGAATATGCCCTGCTCACCGAGAAAAAGCTGTCCTTTATCATACTCGAGGACTCCGGTAAGCAATGGCCAACCCTTGATACCAAAGCCAGCCTGTTGTCATACAGTGCTGATATTGCGCCTCTGATTCGCAATATCTACGAAGAGATCTACCTGTGCTCCTCGAATCTTTCCCTGAAACTGATCAGTGCATTTATCGAACATACGATCAGCCTGGGCGGGGTTTCGTATATCCACGGTCTGATCATGAAAAATGCACAAACGGTTCGGGAGCAACTGGCCAATACATTGGTGTCGATCGAGGAAGTCGATCCGGATTCGACCATGACGATCATGTGGCTGAACATTGAAAGAACCGGCATGACCGATCTTGAGTTGATCAACTATCTGGCTCAATACGACGTTGCCGCCTTGCCCGGCCGGTACTTTTACTGGAATAGCCATCACGTCGCTGGCCATGATCGCTTGCGTATTGCCTTGATGAAGCCGGATGAACAATTTGCGTTTTCCATATCCCGACTGCGGCATGCCCTAGAAGTGCTTGAGGTCGAAATTGCCGAGGCCCGGACACCTTGCCTGGAAGGGGCCTAGTCGTGAGAAAAGTTCTGATCACAGGTGACTTTGATATCCCGGCTGACGCGTTTTCAGAAGATTTCGAGTTGATCCATATCCGCCGCCCGCGTGACCTGCAACAGATCATCGATGTGCTGCCGGGGGTTGAGGACTATATTTTGGGTGGTCCCGAATATCTCTCGGCAGCAGTGATCAACGCGGCGCACGAGCTGGAAAATCTGGTCGTCATGGGCACGGGAACCTCCAGTTTCGTGGATATCGATTATGCGAACGAACGCGGAATCCGGATATTCAATACGCCTCATTTGAATGTCGGGGCGGTCGTTGAATTCACGCTGGCGATGATGACCGTATGTACCGCGCGAGTGTTTGAAAGCATTGCTGGTGTCAAGCAAGGCGGGCAGTGGCTGCAAACGCCACGGCCTTCGTTGAGCGCACTGAAGGTCGGCATTGTGGGGCTGGGAGCGATCGGCAAGGCGCTGGCGCGACAGTTGAAGCAGCGCGGCTGCGAGCAGGTGTGCTATTGGTCGAGAAATCGCGATATGCAACTGGAGGGAAGTCTCGGTCTTGAGTACAAAACGCTCGAGAGTCTGGCCAGTCACGTCGATATCGTTTGTATCCACCTGACTTATAGCGCGCAAACTCACGCACTGTTCGATTCGGTGATGCTGGACCGGTTGCGCCCTGATGCCACGATTTTCAATCTTTCCAATCCGAAAATCATCTGTCCGGCTGCTCTCAGGCAGTTCCTGTTAACGCACCCGGATGCTTTTTGCCTCATTGATGGTTACTACCATGAATGGTTCGAAAACAAAGGCCAGGCGGATGATCCCTTCGAGTTGCTGTCGTTACCGGCGCGCAATCTGGTGGTGACCTCGCACCTGGCTGCACAACAACAACAAGTGGTCGCCGAGATTTTCGCCCAGGCTGCCGCACGTGTCTGTCAGTTGGCAGCGCAGGAGGTGGTCCTGTGATCAGAGTCGAAGCGTCATTGCTCAAACGTTCGAATCGCTATGCCTACTCTCGGCTGATTGTCACGTTCGGTTTGCTCATTGTGTCATCGCTGTTATTGCTGCAGCCGATTAACGCCGTGTTCAAAGTATTGCTGGTGGCTGCCAACGGTTTCATGGTGGCCGGATTTTTTTCGGTCATACATTACTGTTGTCACGGAACGTTCTTTACCCAAAAGTATATGAACCGGCGCTTCGGTCAATTGTTGACGAGCGCGATGTTGATGAACTTTTCGGCGTACAAGTTTTTTCACATGCAACATCACCGACGCACTACCGTTGTCGGAGACTCCGAACCGGCTGGCGAGATTCGCAGTGTCTGGCAGTACTTCTGGTTTACTCTGAACTGGGATTACATCAGCGCTTTCGCACGGATGTCGATCGGCAGCCTGTTTGGTTACTTTCCTTTTTTTGTGCGCAGTGAGAAAGCGTGCCGAGAGGTGAAAGTCGACGCGTGGTTGTCACTGGGGTTCATGGTCACGATGCTCTGGGTGACATGGCTGTTTCCGCTGCAAGCATTGCTGGTGTACTGGCTGCCAGTGCAGTTGGCCTTTTCCTTGAACTTTTTTTATACGATTGGCGAGCACTCCGGCGTTGAGGCGTGTGATGATCCGTTACAAAACACTCAAACCTTTGCTCGTCAGAATCGGCTATTCAGCTTCTTCAATCACAACAGTAATTTTCATGCTGCACACCACTGTTTCCCGCAAGTGCCGCCCGACAATATTCCTGCGGCGCACACACTGATCGAAGAAAAACTGAAGCATCGACCCGTGGGTTACATCGAACTGAACGTTCAACTGTTACGCTCGCTGATCAAGAACCCACCGCGATCCGCACCTGCGCCGAACCCGGGACGAGAAACCAGTTTCTTCTACAAATTAGAGACCCGAAATGAAAGCAAGTAACTCACACCTCAAGAGTATGTGGGTGCTGCTCATTGGGAGCGCACTCAGCACCTTCGGTATCTTTCTTTCCATTCCCCTGGTCAGCATGCATGCCTATAACGTCTTTCATCTGTCGGTTTATGAAATAGGCCTGGTATCGGGTGTCTGGCCTGCAACAGTATTTTTCTTTGGATTCATCTGCGGAATGATCGGTGATCGTTGGGGGTATGTGCGCTCGATTCGCACGTCGGCGATCATCAATTGCGCAGCATTCCTGACCATGGCCGTGGCCAGGGATGTGGAAACGTTTGTCTTGGGTCTGGTGCTGTTCGGGATTGGCAAGTCCTTCTTTGACAGCACGATTCGTGCGGCCATGACCTGCGTTTGCCTTCCCCATGAGCGCGAAAAATATTTCCGTTTGCGCTACATGCTGATGAATATCGGGTGCGTTGTCGGGCCGTTGGTGGGCGTTTACGCCTACGAGTACATGGCAAGCGGCGCGTTTACTCTGACGTCGGTCGTTTATGTGGCCTTTTTTCTGCTGACAATGGGGTTCTTGCACATCAGTGATTTCAAGATTGAGCGCCAGGAAATCGCCCACACAACGTTTGGAAAGTTCAAGGTGCTCAAGGACTTCCGGTTGTTGTGCTGGGTTGCTGCATTTGCGCTGGTGCTGATGGCTTACGGCAGTTATGAGGCGTTCATGCCAATCATTGTCGAGCAGTCGGCAGGACTAAGGCCAAGCTTCGGCATTCTGGTTTCCTTGAATGCGGCGGTGGTGATCATCTTTCAGGTCATTCATCTTCGTTACATGAAGTGGTTGCCATTCAATCAGACGGTGATCGCCGGTATCGTTTTGCTGGTGGTCGGCTTCCTGATCTTTACTGTGGATGTAAATGTCTTCTTCATGAGCCTGCTGGCGGTGGTTGTGTTTTCCATTGGCGAGACATTGCTGTTCCCATGCTTTGAAGTATTCATGGACAAAATCGCTCCGGCGCATAACAAGGCCCTTTATTTTGGCGCCGGCGAAGTCAAACAGATTGGCTTCTTTTTGGGGCCTTTGCTGGGCGGCGTGTTATTCACGGCAGGCGGTAGTCATTTGTTGATCGTTTCGTGCGCCTTGTGCATCGCATTGGCCGCGGCGGCGTTGTATCAGGTGCACGCTTCATTGCGCAGCAAGCCTGTACCGAACACCGTCAGCGAAGCCGAACCCACTAATGGCTAGTTGGCTGGACTGAATGCGAGTCAGCACTGGAATGGCGCTGGCTCGTATTCAGTCCAGTTCGGATGACTGACTAGAGGCGCTACGCTCACCAAGGTTCTCCACCAGGCGAACCAGGTACCCATCCGGATCCTGGACCAGAAACTGGCACTGACCGACCTCTTTGGCACCCGCTCGATACCAGACGATTTCGCGCGGTAGAAACAAGGGCCATTGAGCGTTTTGCAGGCGATCGATGACGCTGTCGACGCAAATGACTTCGATCTGAAGGTTGATGCCTCTACCGAAAGGCGCCGCCAGTTCATCCGAAAGCCACTGTTGTTCGACGCTATTGTGTTGTTCCAGCATGATTTGCGCGCCATTGAGGTCAAGGTAGGCAAATCCCTCTTCTGGACGCTCATAGGCGATTTCGAAGCCGACCAGTGTTGTCCAGAAGTGCAGACTGCGTGGCAAATCGGTGACGATCAACTCGGGCACCAGTTTGTTTCGTATGAACATCTTTTTATTCTGCATGAGCCATCAGGTTGCGCAGTGTAGAAGCGCGTCGCGAAGGAAACAATCTGCAAGTACCTGTGTGGCATGACAGTTTTGCGCTGGGCAGATTTACGCAAACGGACCGATAAGAAGGGCCAAATGAGCAAACTCGTTTTACAGGATGTGGAACTCGGTTACGCCCGGCCATTGGTAGGTGATGTCAATCTGCGAATTGCCAATCAGGAAAAAGTCGGTGTTGTCGGAATCAACGGCGCGGGCAAATCCACGCTGATCAAATGTATTACCGGCGAACTTGAACCCTCTCAAGGCAGTGTTTCGACGCAACGCGGGTTGCGTATTGCGCATGTCGATCAACATGTGCCGGCGGCGTTGCTGGCCATTTCATTCCGGCAATGTGTGGCCCAGGCACTGCCGGCTGGCGACCTGGTTACTCGTGAGTGGGAAGTCGACTATATCCTCGATGTACTGCAAGTACCGGGGAGTGTTCGCCAGCGATGTCTGGTTGATCTGAGTGCCGGTTGGCAGCGTTTCGCCCTGATTGCACGAGCCTGGCTTGGTAACCCGGACATTGCCTTGTTGGACGAACCGACCAACTTTCTCGACCTGGAAAAAGTGCTGGTGCTCGAACGATGGATCCGCGATACCGCTGGTGATACGCCGATGATCATCGTCAGCCATGACCGACGTTTTCTCGACAACGTAACGGACTCGACGCTGTTTGTCAGGCCGACGCGTTCGCGCTTCATCAATCATCCTTACACTCGGGCTGTCGACTTGCTGGAGGCTGAAGACCGCGCCGACGAAAACCGTCGCGAGCGTGATGCCAGGCACCTTGAGCGAATGCGTAAAAGTGCCCATCAACTGCGTCAGATCGGGGTTAACAAGCACAGCGATACGGCACTCAAGCGGTCCGCGCAGCTTGACCGGAAAATCGAGGCGTTGGCCGACGCCATCCCCCGCGCGGTGCATGAGCAGCCTCGCGAGATTCAATTGAGCAACAGTGGCACGCATGCAAAAGTGGTGTTGGAGTTTCAGGATTTCACCTTGCGTACCCCGGACAATGATGTATTGCTCGGCATCGATGAACTGCGGATCTGGCAGGGCGAGCGGGTGGTCATTCTGGGGCGCAACGGCGCCGGAAAAACTCGCCTGATTCAGGCTGTTCACGCAGCCATCCTGGATCGTGACGCGGGAGCGCAGGCGGGGATTCGCATCCCCCCATCCATCTCCTGTGGATACGTCGACCATGCGATGCAGGCGCTGGATGCTCGCGCAACGCCACTGCAGTTCATCAGCGAGCGCTTTCGTCTGCATGAAAATCGCACCACATCGTTGCTCGTATCAACCGGCTTTGAGTTGGGGCTACATGGCCGGCCGATCGCTCAACTCAGCGCTGGACAACGGGTTCGCCTGCTGCTGCTGGTGCTGCGCCTGGAGCAACCGAACTTTTATCTGCTCGATGAGCCGACCAACCATGTCGATATCCAGGGCCAGGAAGCGCTTGAGCAGGAGCTGGTGCATCACCAGGCAACCTGTGTCTTTGCTTCGCATGATCGGGAGTTTATCGATCAGGTTGCGACGCGTTTTTTGTGGATCAAAGGGAAGCGACTGATCGAGGTGGACTCGGCGGAAGGTTTCTATCGCGAATTGCGTGAGATGTCCGTCGGTTAATCCGGACTGATAACAACCAAGAAATGAAGAGTGTTCTTGTGGAGCCTGTCGCTCTGCGAGTTGTGCGGGCTCATGTCAAGCAAAAGCCCATATTGAAAATAAAAACTGTTATATGAGGCGGCGGATATATGTCGATCTTTCAGAAAAATATTCACGGTTCCAGCCAATGGACAGATTGGCGCTGGCAACAGAAAAATGCAGTACGCGACGAGCCGGCACTGCGTGAAATCTGTGGTGGGTGGGATGAGGAGATGAGTGCTCATATCGAGCATAACTTGAAAGAGCGCAAGATGCAGATCACGCCTTATTACATTGATCTGATCATGAGTTCGCTCAACTCAAATCAAGTGACAGAACATCCGCTGTGGCGCCAAGTGGTTCCTTATTGGAATGATAATGCGCTGGGCGACTATGACGGTACTTCAGAGAATTGGGAGTTACATCATGAGATGAAAACCCCTATCTGTCAGCATAAGTACGATAATCGCGTGATCCTGCGGATGACCAATACCTGCAATGCTTATTGCCAGTTTTGTTTTGAGGCACTTCGTACCTTGCAGGTAGGGACGGAGAAACCCAACGCCAACTCCGACTCTTTCCTGGACTCGCTCGAATATATTCGCAATACCCCGGCAATCGAAGAAGTCATTCTCAGCGGCGGCGATCCACTGATGCTCTCTGATCGCAAACTGGAAGAAAATCTCGCTGCGCTGCGATCGATCAGCGATGACCTGCTCATCCGTATTCACTCGCGCGCCTTGAGTTTTAATCCATTTCGCGTGACCGATGAACTGGTGGCCATGTTGAAAAAATACAAGGTCAATGCTTTCGGCGTTCATGTGTGTCACCCGCTTGAGCTCAGTGCGGATTTCGCAAATGCAGTTGCGCGTATTCAAAGTGTGGTACCAATCGTTTTTTCGAACATGCCGTTGTTACGCGGTATCAACGATAATGAAGAAACCCTGCATAAGATGTTTATCGATCTGTATCGCATCGGGGTCAAACCCTACTACTTGTACCACTTCATGCCGTTTTCTCCCGGTGCTTCCGAGTATAAGGCTTCAATCAGCCACGCTATCGAGTTGATGAATAGTCTCAAGCGACGTGTGTCGAATATTGCCATGCCCGAATACGTACTTCCGCACGCCCAAGGTAAGTTTACCGTGCCGCTGTTGGACTTTGAGCAACCTGACGAACTGCCGCGTTTTGAATGGCGCGACGGCCAACGTTATTACTCTTTCAAGAACTGGAATGGGCAACTGTGCAGTTGGCACGATGCATAACCAGAACTTTGAACTCAAGCGGTGATCCCTATGAAACAAGACGCTATTTTATTCATTGATATCGATGAAAGTCCCTCTGCCCGTTACAGCTACCGCGAGCCGCATTTTGCGCAGGCTCGCTCACGTGGTCTGGCGTGCTTGATCGCCGCGGTATCCGGGCGTGATTACCTGGAACGTTTGGAGCAGGACAGTGACGAACTGTTCCTGCTCGAAGCGTTGCGCGAAGAGGCCATCCTTGATCTGGTCAAGGAGCTTGAAGGGAGGTACAGCGTTCGTGCCATTTTCTGTCATGCCGGGCACGCTTCTGCCCAAGGGCAGGTGGGCTGCATCGTTGCCCGGGTCTGTCGGCAGCTTGGCCTGGTGTATGCCTGTCCCGACGCAATCGCCGCCTGCAACAACAAGTTTTTGATGCGCCAGGTTCTGCATCGGCATGGACTTCGTTCCGTTCCATTCGCCCTCTGCAATAATCACCAGGAGCTAGAGGAGGGCGCAGCCCGCATCGGTTACCCGCTGATCGTCAAACCGGCGTTCGGAGGGGCTTCGGCGTTTATTCGAAAGTGTTCCAACTGGAGTGAGCTGAGCAGCCATTACACGCATTTTCTCGCGCATCATGGCGAGGCATCCTGCGCGGACTTCTATGGGTGCGCGCACGTATTACCCGACGATGATGGTCTCGCCCGTGACTATATTCCAGGTCAGAGCATTTTACTGGAAGGCTATATCTCTGGCGTCGAAGGCACCGTCGAGTGCGCGATCATCGGCGAGCGGGTTCATCCGGTTCTGATCAATGAGAAACTTTTGTTGACTGAGCGCAGCGGCACAGTGCTCGAGAACTTGCTGATAACACCACCGGCCTCTTTCACGGCAGGCGAATGTGATGAGATTCGACGATACGCCATCGATTGCTTGCGGGCTATCGGACTAACCAACGCTTTGGTGCATTTCGAGTTTCGGCTGACCGAACTCGGGCCTATTGTCATCGAAATCAATCCACGGCTGGGTGGTTTGTATGTCAATGCGGCTTTGCGCGATCTTGCGAAGCTTGATCCCTATCAACTCTATATCTCAGTGCTTCTCGGTGAGCAGGTGCGGGATGCCGAGCTGGAAGCTGCTGCGAAACAGGCTGCCGATTGCGCGCAAAGTTACTCGATGTTGGCGATTTACCCTCAAGAAAGCGGGTTCTTCAAGGGTTTTGCAGGTGTGGACTACCTGCAAGGGCATGACGCGGTGGTCGAGTACGCCGTTCAGGAGCCCGGCAGTCATATCGATGCCGATATCGAAGAACACTATTTGCTCAAATGCTGGGTCAAGGTCGACGGTGCCGCACAGGCTCATTCCCTGCATGACGCGGTGATGCACAACCTGAGTGCAATCATCGATAAACGGCACGCAGGGTAGCACTATGGAAATTTCACGTCTCTACGAACGCCTGACTCAGCATCACTACTGCCATGAGCCTGACTTTAATGAGTTGATCAGAATCGCGCCCGGTGACCGGGAAACATTCCAGGCGTACTGGGCGAATCTGATGCGCGACGATGCCTTCAAGGACTACACCCATCGTGAGCGGCGCATCTTGCGTTATCGTCTGTTGCCTTCAGGGCAACTGCAGATGGACAGAAACGCCGAATACACCTCGTCAGTGGTCTATCCCGTCAACTATCGCCAAGGGACGAACGCCCTGAGTTATGCAGAGGAGGGCTTCATTGCCCATCCTGTCTTGCAGCAACTGCTGGCTGCAGACATCGCGTTGATCGGCCCGAGATTGAAGAACCACATCTGGAGCATCGATATTCATCAGTTTCGCGTGAAAGCGGACAATGCGCTCAGCAGTCCGACGACTTCGGGTATTCACCAGGATGGCCTGGACTGGGTCTTCATGCACTTCATCGATGCGCAAAACACGATGGCGGTGGTATCTGAAGTCTTCGCCTCGCAGGCAGCCGAAAGTTGCCTGTTGCGTGTACCGATGGTGCAGTTCCTTGAGACCATTGTGATCGATGACAGCCTTGTCTATCACCGCGCCGGTGATGTCCGGCAGGTGGCAGGCCAGCATCCCGCCTGGCGTGATCTGCTGCTGGTCGGATTTCGACGCCTGCCCACCAATGAGGAGGCGTCCAGTCCATGCTGAATGAACCTGCGTTGATACAGTCTGCCCGCAATGGGCGTCTGCTGGTTTTTGCCCGGGGCGTTTCCGATTTCGGTGCTTTTCTCAACATGGTGGCGTTATCCACCTACGTTTATTGGCTAAGCCAAAGTGTGGTGTACGTCAGTGTCTTTCTGGCGTGTCGAGTAGTCGGTGGCATTGTTGCCAGTCTGTTCGGGACTTCGCTGTTCAGGCGATATGCCGGTCGGAGCACGTTGGTGGGACTTGATATCTCCAGGGCGCTTCTTTTGACACCGGTACTCCTGCTGTTGCCGGCACATCAACTAAGTGTCCTGCCGTTTATTGCGTTTGGCATCGGTTTGTGCAATTCGCTTTTTGCCATCGGGCTCAATAGTCAGCTACCGATCTGGATCGCTCCCGATCAGCGTGTGTCTACCAATGCCTGGCTGACTTCAGCGGCGGCGACCGGTGCCGTCGTCGGCAGTCTGATTTCCGGGTTGCTGATTGCCGGCTGGGGGTTTGAAGCGGTTTTTGCGACCAACATCGTCACTTATGTATTGGCGGCCTGCCTGATTCTGCCATTGCGCGCGTTGTATCCCGCCATCGCTCGACTGCACAAGGGACTCGCTGACGAATGGGGGGCATTGACGCAGGGTCTGGGCCGGTCACCGGTTTTGGCCGCGATGTTGCTCATCAGCCTCCTCGATACGCTTGGCAGCGCCGCGCACAATGTCGGCTTCCCAGTGCTGTCGCAGTACATCGGCTCGGGTTCGGCGAATACCGTTATGGGGTATCTGCTGGCCGTCTGGGCAGGCGGCAAGTTTGTCGGAGCACGGTTGGCCAGCACAGTGTTGAAGGGGCGGGGGATTCTGGCGATGGAGCGACTGTTCCTGGTGGGCGTGGCGCTGATGTCCACAGGATTTATCTTTACCTTTCAGCAAGCACAGTTGTGGCTGGCATTGATGTTTATCGTCTGGGCGGGCCTGGGTGATGGTATCGCTGAGGTTGCGTTGATCTCCCGTGCCCAAAGCGAGCCTGACGCATTGCGCCTGCCATTGTTCAGCTTGCTGACGCTCGTGCAGATGACCGGTTTTGGTGTAGGGATGCTGATCGTCGGACCTTTCTATGTAATGTGGTCGCCGGCACAGGTGATCGTACTGTTCCACGGCTTACCGTTGACCGCGCTGCTCGTCGCCGGGTTATGGATGTATTTCAAGCGTCGACGATTCAGTGCAAAGACTTTGCTGGAGGAGTAAGACGCAGCAGACGAGTGAGTGGGTCGACGGCGGTGGAACGTCGACTCACTTGTAAGTGATTTTGTTGACATACCAGGTCACTTCACCGGTTGGTGTGTGGACGATCACTTCGTCGCCTTCTGCTTTCTTCAGCAACGCTCGGGCCATCGGTGAGTCGATGGATATGTAGTCGTTGCGAGCGTAGATCTCATCGTAGCCGACGATGCGAAACGTCTTGATCTCGCCGTCGTCATTTTCAACCTCGACCCAAGCGCCGAAAAACACTTTGCCCTCTTGTTCCGGCGAATAGTCGACCACCCTGACGTCTTCCAGCCGCTTGCGTAAATATCTGACCCTTCGATCGATTTCTCGCAGCAACTTTTTGTTGTACTGGTAATCAGCGTTTTCGCTGCGATCTCCGAGAGACGCCGCCCACGTAACCTTTTGCGTGATCTCGGGCCGATAGACGCGCCACAAGTGGTCAAGCTCGGCCTTGAGCGCGTCGTGGCCGCCGCGAGTGATGATATTTGTGGCCAAGCGGCCTCCTTGAAAATCCTCGGGATCGAGACGACTGGAGTCTATCAACCCTCACGCAGTACTGTCAGCGGACTTGCGTTGAGCGCCCGGCGCGTGCCAAACACACCAGCACCGCCAATCAGCACTGCACCAATCAAAGGCAGCAACATCAGCCACGGATGCGGATGCCATGGCAGATCGAAGGCGTAGCGATACAGCACCAGACTCACCACTTCCGAGCCAATGGCTGCCAGCAAACCACTGACCGCCCCGAGCAAGCCGAACTCGATGCGCCTGGCCTTGATCAGCAACTGCCGTTCCGCACCCAGTGCGCGCAACAGCGCGCCTTGGCGAATGCGTTCATCCAGCGTTGCCTGTAAACCGGAGAACAACACTGCCATCCCTGAGGCCAACACGAACAACAACACATACTCCACCGCCAGGGTGACCTGAGCGAGGATGCTGCGCAGTTGTTCGAGCAAGGCTTCGACCTGCAGGATGGTCACCGCCGGGAACGCTCGCGACAGCTCGACGATCTGCTGATCATGACCCGGCGCCAGGTAGAAACTGGTCAGGTAGGTGGCCGGCAGATCCTTCAACGTGCCGGGCTGGAAGATCATGAAGAAGTTCGGCTGGAAGTTGTCCCAGTTGATCTCGCGCAAACTGGTGACCTTCGCTTCACGATTGACCCCGCCGACGCTGAACACCATGTGATCGCCGAGCTTGAGCTTGAGGCTCTCGGCGACTTTGCCTTCCACCGACACGCCCGGTACGTCATCCGAGGGTTGCTCGGTCCACCACGAACCGGCCGTGAGTTTATTGCCGGCCGGGAGGTCGGCGGCCCAGGTCAGGCTCAGGTCACGCTGAACCGCGCGGTCGCCGGCCGAATCCTTGCTGACGATCTGCTGCACCGGTTCGCCATTGATGCTGATCAGCCGTCCCGGCACCACCGGGTACAGGGGCGCCGCTTGTGCGGAGACGTTGACCAAGTGATCGGTGAAGGCCTGTTTGTCCGCCGGCAGGATGTTCAGGGCGAAATAGTTCGGGGCGTTTTTCGGCAACTGGTTTTGCCAGGTGTCGAGCAGCTCGCCACGCAGCAGGGCGATCAGCGCCATCGACAGCAGGATCAGACCGAACGCCAGCGATTGCCCGGCAGCGGCCAGCGGATGACGCAACAACTGGCCCAGGCCCAGGCGCCACGGCAGCGATGCCCGGGCCAACAGGCGACGCAGGCTGTTCAGCAGCAACAGCAACAGCCCGCCAAGAATGAGCGCCGCCACGACGCCTCCCCCGAGCAGGGCGAAGGTCAGCAGCAGGTCGAGACTCAGGCGCCACATGATCAAACCAAGTGCGCCTAATGCTGCGCCATAAACCATCCAGGTGCTCGACGGAATCGGCAGCATGTCGCGGCGCAGCACTCGCAGCGGTGGCACCCGCCCCAGCGCGGCAAGCGGCGGCAGGGCGAACCCGGCGAGCGCCACCAGCCCGGTACCGATCCCGGCCAGCGCCGGAAACAGTCCACCCGGCGGGACGTCCGCCGGCAGCAGATCATGCAGCAGGGCAAACAGTCCCAGTTGTGCCAGCCAGCCGATCACGGCGCCGCTAAGGGCGGCGAACAGACCCAATACAGTCAATTGAATGCTGAACAACAGCATGGTTTCCCGACGCGACAAGCCGAGGCAGCGCAGCAGGGCACTGGCATCGAAGCGGCGAATGGCAAAGCGGTTGGCCGATAAGGCCACGGCCACGCCGGCCAACAACACCGCGACCAGACTCGCCATGTTCAGGTAGCGCTCGGCCTTGCCCAGCGCACCGCCGATCTGTCGGTTGCCATCGCGGGCATCCTGAATTCGCTGGTTTGCCGCCAGTCCCGGTTTGAGCAGTTGCCGATAGGTTTCCAGCGCCTGCGGTTCGCCGCGCCACAGTTCGCGGTAGCTGACCCGGCTGCCGGGTTGCACCACGCCGGTGGCGGCGAGGTCGTCGAGGTTGATCATCACCCGAGGCGTGAGGCTGTAGAAATTGCCGGCGCGATCCGGCTCGTAGGTCAGCACGCGGGTCAGCTTCAGGGTCTTCATGCCGACATCGATGCTGTCGCCGATCTTCAGATCCAGCGCGGTCAGCAGGCGTGCTTCGACCCAGGCTTCGCCGGGTTGCGGTTCACCGCCAGAGGTTTGCGGAGCAAACGGGGCCGGGGCACTTTTCAGTTCGCCGCGCAGCGGGTAGGCGCGGTCGACTGCTTTGATACTCGATAACTGAATGCCGTTGTCAGTGGCGACGACACTGGAAAACTCGACAATCTGCGCGTGAGCCAGACGCAACTCGGTGCCGCTCTTGATCTGTTCCGCGCGTGCCGGCGAACTGCCTTCCAGCACCAGGTCGGCACCAAGGAACTCGGTGGCGCGCAGCATCATGGCGCCATTGAGACGGGCGCCGAAATAGCCGATGGCAGTGCTCGCCGCCACTGCGACGACCAGGGCGAAGAACAGCACGCGCAATTCACCGGCGCGGGCATCGCGCAGCAATTGGCGGATGGCGAGACTGAACAGACGCAACAGCGGCAGACGTGCCATCAAGGCTCCAGAGGGGCGACCAGCAGCCCGGCTTCAAGTCGGATCAGGCGCCGGCAGCGATGGGCCAGGCGTTCGTCGTGGGTCACCAGCACCAGGGTGGTGCCGCGTTCCTTGTTCAGTTCGAACAGCAAGTCGCTGATGCGCTCGCCGGTGTGGCTGTCGAGGTTGCCGGTGGGTTCGTCGGCGAACAGCACGTCCGGCTCGGCAGCGAAAGCCCGGGCAATCGCCACGCGCTGCTGTTCGCCACCGGAGAGCTGGCGTGGCGAGTGCGTCAGGCGCTGGCCGAGGCCGACCCGTTGCAGCAGTTCAGTGGCGCGCTCGCGGGCGTCTTTGCGACCATCGAGTTCCAGCGGCAGCATGACGTTTTCCAGTGCATTTAGGCTGTCGAGCAACTGGAAGGATTGAAAGACGAAACCCACGTGTTCGGCACGGATGCGTGCGCGCTGGTCTTCGTCGAGATTGCTCAGGCCTTGCCCGGCGAGGATGACTTCGCCGCTGCTGGGCAAGTCGAGGCCGGCGAGCAGGCCGAGCAGGGTGGATTTGCCGGAACCGGACGCGCCGACGATGGCCAGGCTGTCGCCCTTGTTCAGTTCCAGGCTGAGTTCGTGCAGGATGGTCAGTTCACCTTCCGCGCTGGGAACCACTTTGCTAAGGTTCTTCGCGGTGAGAATGCTTGCGCCCATGGAGAATCCGATGCGTGTGTGGTTTTTGAGTGCTGGCCTGGCCTTGATGTGCATGGCCCAGAACGCAGCGGCGGGTACTGTCCTGATCGTTGGCGATAGTATCAGCGCCGGTTTCGGACTGGATACCCGCTTGGGGTGGGTATCGCTGCTCGAGCAACGGCTCAAGCAGGAGGGTTTTGATGACGAAGTAGTCAATGCTTCCATCAGTGGCGACACCAGTGCCGGAGGCCAGGCGCGGCTGCCGGCGCTGCTTGCAGAGCATAAGCCGGAGCTGGTGATCCTCGAGCTGGGCGGCAATGACGGCCTGCGCGGAATGCCGCCAACGCAATTGCAACAAAACCTTGCGGCGATGATCGACAGCTCGCGCCAGAGTGGCGCCAAGGTGCTGCTGCTCGGCATGCAACTGCCGCCCAACTACGGCAAGCGTTACACCGATGCCTTCGCCAAGGTTTACGGCGAGCTTGCCGACGAGAAAAAGATCCCGCTGGTGCCGTTTTTCCTCGACGGTGTGGGTGGCCATCCCGACCTGATGCAGGCCGACGGACTGCACCCGGCGGCCGGGGCTCAGGGCAAGTTGCTGGAAAATGTCTGGCCGACGCTAAAACCGCTGTTATGAGGCTTTTCTAGTGGCAGGCTTTCGGCTAATGTGGCGCCCCCTTATTTGGAGCCCCCGATGCCGCGTCCTGCCTGGTCCCTGTTTGCCTACCAACTGATCGAGCCTGACGAACAGCTGGATCTGTTCGCCTGCCAGGAAGTACGGGTGCATCTGGTGACCCGTCAACTGGAACTCGGTGGCTCGGCAGACCGCACGTTGTGTGGCAGTCTGCTGCCGGCACAACCGCGCTGGTCGAGTGTGGATCGCCGGGTGTTCCAGGATCAGCGCCTGTGTTCGTTGTGCCGCGCGATCCTTGAGTCGCAGAAGCGTGGCACCTCGCCGATCTGGCCTGAGTTGCGTTTCGAGCTTTAGGATCAAAAGATCGCAGCCTGCGGCAGCTCCTACATGAAGACTTCTGGCTGCCCATCGGCGCATCTCCCCGAATTATCGAGGTGCGGTGTACAATCGCGCTCTTATACCCTTGTTGATCATGCGAAGGATTTTCCGGATGTTGCCGCGCTTTCCTGCCGTCACCCGCTGCCTGTCACTTGCCGCCCTGTGTGTGGCCGGTCCCGTTGCTGCATTGGAGTTTCCCCTGCCACCACCCGGTGAGGACATCATCGGCCAGGTGCAGGTGATCAAGGCCAAGTACGAAGACACCTTCGCTGACCTGGGAACCAAATACGACCTGGGCTATTCGGAAATGGTCGCGGCCAACCCGGGCGTCGATGCCTGGCTGCCCGGTGCCGGTACGGAAATCGTCCTGCCGACGCGATTCATCCTGCCGCCGGGTCCGCGCGAAGGCATCGTGATCAACCTCGCCGAATACCGCCTTTACTACTACCCGAAAGGCCGGAACGTGGTGTACACCTTCCCGCTGGGTATCGGCCGTGAAGGCTGGGGTTCGCCGATCGCGCGCACCACCATCACCGCCAAGACGCCGAACCCGACCTGGACCCCTCCAGCGTCGATCAAGGCCGAGCACGCCGCCGATGGTGATCCGCTGCCGAACGTGGTGCCGGCCGGTCCTGACAACCCGCTGGGGCCGTTCAAGTTCACTTTGGGCACGCCGGGCTACCTGATCCACGGTTCGAACAAGAAGTTCGGCATCGGCATGCGCACCAGCCACGGCTGCTTCCGCATGTTCAACAACAACGTGCTGGAAATGGCGGCGATGGTGCCGGTCGGCACTTCGGTGCGCATCCTCAACGACGCGTACAAGTTCGGCAGCAGTGGCGGCAAGGTCTATCTGGAAGCGCACACGCCGATCGACGACAAGGGCAACCCGTCGGTGGTCGACAAGCACACGGCGGTGATCAACGCGATGCTCAAGCGCGAAGACGCGACCAGCAACCTGCGCGTGAACTGGGATGTAGTGCGTGATGTGGTGGCGGCCGAAGATGGCTTGCCAACCGAAATCGGCACGCCGAATACCTCGGCACCGATTGTCTCGAGTACGCCGATCGACCTGCAGCAATAAGATCGATCCCGACCCGCCGATGCGTGAAGCGTCGGCGGGTTTTTTATTGCCCGGACAAAAGCTGCAGGCACAAAAAAGCCGACCCAGAAACTGGGTCGGCTTGATAACAATCCCGAGGGATTATTACTTGCGGCTAGCTTTGTCCAGCATACGCAGAGCACGCTCGTTAGCTTCGTCAGCAGTCTGTTGTGCTTTTTGAGCAGCAGCCAGAGCTTCATCAGCTTTACGGTATGCTTCGTCTGCACGAGCTTGAGCGCGAGCAGCTGCGTCTTCAGTAGCGGTCAGACGTGCTTCGGTTTCTTTCGATGCGCTGCTGCAACCGGTAGCCAGAACTGCGGCCAGAGCCAGAGCAGAGAATTTCAGAACGTTGTTCATCGTGTTCCCCTTCAAGGACTTTCAATTAAGTGGCTTTCTCCTCCGATTGAGGAAATAGCCGGCGTACATACTACCCATTACTTGTAGTAAGTAAACTGACGTAGCGCAAGAAGCAAAAAAAATTGTAGGCGTTGATTCTTTTTCGAGCAACTTTTAACGGGGCTGTATAAAAAATATCCAGCTGCAAGCCCCGGCTTGAGCCGGTTAATCAGAAAAAGTTCCCATTGCCTGTACAGTTTTTGCCGTCTTGCACCAAGTCTGTCTAGATGAATTCGTCTACACTTTTGTTCCGATTTTGCATGACACCTCACATATCTTTGTCCCTCTTGAGGTGACTTTAAAGAAGAGGCTGCGTCTTAAGTCTCGACATCCGGCAATGTTCAGGTGAGCGCACTGGGAGATCGTCCCCGCGCCTGCCGCTGCGCCCCTCGGAGTCACCCGGTCAACGAGCATGATGACGAGCGCACCTTGAGCATTTTTGCCAATGGTGCCTACTATTTAGCAGGTGCTCGGTTGCGCGAGATCGGTGTGGCTCTTCTCGGTGTCCATCAGGCACGGGGTGGCGTAGATGTTCCTTCGCCGGAAAAACATCGGTAAGGTAGGGGTCAGAATTCAAGACCCGCGAGGAGTAGTGATGAGCGAGGCGTTGTCCATCCACCATGACCAGGCTGGTCATCAGTTCGAGACCAATGTGGACGGTCATCGTGCCTACCTGACCTATATGGATCTGGGGAAACAGACCCTGGATATCTATCGCACCTTCGTGCCCAACGCCTTGCGTGGCCGAGGCATTGCGGCAGCGCTGACCGAAAGTGCGCTGCAATACGCCGAGGAAATGGGCTACACGGTGATCCCGTCGTGCTCCTACGTCGAGCGCTACATGGAACGTCATCAGCGACGCGCCGCCAAGATCTGAACAGCACACACAAAAACGCCGGGCAATGCCCGGCGTTTTTTTATGCCTGCGAAACGCTGATCAGCTGCGCTGACGTTTCGGCAGAACATCCTTGAGCTTGGCGTGCATGCTGCGCAGGGTGTTCTCGGTGGCGGTCCAGTCGATGCAGGCGTCGGTGATCGACACGCCGTATTGCAGGTCGGCGAGGTCTTTCGGGATCGCCTGGCAGCCCCAGTTCAGATGACTCTCGACCATCAGGCCGATGATCGACTGGTTGCCTTCGAGGATCTGGTTGGCGACGTTTTCCATTACCAGCGGTTGCAGGGCCGGGTCCTTGTTGGAGTTGGCGTGGCTGCAATCGACCATGATGTTCGGCTTGATCTTCGCTTTGTTCAGCGCCTGCTCGCACAGGGCGACGCTGACCGAATCGTAGTTCGGCTTGCCGTTGCCGCCACGCAGCACCACGTGACCGTAGGCGTTGCCCTTGGTGGTAACGATCGACACGCCACCTTCCTGGTTGATCCCCAGGAAGCGGTGCGGGCTGGAGACCGACTGCAGGGCATTGATCGCCACGGTCAGGCCACCGTCGGTGCCGTTCTTGAAGCCGACCGCCGAGGACAGGCCCGAAGCCATTTCACGGTGAGTCTGGGATTCGGTGGTACGTGCGCCGATGGCCGACCAGCTGATCAGGTCCTGCAGGTACTGCGGGGAGATCGGGTCGAGGGCTTCGGTGGCGGTCGGCAGGCCTTTTTCGGCGAGGTCCAGCAGCAACTGGCGACCGATGTGCAGACCGTCCTGGATCTTGAACGAGTCGTCCAGGTACGGATCGTTGATCAGGCCTTTCCAGCCGACGGTGGTCCGTGGCTTCTCGAAATACACGCGCATGACCAGATACAGGGTATCGGAGACTTCCGCCGCCAATTCCTTGAGGCGGTCAGCGTATTCGTGGGCAGCCTTGATGTCGTGGATCGAGCACGGGCCGATCACTACGAACAGACGGTGGTCGGTGCCATCAAGAATGTTGCGAATGACTTCGCGGCCCTTGGTGACGGTGCGCAGGGCAGCATCGCTCAGAGGGATATCACGCTTGAGCTGATCGGGAGTGATCAGGGTCTCGTTAGAGGCGACGTTTAGGTCGTTGATCGGTAAATCAGCCATCGTTTACTCGTCAGGTCACGGGTGCCGGCCGCCAGCGATCCCCGCGCGGCGGAGCACAGCAGATTTAAGCGCGTCGGGGAGCCGAACCTTAGCGCGTCAGACGCGGCTCGACAATGGGCAGACGCCGCTTTAATCCAGCGCTGGCTGGGCAAAAGCCTTGCGCACGCTGTCGTGGGAGAACTCGTCGGCGTGTTGTTCGACCCATTGCAGGGCCAGCGCCTGAATATCCTGCAGGTCGTCGTGGGCTTCGTTCATGCGGCAATAGCGTTCGATCTGGCACACCTGTTCGCCCATCCGGGCGCTGAACAGCGTTTGCTCATCGGTGAACGCGATCCCCACCAGATAGCCTTTTTTGCGCCGCAGGCACCACGCCACATAGCCCGGATAACAGATGTCGGCGTTGAGCGTCGGCATGCGCACCTCAAGGGCGGTGCCGTGGCGCCAGGCACGGTGATAATTGCAAGCGATCCCGCCGAGGCTGATAGTGTGCAGCTGTTGCCTGGAAATGCACTCGGGCTTGAGTAACGTTAACTCGACAGGCACTTCGTCCGGATGAGGAATGAAACGTCCCATGAGCACAGACTCCCTGTGTCGGCCATTTGACATTGTTTCCCCCAGTATAGTGGTCGAATCGCAGCTGACCGATTTCGACGCCGACCAGCGGCTGCTGGCGATGAGCGGCATTTCGCTGGTGATTTTCACCAGCGTCGGCTGTTCCAGCTGCCGCTATGCCAGAGAGGTGTTGCCCGGCTTCGAGCTGGCGGTCGATCGCCTGTGTTGGATCGATGCCGGTGACAACGGCGGATTGGTGGAGCGCTATCAGGTCTTTCATTTGCCGGCGCTGTTTGTGGTGCGCGACGGCGAGTTCTTTGGGGCATTGCATACGCGCCTGACCGCCGATGCGCTGAACGCGGCCGTGGCGCAGGCGCTGGGGCGAATTGCAGAGGAGTTGCCATAGATGGTGGACGCAGACAACAAACCGGTGATTGGGATCATTGGCACCGGGGCAATCGGCGGGTTTTACGGCTTGATGCTGGCGCGAGCCGGTTTCGATGTGCACTTTTTGCTGCGCAGCGAATTCTCGGCGGTGGCCGAACGTGGTTTGCAGGTGGACAGTGCGGTCCACGGCAGCCTGACGCTCAACCCGGTGCAAGCCTACGCCAGGGCTGAAGACATGCCGGCCTGCGAGTGGCTGCTGGTCGGCGCCAAGACTACCAGCAGCGCCGGGCTGGCCCCGGCGATCATTGCAGCAGCCAAACCCGGCGCGAAGGTGCTGGTGCTGCAAAACGGTCTGGACGTCGAAGACAGCCTGCGGGAGTTACTGCCCGACTCCCTGCATCTGCTCGGCGGTCTGTGCGTGATCTGCGTGCATCGCGAAGGGCCGGGGCACATCACCCATCAGGCACTGGGCGCGGTCAACGTCGGCTACCACAGTGGCCCGGCAACGGACGACGCGGCGCGCATGGCGATCGTCGAGGCGGGTGCCGGGCTGTTCCGTGCCGCCGGCATCGATTCCCAGGCGATGCCCAACCTGCAACAGGCTCGCTGGCAGAAACTGGTCTGGAATATTCCCTACAACGGTCTCTCGGTAGTGCTTGGTGCCGGCACCACGCCGCTGATGGCCGACGCTGACAGTCGCGCGCTGATCCAGGCGTTGATGGCTGAAGTGGTGCTGGGCGCCAAGGCCTGTGGTCACGATATGCCGCCCGGTTATGCCGAGTACCTGTTCATGATGACCGAGAAGATGCCCGACTATTGGCCGAGCATGTACCACGATTTTCTGCACAAACGGCCGCTGGAGCTGGAGGCGATTTATGCCCGGCCATTGGCGGCAGCCAAGGCGGCGGGGTGTGAACTGCCGCGTATCGAAGCGTTGTATCGCACGTTGAGTTTTATCGACCGACGCAACACCTGAGTCGGTTTTTTGCGGGAGTGGGGGAAGGCATGGCCAAGAACATCGATGACAAACTGGTGCTGGCGATTTCGTCTCGCGCCTTGTTCGACCTGAGCGAGAGTCACAAGGTCTACCTGTCGGGCGGCGTCGAAGCCTATCGGCAATATCAGATCGAACACGAAGACGAGATTCTCGCGCCCGGCGATGCCTTTCCGCTGGTGGAAAAACTTCTGAGCCTCAACAGTCGCCTTGACCGTGCCCGGGTCGAGGTGATTCTGGTTTCGCGTAACAGTGCCGACACCGGTCTGCGCGCTTTCAACTCGATTCATCACTATGGGCTGGACATCTCCCGGGCGGCCTTCGTCGGCGGGCGCAGTCCGTATCCGTACCTCAAGGCCTTCGGCTGTGACCTGTTTCTGTCCACGCATGCCGAGGATGTGCGCGCCGCGCTGGACGCCGGATTTGCGGCAGCGACGATTCTGTCCGGTGGCGCCAGCCGTGCCGCCAGTGATGAGTTGCGCATTGCCTTCGACGGCGACGCGGTGCTGTTTTCCGATGAGTCCGAGCGCATTTATCAGTCCGGCGGGCTGGAGGCGTTTCAGGCCAAGGAGCGAGAGGCGGCGCGCGAGCCCTTGCGCGGCGGGCCTTTCAAAGGCTTCCTCGCGGCGCTCAATGCGCTGCAACGCGAGTTCCCCGAGAACGACTGCCCGATCCGCACCGCGCTGGTCACTGCGCGTTCGGCGCCGGCCCATGAGCGGGTGATCCGCACCTTGCGCGAGTGGGACATCCGTCTCGACGAATCGCTGTTCCTCGGCGGGCTGACCAAATCGGCATTTCTCGAAGCCTTTGCCGCCGACGTGTTTTTCGACGATCAGGCCGGCCATTGCGAACTTGCCCGCGAAGTGGTCGCCACCGGTCACGTGCCTCACGGCATCAGCAACGAACCATCGATCTAAAGCCCCAGTGCTTCAAGACGTTGCGTCACACGTCGTACTCGCCAAGGCACTGCTAAGCTGAATCAAATCTCCGCCATGTTGGCACGCGAGGAGGTCACATGATTCGTTCGATGCTGTATGCCACTGACCTGGGTCTGTACGCACCGTTAGTGATGCAGCATGCCCTGGCGTTGGCGCGAACATTCAATGCCGACTTGTATGTGGTGCATGCGGTGGAGCCCATGGGGCTGTTTGCCGAGTCGGTGTTGCAGAGCTATCTCGACGAGCAGGCGTTGAACGAATTCCACAGTCAGGGTCTGAAAACTGTCATCGCCAGCATCGAGCAGCGGGTGCTGGACAGTTTTCGCGAAGAGCTGGGCGAAGAGGGCGAGCAGGATCTGCAGCGGATTTGTGCGGTTCGGGTGGTGCAGGGCGATCCGTCGCAGGTGATTCTCGACCAGGTGCAGAAACTCTCGGTGGATTTGCTGATCGTAGGCACTCACAGCCACGGTGTGGGGGTGGAAACCCCTTTGGGGCGCACGGCGACTCGAGTCCTGCAATTGGCCAAAGTGCCGGTCTATCTGGTGCCGTTGGTGGAGCGTCGGCGCCGGGGGGATCGCTGAAGCGGGAATAATGGCGCTTTGATAAAAAAGTTCTAGATTTATTCATCAAACCATTAATATAGTTATATACCGTCGCTGATGCCCGTGGCGTCTACCTGCTTTGAGGGATACATATGAAGCTTCAACAATTGCGCTACATCTGGGAAGTGGCGCACCACGACCTCAACGTTTCCGCTACAGCCCAAAGCCTTTACACCTCGCAACCGGGTATCAGTAAACAGATCCGCCTGCTGGAAGACGAACTGGGCGTTGAAGTGTTCGCCCGCAGCGGCAAGCACCTGACGCGCGTTACCCCGGCTGGCGAGCGCATCATCACCACCGCTGGCGAGATCCTGCGCAAGGTCGAAAGCATCAAGCAGATCGCCCAGGAATTCTCCAACGAGAAGAAAGGCACCCTGTCGATCGCCACCACCCACACCCAGGCGCGTTATGCACTGCCGCCGGTGATCAGCAATTTCATCAAGCAATACCCGGACGTGGCGCTGCACATGCACCAGGGTTCGCCGATGCAGATCGCCGAGATGGCCGCTGACGGCACCGTCGATTTCGCCATTGCCACCGAAGCGCTGGAGCTGTTCGGTGACCTGGTGATGATGCCGTGCTATCGCTGGAACCGTTGTGTGGTCGTGCCGCAGGGCCACCCGCTGACCAAGCTGCCGAAGCTGACCCTCGAAGCGCTGGCCGAATATCCGATCGTGACTTATGTATTCGGTTTCACCGGCCGTTCGAAACTCGACGAAGCCTTCAGCCATCGTGGCCTGACGCCGAAAGTGGTGTTCACCGCAGCTGACGCCGACGTGATCAAAACCTACGTGCGCCTCGGCCTGGGCGTGGGCATCGTGGCCAAGATGGCGGTCGACACCAAACTCGACAACGACCTGGTGGTGCTGGATGCCAGCGAGCTGTTCGAGTCGAGCATCACCAAGATCGGTTTCCGTCGCGGCACCTTCCTGCGTGGTTTCATGTGCGACTTCATCGAGAAGTTTGCCCCGCACCTGACCCGCGAAGTGATGGCCAAGGCCATCCAGTGCCACAACAAGCAGGAGCTGGAAGAGCTGTTCGACGGTGTCGAACTGCCGGTCCACTAAGACCCCGCCTCAGAGCACCTCGGTGACAGCGAACTGTTGCCGGGTGCCCGCCACCAGAATCTCCACCTCATCACCTTCGAGCTTGCCCAGCAGGCTTTTACCCAGCGGTGAGCGCGGGGTGATGACGGTAATCGGCTGACCCACCACATCGACTTTCAGGCCCGCCGCATCCGGGGCCAGGAACAGCCATTGCTCGCGACCCTTTTCGTCTTCAAGGCCGAGCAGGGCGCCGACCTCGATGCCACGATTTTCGTCGTAGGCACGCAACGTCAGGTTCTGGCACAGCGCCAGCGACTGACGGATTTCCTCGACCCGTTTCGCCTGTCCCGCCGCCAGATACGACGCCTCGAGCCCGAGCGTGTCGTACTTGTTCTCAGCGATGTTCTCTTCGTGGGTCGCGGTTTCGTACGCGGTCTGCGCGGCGCGTTCGGCGATGTCGAGATCGACGCGCAGTTTGTCGAGGATCAACTGGTGGACAGTGTGCTTGTTCATGATCAATCGCAGAATTGCAAAACGTTGGCGCGGCTCTTTTCGCTCGGCGCGGTCTGATCCTGTTGCAGCCAGAACTGGCATTTGGGGTTCGACTGATTGCGCGTGCTGCCGCGCGCCTGATCGAGCCGTGCCTGCTGCTCGTTCTTGCGCAGGTTCTCTTCGTACTGCTCGAACAGCGGACTCTGTGGCGCAGTGTCCGGTTGGACCTGGACGGTCGCGGGTGGCCTGGCCAGTTGCTGCACCGCCTGAGCGACGGGCGCCAGTTGTTCGGTGAACACGAAACGCGAGAGCAGCCAGCAGGTCAGGGCGATGGCTAGAAAGCCCAGCCACATGCCCAGGGCGATACTGCCGGTCAGTCGCAGCGCACTGAGCTGAACAGGCAACGGACGACGCGGGTTGGGACGGTAGGGCATGGCGGCCTCCTGGCGGATGATTGCGGGCAAGTGGCGATTGTCGCACGAAGATTAATCGCCGTCGGCTCTTCTGCGCGAGGTCATTTATGCGGACAATCAGCGCTTTTGCCAACGGGAGTCTTGCATGCCGGTACCGAAAACCCGCTGGGATATTTTTTGCACCGTAGTCGATAACTATGGCGACATCGGCGTGACCTGGCGTCTGGCCCGGCAACTGGTGGCCGAACAGGGGCTGGCGGTGCGCCTGTGGGTCGATGACCTGCGCGCCTTCGAGCGCATCTGCCCCGAGATCGATATCCACCTGGCGCAGCAATCGCAGCAGGGCGTCGATGTTCGGCACTGGCCGAGCGACTGGCCGAATACAGAGGCGGCGGACGTGGTGATCGCCGCGTTCGCTTGCCAGCTGCCGTCCGCGTACATGGATGCCATGGCCGAGCGACAACGGCCGCCGCTGTGGATGAACCTTGATTACCTGAGTGCCGAAGACTGGGTCATTGGTTGTCACGGTTTGCCCTCGGTGAAATACAAATCGGTGCAGAAATTTTTCTTCTTTCCCGGTTTTCAGCCGGGCACTGGCGGGTTGCTGCGTGAGCAGGGTTTGCTGGAGCGCCGTCGCGCGTTTCAAGCGGATGACGAGGCGCAGCGACAATTCCTGCAGCATCTGGGGATCGAGCGCGCACCGGGTGCACAACTGATTTCACTGTTTGCCTATGAGAATGCCGGTCTCGCCAGCTGGCTGGACGTGCTGGCCGCCGATGATGCGCCAACCCATCTGCTGGTGCCGGAAGGGCGGATTCTCGGTGATGTCGCACGCTGGCTCGGGGTTGATTCGCTGGAGGTCGGCGATCTGAACGTGCGTCAGGCGCTGACGGTGCAGGTGCTGCCGTTCGTCCGTCAGGATCAATACGACCAGTTGCTGTGGTGCTGTGACTTCAATGCGGTGCGTGGGGAAGATTCGTTCGTCCGGGCGCAGTGGGCCGGGCGGCCGATGCTCTGGCACATCTATCAGCAGGACGAAGACATCCATCTGGACAAGCTCGATGCCTTCCTGGCGCTGTATACGAAAGGGCTTTCGCCGGCGGCGGCCGAGGCGATGAATGGTCTGTGGCGGGCGTGGAGTGCCGGGCAACCGATCGGCGAGTACTGGCTAGAGGCCCGTAAACACTGGCCAGAACTGCAGGAAAACGCCGAGCAATGGTGTCTGGAACAAGGCTTGCAGGCGGATCTTGCCACGGCGCTGGTACAGTTTTACCTAAATTGGATATGATACGCGGCCTAGATTTTTGTAAATCCCATCCAAATTCGGATATTCGCAATGAAAACTGGTAAAGAACTCAAACCCGGTACCGTGATCCGTATCGACAACGATCCTTGGCTGGTTCAGAAAGCTGAATTCACCAAGTCGGGCCGTAACAGCGCGATCATGAAGACCAAGCTGAAGAACCTGCTGACCGGTTACAAGACCGAAACCGTTTACGGTGCGGACGACAAGCTGGACGACGTGATCCTCGACCGCAAAGAAGCGACCCTGTCCTTCATCAGCGGCGACACCTACACGTTCATGGACACCACTGACTACACCATGTACGAACTGAACGCCGAAGACATCGAAAGCGTTCTGCCTTTCGTTGAAGAAGGCATGACCGACGTTTGCGAAGCCGTGTTCTTCGAAGAGCGTCTGGTTTCCGTAGAACTGCCGACCACCATCGTGCGTCAGGTTGACTACACCGAAGGTTCCGCTCGCGGTGACACTTCCGGCAAGGTGATGAAGCCTGCCAAACTGAAGAACGGTACCGAGCTGTCGGTTGCTGACTTCATCGAAATCGGCGACATGATCGAAATCGACACCCGCGAAGGCGGTTCCTACAAAGGCCGTGCCAAATAAGCACTGCTTTTCGCGGAAAGAAAAAGCCCGACCATTGAGTCGGGCTTTTTTTGCCTGGCAGAAAGATCAAAAGATCGCAGTTACACGGTGGTGTGCAGGCGTACGTCAACGTTGCCACGGGTGGCGTTGGAGTAAGGGCAGACCTGATGCGCCGCTTCGACCAGGCTCTGTGCATCCGCTTGCTCGAGGCCCGGCAGGCTGATGTGCAGGTCGATGTCCAGACCGAAACCGCCGGGGATCTGGCCGATGCCGACGTGCGCGGTGATCGAGGCGTCGTCGGGGATCTTGCGTTTGGTCTGGCTGGCAACGAACTTCAGCGCACCGATGAAGCAGGCCGAGTAACCGGCAGCGAACAATTGCTCAGGGTTGGTCGCGGCACCACCGGCACCACCGAGTTCTTTCGGGGTGGCGAGTTTGACGTCGAGAATGTTATCGCTGGATATCGCACGACCGTCACGGCCGCCAGTGGAGGTTGCGATTGCAGTGTAGAGAGCTTGCATGGTGTGGGCCTCGTTGAGTGTGTATTTCTGCGCTAATTATTTGCGCGCTAAGTAAGTGCGAAGTGAATGTATCGCGCGAATATTTAGTGCGCAAGATAAATTTTTGAGCAGACTGAATCTCGATGCTGTAACGGAGCTGTCGATCACCTTGAAAGTGAAGATTTAGAGCGGCTGGTGGGGATATCGGGGGACTGAAAATATTTTTTCAGGTGACGCGCTCCCTTGTAGGAGTGAGCCTGCTCGCGATAGCGGCGAGACAGGCACCACAGAAGTCGACTGAACCACCGCTATCGCGAGCAGGCTCACTCCTACAAGGTGGGCAGCGTTGTTATCAGGTCAAGCTGTCCTGCAAATGACTGCGCAGCGCTTGCAACTCCGCTTGCAGCTTCTGCAGGCGTTCCAGAGAAAAGCCGCTGGCGCCGAGGATGCATTGCGGGACCGTCTGGGCTTTTTCTTTCAACGCTCGGCCTTGCGCGGTCAACTCGACAATCACCACACGCTCATCCTCGCGACTGCGCGTGCGGCTGAGCAAACCTTCGCCTTCCAGGCGCTTGAGCAGGGGCGTCAGCGATCCCGGATCGGTCAGTAGTCGAGTGCTGATTTCTCCGACGGTCAAACCATCCTTCTCCCACAGCACCATCATCGCCAGGTACTGCGGATAGGTCAGGCCGAGCGCTTGCAGCAGCGGCTTGTAGACCTTGGTCATCATCAGCGAAGTGGAATGCAGGGCGAAGCAGGCCTGGTTGTCCAGCAGCAGGTGATCGCAGTTGTCGGGGGTGTCGCGTTCGGTGGTCATGCTAAAGCCTTGTTCGATGATGGGCTCGAATCTAGCGTCCGAATGTTTAATGCGCCAGATAAATCTCCTGACGCTAGTGGTGGCCCAGCTCGCGCTGCAGCGCCAGATGCCAGCCTGGACTGGTAGGATGGGTCGCCTGACGGATGAGGACATCGCTGTGATCGAGTTTTTGTTGTACCTGCTGTTTGGCGCCGCCCTTGGCACATTGGGCGGCATATTCGGCATAGGCGGTGGTTTGATCGCGATTCCGCTGCTGGGCGTGTGGTTCGGCCTCGACCAGCAGATTGCCCAAGGCACGGCGCTGGTGATGGTGGTGCCCAATGTGATGCTGGCGCTGTGGCGTTATCACCAGCGCAATCGCATCGAGCTGCGCCATGCGTTGCCGTTGGCGGTCATGGGCTTCTGCTTCGCCTGGATCGGGTCGATCTGGGCGGTGGGCATCGATGCGCAAACCATGCGCATCGGCTTTGTCGCCTTCCTCGTGGTGCTCTCGGCGTACAACCTGCTGAAGATGTTCGGCAGGCGACCCGCAGCGACCTCCGAAATGCGTTACTCCTGGCCATGGCTCGGCGTGCTCGGCGCGGCGTCCGGAACCATGGGCGGTCTGTTCGGGGTCGGCGGGGCCGTGGTGGCGACGCCGGTGCTGACCAGCCTGTTCGGCACCAGCCAAGTGGTGGCCCAAGGGCTGTCGCTGGCCCTGGCGTTGCCAAGCACCGGGGTGACGCTGGTGACCTACGCAGTGCATCACGAGGTGGACTGGATGATCGGCCTGCCGCTGGCGATCGGCGGACTGGCGAGCATCAGTTGGGGGGTGAAAGTCGCCCACGCCATGCCGGAAAAGCTGCTGCGCGGGCTGTTCTGCGGTTTCCTGGTGCTGTGTGCGGTGATGCTCGCCTTTAAAGTTTGAAGCCTTCGACGATGTGCTCGGCCAGGCACTCGGTGATCGGCGACGGATTGTTCAGGTTGCGGATCAGCATGATGCTGGCCTCGGGCAGCAACGGCAGGTCTTCGTTGGCACCGAGAATGCGCATGTCCGGGGTGATCAGGCTTTCCAGTTGCGCGGTGATCGCCAGGCCCGCGCTCACCACGGCCATCAGCGCCGACAGGCTGGTGCTGTTATAGGCGATGCGGTAGTCGCGACCCATCGCGTCCAGCGCATTGCACGCCCACAAGCGGCAGAAACAATCACTGTTGAACATCGCCAGCGGCAACGGCGTCTGCTCGTGGGCGCTGAAATTTTGCGCCTCGGCCCAGACGAAACGTTCTTTGCGCAGCAACTGGCCGATCTCGTTGCCCGGCTCGCGGGTGACGATCGACAAGTCCAGGTCGGTGCGTTGCAACAGTTGTTTGCTGGATTCGCAGTGCACTTCGATCTGGATCAGCGGATAGAACTGGGCGAAGCGCGAGAGGATCCCCGGCAGGAAACGCATCACGTAATCGTCCGGCGTACCGATGCGCACGGTGCCGACCATGTGCGGCTCGCGCAGGGTGTTGAACACTTCACTGTGCAACTTGAGGATGCGTCGCGCATACCCGAGCAGCACTTGGCCCTCGGCAGTCAGGCGCACCTGGCGTCCATCACGCTCGAACAGTTGCCGCTGCAGCACGTCTTCTTCCAGTCGCTTCATCTGCATGCTCACCGCCGATTGCGTGCGGTTGACCATTTCGCCGGCGCGGGTAAACCCGCCCTGATCGGCAATCGCGACGAAGGTGCGCAGGACATCGGTATCGATACTGGGGTAGGCCGACAATTGATGAATCTCCGTGATGAATGCCATCAGAAACATTCGTTGGATTGATCTTAGCGCCAGGGCGAGACTTGAGCCATCCACAAGGAGGGCAACACGATGAAAGGTCAAAGAGAGTATGTAGACGACACAAAATTTTCCGGCCACGGCCATATCGTTTCCGACCTGCTGCATAAGTTCAGCCGCTGGTACGAACTGCACCGTGAACGCGAGTTGCTCGCCAGTCTGAGCGACGAAGCGCTGAAGGACATCGGGGTCAGCCGTGCCGACGTCGAACACGAGGCTGTCCGGCCGTTCTGGGACGATCCGATGCATAAATGATCAGGGCTTTACTACACAAACCACTTTCAGGTGAGGTAGGTTGCGAGCAGACAAGGAGATGTTCATGCCCGCGACTCTGGCCTTTTCCCTCAAACAGGCGCGACGTCTGGCGCTGGCTGCCCAAGGGTTCAACGGGCGCCAGCCGCCCACCGTCCGCGCGCCGCAGGTTAACCGGCTGATCGAACGGCTGGGCCTGCTGCAGATCGACTCCGTCAACGCTGTGGTGCGCTCGCACTACCTGCCGCTGTTTTCCCGTCTCGGTGCCTATTCCTCTGATTTGCTCGACCAGGCCGCCTGGAGTTCGGGGCGCCGTCGTACGCTGTTCGAATACTGGGGGCATGAAGCGTCGTTGCTGCCGCTGGCGATGTATCCGTTGCTCGGGTGGCGGATGCAGCGCGCCAAACGGGGCGAGGACATTTATCAACAACTGGCGAAGTTCGGCCGTGAGCAACAGGACGTTGTTCGCCGCGTGTTGCGCACGGTTGAGGCGCAGGGCGCGTTGGGTGCCGGCAGTCTGTCGACCCGCGAAGACAAGGCCGGGCCATGGTGGGACTGGAGCGCGGAAAAGCAGGCGCTGGAATGGTTGTTCGCAGCCGGTGAAGTGACCGTGGCCGGGCGTCGCGGTTTTGAACGTTTATATGATTTGCCGGAACGGGTGATCCCGGCGTCGATCCTGCAGCCGCCGCTGCCGGATGAAGCCAGCGCACAGCGCGGCTTGCTGCTGCACGCGGCCCAGGCGCTGGGTGTCGGCACGGAAAAGGACCTGCGGGATTATTTCCGCTTGAACCCGGGAGATGCGCGACCGCGTCTGGCGGAACTGGTCGAGGACGGGCAATTGCAAACCTGCGAAGTCGCCGGTTGGCGGCAGATCGCCTATTGCCTGCCGGAGCCGAAAGTGCCGCGCAAAGTCATCGCCAGCGCGTTGTTGTCGCCCTTCGATTCGTTGATCTGGGAGCGCAGTCGCACTGAGCGATTATTCGATTTCCGCTATCGATTGGAGATCTACACGCCGCAGGACAAACGGGTCTACGGCTATTACGTGCTGCCGTTTCTGTACAACGAGCGGATTGCTGCGCGGGTCGATCTGCGTGCGGAAAGAGCGTCGGGACGCCTGGCGGTGCATGCGGTGCACGAGGAAGAGCCGGGGCTGGAGGATGAAGGGATGCTGGCGCTGGCGTTGAATTTGCGGCGGATGGCCGATTGGCTGGGGCTTGCGCGAGTGCAGCTCAATTGTCAGCGC
Source organism: Pseudomonas sp. 86_A (assembly GCF_017491705.1). Classification (NCBI taxonomy): domain Bacteria; kingdom Pseudomonadati; phylum Pseudomonadota; class Gammaproteobacteria; order Pseudomonadales; family Pseudomonadaceae; genus Pseudomonas; species Pseudomonas sp. 86_A. The sequence continues at coordinate 102,234 of NZ_JAFGYS010000007.1, read as the reverse complement.
GAGAGTGCGGGGCGGTTGCGGGTGGCATTGGCTCAGACCGGCGGTGACTGATCTGACACCATCGCGAGCAGGCTCACTCCTACAAGGGAACGCATTCCAATGTAGGAGTGAGCCTGCTCGCGATAAGGCGACGCGGTTTAGCGGCGAACCTGCTTCAGCGTTTCGGCAATCAAAAACGCCAGTTCCAGCGACTGATCGGCATTCATTCGCGGATCGCAGTGGGTGTGATAACGATCCGACAAACCATCTTCAGTGATCGGCCGCGCACCGCCAATGCACTCGGTGACATTCTGCCCGGTCATCTCGATATGAATCCCGCCGGCATAAGTGCCTTCGGCTTCGTGCACCTGGAAGAACTGTTTCACTTCGCCGAGGATCTGCGCGAAGTCGCGGGTCTTGTAGCCGCTGCTGGCCTTGATGGTGTTGCCGTGCATCGGGTCCGAGCTCCACAGCACCTGCTTGCCCTCACGCTGCACCGCACGGATCAGCGCCGGCAGGTGATCGCCGACCTTGTTCGCGCCCATGCGGGCGATCAGGTTCAGGCGACCCGGATCGTTGTCCGGGTTGAGCACATCGATCAGGCGGATCAGGTCGTCCGGGTTCATGCTCGGGCCGACCTTCACGCCAATCGGGTTGTTCACCCCGCGCAAGAATTCGACGTGGGCGCCGTCGAGCTGACGGGTGCGGTCGCCGATCCACAGCATGTGCGCCGAGCAATCGTAGTAATCGTTGGTCAGGCTGTCGCGACGTACGAAGGCCTCTTCGTAGTTCAGCAGCAGCGCCTCATGGGCGGTGAAGAAACTGGTTTCGCGCAGTTGCGGCGAGCTGTCCATGCCGCAGGCGCGCATGAACGCCAGGGTTTCATCGATGCGGTCGGCGAGGTGGCTGTACTTCTCGGCCAATGCCGAGTTGGCGATGAAGTCCAGGTTCCACTTGTGCACCTGATGCAGGTCGGCAAAACCGCCCTGAGCGAAGGCGCGCAGCAGGTTCAGGGTGGCGGTGGACTGGTGATAGGACTGCAGCAAGCGCTCCGGATCCGGCACGCGACTCTTTTCGTCGAAACCGATGCCGTTGACGATGTCGCCACGGTAGGCCGGCAGGGTCACGCCGTCGAGGGTTTCGTCATTGGCCGAACGCGGTTTGGCGAACTGGCCGGCCATGCGCCCGACCTTGACCACCGGGCAGCCGGCGGCGAAGGTCATGACGATCGCCATCTGCAGCAACACTTTGAAGGTGTCGCGAATCTTCGCCGCGGAGAACTCGGCGAAGCTTTCCGCGCAATCGCCACCCTGTAGCAGGAACGCCCGGCCCTGAGTCACTTCGGCAAACTGGCGACGCAACTCGCGGGCTTCGCCGGCAAACACCAGCGGCGGGTAGCTGGCCAGCGTCTGCTCGACCTGGCGCAAGTGCGCGGCGTCGGGGTATTGGGGTTGTTGCTGGATCGGCAGGGCGCGCCAGCTGTCAGGGCTCCAGGGTTGGCTCATCACGGTCTCTAATTGGTTCTACGCACGGGAAGCCCATGGTAGCAGCAATTAGTGCGTGACCTGCTCCCGCCCCATCACCGACAATCGCCGCTTTGCCACGGTGCCAGAGCGGTGCCATCGCGTCACCGCGCCCGGTGACCATCAGGAGACGAAATGACTGAGGAGCGCGTCGAGCTGTTGCTCGCCGAGGTACAGGATGAGTTCGGCGTGATTCGCGTGCTGGAAGTGGCCGATTACCGCTTTCTGGAGTTCGGCGATGCCATCGAACAGAGCTGCGTGTTCACCGCCGATCCGAGCTGGCTCGAATACGACTACACCCGGGCGATGCTGATTGGCGCGTTGTGTCACGAACAACCGGAGAGTGCGCTGTTCCTCGGCCTCGGTGCCGGCACGCTGACTCAGGCCTGCCTCAAGTTCTTGCCGCTGGAAGACGTCGAAGCCATCGAACTGCGTCCGGATGTACCGCGCCTGGCCATCGAATACCTGGGGCTGGATGACGACCCGCGCCTGTATATTCGGGTCGGCGATGCGCTGGAATTGCTGCCGACGGCCGAGCCTGCGGATCTGATCTTCGTCGACCTGTATACCGACGTCGGCCCGGGTGTCGGGCATCTGGCCTGGAGTTTCCTCGGTGACTGTCAGAAACGCCTGAATCCGGGCGGCTGGCTGGTGATCAACCAGTGGGCCACCGATGACGGCAAGCCACTGGGTGCGGCGTTGTTGCGCGGGCTCTATCACCGGCATTACTGGGAACTGCCGGTGAAGGAGGGCAATGTGATTCTGATTGTGCCGGCGGACCTCGATCAGGCACTCGACATGCAGGCCCTGACCGCCCGGGCCGAAGCGCTGGCGCCACGGTTGGGGTATTCGTTGCAGTCGTTGATCAAGGCTATTCGCCCGGCGACCTGAGTGGCGACTCGGTTAATTGTAGGAGCTGCCGAAGGCTGCGATCTTTTGATCTTGTTTTTAAAAATCAAAGTCAAAAGATCGCAGCCTTCGGCAGCTCCTACAGGGGGCAGTTCATCAGATTCCTTTGAAAATGCCCGGCCGGCGTTCCACCAAAGATCTCACCCCCTCCTTGGCATCCTCACTGCCCAGCAACTTCTTCACCAACGCCGGCAACCCCTGCGCCGCCGCGGTCTCACCTTCATAGCGCGCCTGCCGCGCCGACATCAGCGTCGCCTGCACGCCCAGCGGTGCCTGCCGGGCAATCCGCTCGGCCAGTTCGATTGCCCGCGGCAACAGATCTTCGCTGGCCATCACTTCCTGCACCAGGCCAAGGCGCAACGCATCATACGCATCGAACTCATCACCGGTCAGCAGCCAGCGCATGGCATTGCCCCAGCCGGCCACCTGATGAAAACGTAACGTCGCACCACCAAAAGGAAATATCCCACGCTGCACTTCCATTTGGGCGAAGCGGGTATTGCTGGCGCAGAGGTTGATGTCCGCTGCGAGCATCAACTCGATGCCAATGGTCAGGCAGTAGCCCTGCGCGGCGACAATCACCGGTTTGTTGACCCGTGGCCCGACGAACACGCCCCACGGGTCGCAACCACCGGTCGGCACCACCCAGCCCTGCGCCAGCGCCGAGCTGGCATTCACCAGATCCAGACCGGCGGTAAAGTGCTCGCCATGGCCGAACACCACGGCCACCCGAGCTTCACTGTCGGCCTCGAACTCGCCATAGGCCATGCTCAGCGCGTTGAGCAGGTCGAGATCGAACGCGTTGCGTTTGGCGGCGCGATCCAGGCCGATCAGGTAGACATGACCACGACGTTCACGGCTGACGCGGCCGGGGCAGGGCTGATTCATGGGTAAATCCTCGGGCAGGAAGGGCGGGTGCAGCGACGGTATGCCGCACATCGGTGAATCGTTTAAGCGGCTTCACCCGCAGGGCCGGGCCTTTTGAAAAATAGACCTTCGCACGATTATCCGCAAAACCCCGTTACACAGCGGTGACACACGGATTCAGACGATAAAAAAAGCTCCCTTTTTGGGCAAAATCCGGTATAGTGCGCGCCGGCCTTTAACCGGGCCGCGTTTAGGTAGCGCAATTTCCCGAAGTCAGCTTCGGCTGCACGTCCGCATTGCGGGCTCTTCCCGGACGATTCTTTTTTTCATTCATTCGTTTTCGCAAATCCCCGCCGACAAAGCTGCCAGGGCGACTCTTGAGTCTCAACACGGCATGCGCAGCTTTGGAGCATGGGTCTTTGCGGATGCACTTAGAGGCAGACCCATGACCCAGGAAACCGGCGGATTCGCCGCTTTTAATCTTAACCCGAATATTCTTGCAGCCGTCGCAGCGACCGGCTACGAAGAGCCTTCGGCGATTCAGCAGCAATCGATCCCGATCATCATGGCCGGCCAGGACATGATTGGCCAGGCGCAAACCGGTACCGGTAAAACCGCCGCGTTCGCACTGCCTATTCTGCACTGCATCGATCCTGCCAAGCGCGAACCGCAAGCCCTGATCCTGGCGCCAACTCGAGAGTTGGCGCTGCAAGTAGCAACCGCTTTTGAAACCTACGCCAAGCAAATGCCAGGCGTCACCGTTGTCGCCGTTTACGGCGGCGCGCCGATGGGCCCGCAACTCAAGGCTATCCGTAACGGCGCACAGATCGTTGTCGCCACTCCGGGCCGTCTGTGCGACCACCTGCGTCGCGACGAGAAAGTCCTGTCGACCGTGAACCACCTGGTTCTCGACGAAGCTGACGAAATGTTGAAACTGGGCTTCATGGATGACCTGGAAGTCATCTTCAAGGCTCTGCCAGCGACCCGTCAGACCGTTTTGTTCTCGGCTACCCTGCCGCAGTCGATCCGCGCCATTGCCGAACGCCACCTGCGCGATCCGCAACACGTCAAGATCCAGACCAAGACCCAAACCGTTACCGCGATCGAACAGGCTCACCTGTTGGTTCACGCTGACCAGAAGACTTCGGCCGTTCTCAGCTTGCTGGAAGTGGAAGATTTCGACGCTCTGATCATGTTCGTGCGCACCAAGCAAGCGACCCTGGATCTGGCCAGTGCCCTCGACGCCAAAGGCTACAAAGCCGCTGCGCTGAACGGTGACATCGCCCAGAACCAGCGTGAGCGCGTCATCGACTCGCTGAAAGATGGCCGTCTGGACATCGTTGTGGCGACCGACGTTGCTGCCCGTGGTCTGGACGTTCCGCGCATCACCCACGTGTTCAACGTGGACATGCCGTACGATCCAGAGTCCTACGTTCACCGTATCGGCCGTACCGGCCGTGCCGGTCGCGAAGGCCGTGCACTGCTGCTGGTGACTCCACGTGAGCGCCGCATGCTGCAGGTGATCGAGCGTGTAACCGGTCAGAAGGTTGCCGAAGTGCGTCTGCCGGACGCTCAGGCTGTTCTCGATGCCCGCATCAAGAAACTGACCAACAGCCTGTCGCCGCTGGTTGCTGATGCCGAATCGACTCACGGCGAACTGCTGGATCGTCTGACCGCCGACATCGGTTGCACCCCGCGTGCCCTGGCTGCGGCTTTGCTGCGCAAGGCTACCAACGGTCAAGCGCTGAACCTGGCTGCGATCGAGAAGGAACGCCCACTGGTGCCGAACAACGCACCGCGTGGCGACCGTCCTGAGCGTACCGGTGATCGTCCGGATCGTGGTGACCGCGAGCGTCGTGCGCCAATGCCTTTGGGCGAAGGCCGTGCCCGTTGCCGTACCGCGCTGGGTGCGCGTGACGGTATCGCCGCCAAGAACCTGCTGGGCGCCATCCTCAACGAAGGTGGTCTGGCCCGCGAAGCGATCGGTCGCATCCAGGTGCGTGACAGCTTCAGCCTCGTCGAGCTGCCGGAAGATGGTCTGGACAAGCTGCTGACCAAGCTGAAGGACACTCGCGTCGCTGGCAAGCAGCTGAAACTGCGTCGCTACCGCGAAGATTGATCCGCTCTTGGGCTGATTGATCGAGCATAAAAAATCCCCGACTGGTTCGGGGATTTTTTATGCCTGTCTGAAAGATCAAAAGATCGCAGCCTTCGGCAGCTCCTACACAGGGTGTACTCATTCCCCACTGTAGGAGCTGCCGAAGGCTGCGATTTTTTGATTCTGCGTTTATCCGAAGCGATAGATATCCATGCCTAACGCACCCATCGTGAATCCCCGGTGCGCCACGCTGAATTCGCCCCCCGCACCCCGTGCGAAATACAACGGCAACAAGTGCTCATCGCTCGGATGGCTGCGCACCGCGTTCGGCGCCTGCTGACGGTAATCGTGCAGCGCTGCTTCGTCATTGGCCGCCAGCTTGTCGATCATCCAGTCACGAAAATCCCGTGCCCACGGTTCGACGCTTTCCGGGCCGGCGTGCCAGTCCAGTTCGCGCAGGTTGTGGGTGATGCTGCCGGAGCCGATCAGCAAAATGCCCTGATCGCGCAGACTCGCCAGTGCTCGTCCGACCTGGGTTTGCAGCGCCGGGCCGCGGCGACTCGGCAGCGACACCTGCACCACCGGAATATCCGCTTGTGGATACATCAGCGACAGCGGCACCCACACCCCGTGGTCGAACGGTCGTTGCGGGTCGAGGCGTGCTGGCAGATGCGCGGCCTGCAGCAATTGGGCGACGTCGGCCGCCAGTTGCGGATCGCCGGGTGCCGGGTACTGGACTTCGAACAGAGCGCGCGGGAAGCCGCCGAAGTCGTGCCAGGTTTCTGGGTGCGGGTTGCTACTGACCAGCAGCTCCTGACTGTCCCAGTGGGCGGAAACAATGACGATGGCTTTGGGTTTTGGCAGCTCGGCCGCCAGGCGCGCGAAGGCCGGGCCGCTGGCGCCGGGCTCCAGCGCCAGCATTGGCGAGCCGTGGGAGATAAACAGGCTGGGAAACATGGAAAGGTTCCTGAGCGGTAAGATGGCCCATCTTCAGTCAGTTTATTGATCTAAATCTAATATAAGTTTTAACGCCTTTTGATCGATTTTTTTGGGGTGATGCATGCAGCCTGAGTTTTGGCACAAGAAGTGGGAATCCAATCAGATCGGCTTTCATCGGCCTGAGGTGAACCCGTATCTGCAGCAGCACTGGGCGGTACCGACAACGGCGCGAGTGCTCGTGCCGTTGTGTGGGAAAAGTCTGGATTTGACGTGGCTGGCCGGGCGCGGTCATCAGGTGCTTGGGATCGAACTGTCGGAAAAGGCCATCGAGAGCTTTTTCAATGAGCATCAGGTGCAGCCGCAGATCAGCCAGAAGGGTGCGTTCAAGGTCTATCGCGGTGACGCCATCGAGTTGTGGTGCGGCGACTTTTTTGCGCTGACAGCGAGCGATGTAGACGATTGCACCGCGTTATACGACCGCGCCGCGCTGATCGCCTTGCCAGCGCCGATGCGTGAACGTTATGCGGCGCATCTTCAGCAGATCCTGGCGCAGCGTGTGCAAGGGCTGTTGATTACGCTGGATTACGATCAGGCGCAGATGCCAGGGCCACCGTTTGCGGTGGGGGATGATGAAGTGCAGCGGTTGCTGAGCGAAGTCTGGCAGGTGCAGGTGCTTGAGGAGCAGGATGTGCTGGCAGAGAGTGTCAGGTTCCTGCAGGCGGGCGTGACGCGGTTGGAGGAGCGGGTTTACCGGGTTTCCTCCTGATAGATTTTTGCTGACAGTGCCGGCCCCTTCGCGAGCAGGCTCGCTCCCACACTGGACCTGTATACAACAATCCAATGTGGGAGCAAGCCTGCTCGCGAAGAGGTCATCAGCAACAACCATTATTCGTATGTATAAAAAAGGCCCGCATCACTGCGGGCCTTTTTCATGGTCACACCGGTCAAATCAACCGCGACGACGCAGGGCGTCGATACGCTCTTCCAGCGGCGGGTGGCTCATGAACATGCGGGCAAAGCCCTGTTTGATGCCACCGTTGATACCAAAGGCGTTCAGGGTGTCCGGCATGTGCACCGGCAGGCCCTGTTCGGCGCGCAGGCGTTGCAGGGCGCCGATCATCGCGTTGGTACCCGCCAGACGTGCGCCGGCTTCGTCGGCGCGGAATTCGCGTTTACGCGAGAACCACATGACGATGGCGCTGGCGAGAATGCCCAGTACCAGTTCGGCGAAGATGGTCGCCACGTAGTAGGCGATGCCTTGGCCTTCTTCGTTCTTGAAGATCACCTTGTCGACGAAGTTGCCGATGATCCGCGCAAAGAACATCACGAAGGTGTTCACCACGCCCTGGATCAGGGCCAGGGTGACCATGTCACCGTTGGCCACGTGACCGATTTCGTGGGCCAGCACGGCTTTCACTTCATCCGGCGAAAAGCGCTCGAGCAGGCCCTGGCTGACCGCGACCAGCGCGTCGTTCTTGTTCCAGCCGGTGGCGAAGGCGTTTGCTTCGTAGGCCGGGAAAATACCGACTTCGGGCATCTTGATCCCGGCTTCGCGGGACAGTTGCTCGACGGTTTGCAGCAGCCATTGCTCATGCCGGGTGCGTGGCTGGGTGATGATCTGGGTGCTGGTGCTCATCTTCGCCATCCACTTGGAGATGAACAGCGAGAACAGCGAACCGGCGAAACCAAAGACCGCACAGAAAACCAGCAGCTGACTGAGGTTGAGATCAACCCCGTTGGCCGCCATGAACCCGTTGAAGCCGAACAGGCTCAGGGTGATGCTGGCTATCAGCACGACCGCCAGGTTAGTGGCCAAAAACAGCAGGATGCGCATCATGGTTGTAGAAATCTCCTCAAGCTAAAGATGTAGCGTACTGCGGGGTATATAAGGTGCGGCACCGGGTGATTCAACCGAGTGACTATTTCAAACTGTGTCCTACAGCGCATTGCGGGGTCTGCAGGTCATTGCCCACGATCAAAACCGAAAGGGCTGACAGGCAGCCGCCTCCCGCCGCCATTACGTCAGACGCGTTTAAGCCATATGAATCGCAAGTGTAGAAGGCGCAGCGAGGCGGGGGAGGGCAGAAGTGTTGCTGAATCAGACAGTGCGCAACGTGGGGGCCGTTGCGCACTGTTGGCCGGTTATTGGCGGTAGGATTTGAGGAAGTTGCCGATGCGGCCGATGGCCATCTCGAGATCGTCGATACGCGGCAGCGTGACCACGCGGAAGTGATCCGGCCACGGCCAGTTGAACGCCGTGCCTTGCACCACCAGCAGCTTCTCGGAGAGCAGCAGGTCGAGGACGAATTTCTCGTCGTTGTGGATTGGGCAGACCTTCGGGTCGATCCGTGGGAACGCATACAGCGCGCCCATCGGTTTCACGCAGCTGACGCCCGGAATGTCGTTGAGCAACTCCCAGGTGCGGTTGCGCTGCTCGAGCAGGCGACCTTGCGGCAGCACCAGATCGTTGATGCTCTGGTAGCCACCGAGGGCGGTCTGGATCGCATGCTGGCTCGGCACGTTGGCACACAGGCGCATGTTGGCCAGCATGTCGATGCCTTCAATGTAGCTCTGGGCATTGTGTTTCGGCCCGGAGATGGCGATCCAGCCGGAGCGGAAACCGGCTACGCGGTAGGATTTCGACAGGCCGTTGAAGGTCAGGCACAGCAGGTCCGGGGCCAGCGAAGCGGTGCAGATGTGCACGGCGTCGTCGTAGAGGATCTTGTCGTAGATCTCGTCGGAGAACACCACCAGGTTGTGCGCGCGGGCGATTTCCAGCATCCCCAGCAACACTTCCTTCGAATACACCGCGCCGGTCGGGTTGTTCGGGTTAATGATCACCATGGCCTTGGTGTTCGGGGTGATCTTGGCCTTGATGTCGGCCAGATCAGGGAACCAGCCGGCCCCCTCGTCGCACAGATAATGCACGGCGTTGCCGCCGGCCAGGCTCACGGCCGCGGTCCACAGCGGGTAGTCCGGGGCCGGTACCAGCACTTCGTCGCCGTTGTTGAGCAGCGCCTGCAACGACATCACGATCAGTTCGGACACGCCGTTGCCCAGGTAGATGTCTTCAATGCCGACACCTTCAACGTTTTTTTGCTGGTAGTACTGCATCACCGCTTTACGGGCGCTGAACAGACCTTTGGAGTCGCTGTAGCCCTGCGCCGTCGGCAGGTTGCGGATCACATCCTGGAGAATTTCGTCCGGCGCTTCGAAACCAAACGGCGCCGGGTTGCCGATGTTCAGCTTGAGGATGCGCTGGCCTTCCTCCTCCAGACGTTTGGCGTGCTTGAGCACCGGGCCGCGAATGTCGTAGCAGACGTTGGCGAGCTTGTTCGATTTGCTGAACTGCATGGCGATGTGATCCCGAAAATGAACGATCCAGACGGCGGATGGCCAACCGTACTGGGATTCCTGCGTCTTCGCACAGGCGGAGTCTTGCGCCCTGGCGCCGAGAATCCGTTTGAATGCGCCCGGTCTGGCTGCCAGACTGGCGTGTGACGAGGCGCAATCATACGTGCCACCCGATCCGTGGAAAAGGTACAGATCGGGCTTTTTCAGCCGCTGAGGTGTGATGATGGAAAAGTTGGAAAAAACCCTGGAAGAATGGCGTGCGATGCTCGACCCGGAGCAGTACAACGTGTGCCGTCTCAGTGCGACCGAACGGCCGTTCTCCGGCAAATACAACGCCACCAAGACCGCCGGTGTCTATCACTGCGTCTGCTGCAACGAGGCGCTGTTCGATTCCACGACCAAATTCGATTCCGGCTGCGGCTGGCCGAGTTTCTACGCGCCGATCGGCGAAAGCGCCATGACCGAAATCCGCGATACCAGCCACGGCATGATCCGCACCGAAGTGAAATGTGCCAAATGTGATGCGCATCTGGGACACGTATTCCCTGACGGACCGCCGCCGACCGGTCTGCGCTATTGCATCAACTCGGTGTGCCTGAATCTCGAGCCGCGCGAATAATCGAGCGGGCGACCTTCGGGTCGCCTTTCGGAGAATTAAATTGCACACAATTTAATTGCTCGCTATGTTTTGCTTTTCCCGATAACCCGCGGAGCCAACCCATGAGCGCCAACCTGCTGAATATCCCGGTCACCAACATCAAGGGTGAGCAAAAGACCCTCGCCGATTACGCTGGCAAAGCGGTGCTGGTGGTCAACACCGCCAGCAAGTGCGGTTTCACCCCGCAATACAAAGGCCTGGAAGAGCTGTGGCAGACCTACAAGGATCAGGGCCTGGTGGTGCTGGGTTTCCCGTGCAATCAGTTCGGCAAGCAGGAGCCGGGCAACGAGGGCGCGATCAGTGAGTTCTGTGAGCTGAACTACGGCGTCAGTTTCCCGTTGTTCAAGAAGATCGACGTCAACGGGGCCGACGCGCATCCGCTGTTCGTGCAGTTGAAAAAGCGCGCTCCGGGCCTGCTCGGCTCTCAAGGCATCAAGTGGAACTTCACCAAGTTCCTGATTGGCAAGGATGGTCAACTGGTCAAGCGTTTTGCCCCGACCACCAAGCCGCAGGAGCTGAGCGGCGAGATCGAAGCCCTGCTCAAATGAACAGCCTGCCCGTCGATTCGCTGAAGCTCGACAGCCAGTTGTGCTTCAAGCTGTACGCCGCGTCCCGGGCGGTGATTCGTGCCTACAAACCGATGCTCGATCAGCTTGGCCTGACTTACCCGCAGTACCTGGCGATGCTGGTGCTGTGGGAATGGCAGGACAGTGCGCCGGAGCAACCGACGGTGAAGGCCTTGGGCGAGCGCCTGGCGCTGGATTCCGGCACGCTGACGCCGCTGCTCAAGCGTCTTGAGCAGCTGCAGTTGGTGCAGCGCCAGCGCTCGGCGCGCGATGAACGCGAAGTCCACCTGAGCCTGACCGCGCAAGGGCAGGCGCTGCGCGAACAGGTCGGGCCACTCAAGGCCCGCTTGTTGTGCGACAGCGGGGTGGACCTCGATCGGCTCAACGATTTGCGCAACGGTCTCGATCACCTGCTGGGCCAGATCAAAGCACTGTCGTAGTCGGGATCCACTGGTCGAGCAGCGCCGCCAGCTCTTCGCGGCGGAACGGCTTGGCCAGGTAATCGCTCATGCCGGCGGCGCGGCACCGCTCGCGTTCCTCGGACATGGCGTTGGCCGTCAGCGCGACGATCGGCAGATGCGGCCAGCGCCCGCTCTGGCGGATCTGCCGGCTCGCTTCGTAGCCGTCCATCACCGGCATGTTGCAGTCCATCAGCACCAGATCGAATTCATCGTGTTCCAGTTGATCGAGCGCTTCGGCGCCGTGGGCCGCGACCACCACGTCGCAGCCGAGTTTGCCGAGCATGCCTTTGGCCACCAGTTGGTTGACCGGATTGTCCTCCACCAGCAGCACCTTGCCGCGCCGTCGGACCGGCAGGTTCTCGAGGCGCGCATCGTTGATTGTGGTGACATCGGCCAGCAGGATGCGCCGCAGGATCTGATACAGCGCGTTGCGCGCCAGCGGCCGGGCCTGTTGCTGCAACGGGGCGAGCGCGGCGGCCTCTTCCCCGGGCATGAAACTGCCGTAGGCGGTGACCACCAGGATCGGTGTGCTGACGGTCGGGCGCAGACTGAACAGGCACTCCGGGCAATCGGTGATCACCAGGTCGGGCGACAGGCCCAGCAACGGATCGTCCATGGTGCGCTGTTCATAGGTCACGCTCCACACCGGCAGCAAGGTCTTGAGCAACTCTGCCAGCCCGCTGCTGGAGGCGGTGATCGCCAGGACCTTGCCGTGCAGCGGTGGCGGCATGACCGCCCGGGTGTGGCATGGCAGCGGCAGCTCGGCGCAGAACTGACTGCCGAAACCGGCTTCGGAACTGATGGTCAGTCGGCCCTGCATGGCTTCGCACAGGTTGTAGGTCAGCGCCAGACCGAGGCCGGTGCCACCGTACTGACGGGTGATGCCGGCGCCGGCCTGGGTGAACGGCTGGAAGATCTTCACCTGAGCGTCCTGGGCGATGCCGATCCCGGTATCGCAAACTTCGATGCGCACCCCGTCCTGATGGGCGGAGAGGCGCACATCGACCCGGCCGAACCGGGTGAATTTCAGGGCATTGGACAACAGGTTGCTGACGATCTGCCGCACCCGGGTCGGATCGCCCAGCACCAGCGCCGGGAAATGCGGGTCGATCAGGCACGTCAGTTCGACACTGGGCGCCGCATTCTGCGACAGCAGGTTGGCGGTGTCCTCGACCAGCGAGCCGAGGTCGAACGGGATGTGTTCAAGCTCCAGTTGCCCGGCATCGAACTTGGACAGGTCGAGAATATCGTTGAGCAACTCCACCAGAACCTTGCCCGAGTCATGGGCAATCGACAGCTGTTGCTGCTGCTCGGCGTTCAGCGGTCCGTCGAGGGAGAGGGCGATCATTCCCAGCAAGCCGTTGAGCGGCGTGCGGATCTCGTGGCTCATGTTGGCGAGGAACGCCGAACGCGCTTCGGCCATGTCCAGTGCGGTGCTGCGGGCGATTTCCAGCTCCTGGTTGGACTGGCTGAGCCGCGCGTTGATGGCCTTGAGTTCGGCGGTGCGGGCCGAGACGATGTGCTCCAGTTGCCCGAGGTAATCGGTCAGGCGGTTTTCGGCGTTGCGCCGTTGCTGGATTTCTGTGGCGATGTTGTCGAACTGCTGGTTGGCAACCCTGACCAGTTCGCCGATTTCGTCATTGGCGTGTCCGGCCGGGCATTCCAGCTTGGTCGGCTCTGCGCTGCGCGCGTCGCGTCCGCTGAGTTCGCGGATCAGCCGTACCAGTGGCTTGGTCAGCATTACGTAGAACAGCGCCAGGAGAATCCCGGTGAGGATCAGGCTGCGGGCAAAGCCGTTGAGCAGGGTCACCTCGGCGCGGCGCAGGAAGCGGCTGCCGAAGGCGTAGGTGTCGACTTCCAGGCTCAGCGTGCCCAGCGATTCGTTGGGCAAGTGATCGAGGTACAGGCGGTCTTCGAACTGGCGCTTGGCGCCGAACAGGAAGTCGCTGATCACCCGATAGCCGCTTTGCAGCTCCGGGCGTTTGACGCTGGCCAGTACATTGCCGTTGTTGTCGGTCAGCTGCGCAGAGATGATCGCCGGCGAACGCAACAGGCCCAGGGTCAGTTCCTGAGCCAGTTCCGCGTCGATGTTGTAGGCGATCCGCGACGCCGGATTGTGGCTGATTTCCAGCAACGACAGGATTTCACGGTTGATGGAGGCGTCTTCGCTGGCATAATCGATGCCGATTTGCAGCAGGCTGAGCAGCGTGCCCAGAATGAACCCGACCAGCACAGTGAATCTGGCTTGCTTGTAAGACAGCCGGTGGGTGAATTTGATATCCATGGGGTGTTGAACCACTTCCGTTTCCCTTCGCTGCTCAAGCATAGTCGATCATGTATGGATACCGAGGTTCCCGAATCGCCTTGTAACAAGGCCCGAGCGGGGAGTTGAGATCTGTCTGTCGTCGCTGGATCGACATCATCACTGTGAACGTGCCCGAGGAGAAGACGTGGATTCCCGATTGAATGCTTTTCTTGAACGTGCCGAGTCGGTTCTGGCGCGGATCGAACCCTTGCTGCCGGCGCCGCGTCCGCTGATCGACTGGGGCACTTGCCTGGCGGCGCGCTGGCAACGTGACGGGCGCAGTGGGTATCTGCTGCCGCTGGAAGTCAGCCTCGACATGCGCCTGTCCGACCTGATCGGTGTCGACCGGCAACTGGAGCAACTGGGGCGTAACACCCAACAGTTTCTCGATGGCATGCCGGCCAACCACGCGCTGCTGTGGGGCTCGCGCGGTACCGGCAAATCCTCGCTGGTGCGCGCGTTGTTGGCCGAGCACGCCGACGCCGGCCTGCGTTTGATCGAGATCGAGCGCGATCATCTGGCGGATCTGCCGCGCGTGGTCGAGCAGATTGGCAAACTGCCGCAGCGCTTTGTGCTGTTCTGTGATGACCTGTCGTTCGAATCCGGCGAAGGCGATTATCGCGTACTGAAAAGCGTGCTCGACGGCTCGCTCGAACAAGCCCCGGACAACGTCTTGCTGTACGCCACCTCCAACCGTCGCCATCTGGTGCCGGAGAAGGAAAGCGACAACGAAAACTGGAAGCGCGTCGACGGCGAACTGCACCCCAGCGAAGCGGTGGAAGACAAGATCGCGCTGTCGGATCGCTTTGGCCTGTGGCTGTCGTTCTATCCATTTACCCAGGAACACTTTCTCAACGTCGTCGAACACTGGATCGGCCAGTTGGCGGCCAAGGCCGGACTGAGCTGGCAGCGTGACGAAGCGCTGGACATTCTCGCTGTGCGCTGGGCAACCGGGCGCGGCAATCGCAACGGACGTTGCGCGTACCAATTCGCCCGTTACTGGGTGGGACTGAAATTGCTGGAGCACAAGGCATGATTGATTTGCAACAAAGCGGCCAGGGCCTCGAAGGCTATGGCCTGTTGGCCGCGCAACTGGAGTCGCTGCTGGCGGACGAGCGCGATTTCATCGCCAACGCCGCGCAGTTTTCGGCGTTCCTGTTCAACCAGCTCGATGACCTGAACTGGGCTGGCTTTTACCTCAATCGCAACGAAGAACTGGTGCTTGGCCCGTTCCAGGGCCAGATCGCCTGCGTGCGCATTCCGTTCGGGCGTGGCGTATGCGGCGCGGCGGCGGCCAGCCTGCAGACCCAGCGTGTCGAAGACGTGCATGCCTTCCCCGGGCACATCGCCTGCGACAGCGCCTCGAACAGCGAGCTGGTGGTGCCACTGGTCAAGGACGGTCGACTGATCGGCGTGCTCGATCTCGACAGCCCGAAACTGGCGCGTTTCGGCGTGGACGATCAGGCCGGTATCGAGCATCTGGCGGCCATTTTCCTGCGTCTGACCGACTGCTGATCAGGCGCTCAGGCCAGCCTTGCG
Source organism: Pseudomonas sp. 86_A (assembly GCF_017491705.1). Taxonomy (NCBI): domain Bacteria; kingdom Pseudomonadati; phylum Pseudomonadota; class Gammaproteobacteria; order Pseudomonadales; family Pseudomonadaceae; genus Pseudomonas; species Pseudomonas sp. 86_A. Next base: position 87,036 of record NZ_JAFGYS010000007.1, on the reverse strand, counting down.
CAACAGGCTGGCCGGTTCCACCGCATCGATCTGCCGTGGGTCGAGAAACCGCGCGGCGTACTGCATGTACACCCCGTCGTTGATGAACAGCCCGAACAATTCGGCATCGATGTGCGCCTCGCGGCACATGGTGGCCATGATCCCCAACGCCTCGCTCAGGGATTTGGCCTTCTTGTAGGGGCGGTCAGCCGCGGTCAGTGCTTCGAAAATATCGGCAATCGCCATCATCCTTGCCGGCAGGCTCATCTCCTCGCGCTTCAGGCGTTTGGGGTAACCGCTGCCGTCCATTTTTTCGTGATGCCCGCCGGCAATTTCCGCGACGCTGTCCAGGTGCCCGGGGAAGGGCAGGTGGCTGAGCATCAGAATCGTCTGCACCATGTGGTGATTGATGATGTAGCGCTCTTCGCGGGTCAGCGTGCCGCGGGCAATGCTCAGGTTGTAGAGTTCGCCGCGGTTGTATTTGTAGCGCGGCACATCCAGTTTGAACCCCCACGGATTGTCCTCCGGAATCAGTTCGCTGTCGGCGCGTTCGATCAGGTGTTCGGGTCTGTCCGCCAGCAGCGGTTCGCTGACCGGCAGCGTCGGCGCCGGCGTGCGCGTCTGCCGGCGGTTCTCCTCCCAGGATACGCCGAGACGATCATCGAGGGTGCGCGTCCAGCGGCGTTCGGCAATGCGCTCAAGGCGTTGCAGATCGGCTGGCGCCATGGCCTCACCGCCAAGATTGCAGCGGGCGACAAACGCAAAGTCGTCGTCCAGCTCCGTCAGCGTGGTCTCTCGTCGCTCTCTCAGTTGTGCCTCGTCACCGCCCAAGGCCAGCGCCTGCCAGTAGCTGATCCAGGCGTCGCGCTTGAGCACTTCGAAGCGTGTGCGGATTTCGTGGATGCGGTCGTTGAGGGTTTCCAGTTTGGTGGCCTTGTCGACGACATACTCCGGCGTGGTGACCTTGCCGCAGTCATGCAGCCAGGCGGCGATGTGCAGGGCTTCCCATTCGTCTTCGTTTGGCTGATAGCCGCGAAACGCCGGGGCCTGACTGGCGGCAGCGGCCTGCGCGAGCATCAGCGTCAGTTCCGGGACACGTTGGCAGTGACCACCGGTATACGGACTCTTGGCGTCGATCGCACCGGCCAGCAACTGGATGAACGCATCGAGCAACTGCTTCTGCTTCGCCTGCAGGCGCTGGCTTTCGATGCTGACCGCTGCAGCGCCGGAGACCGCTTGCAGAAAGGCGATGCGGTCCGGGCGCAGTTTCTCCAGGTCCTGGGCGCTGCCGCTGTCATTGATCAGCAGAATCAACAGACCGATGGTCTCGTTGTGCCGATTGCGCAGGCGAATGCCGATCAGATGAATGCGCGGCGACTGCATTGCCAGCAGCACTTTCTGCAAGTCGCCGGCCTGGTCGAAGCCAAGGCTGGTCACCACGTTGTCAGCATTGCTCAGTTGCTGGAACCACGCCGGCCCCTGACCCGCCAGAAGCTCGCCGCCCAACACATTGAACGCACCCGGTTCCTGGGAGACGCCGTCGATCACCAGCCCATAAGGTTCCATCCGGTTGCCATCGCTTTCGCGCAAATAGATCAAGCCTGCCTGGGCCTGGGCGATCCGCACCGTTTCAAACAGCACCCGTTGCAGCAGGGGGGCGAAGCGGGTTTCGGCGCACAGGCTGTCGGTGATGCGGAAGAAACTGGCGAGCGTGTCCTTCATCCGCGCCATCGACAGGCTCAACTGGTCCACCTCCAGCACCGGCGAGCGACGGGTGACCGGAAAGTTGAAGTCGAAACTGCGAATCGCGTCGGCTTCCTTGACCAGCGCGTGCAGCGGCTTGACCAGAATCCGCGATATCAGCCAACCCAGCGGCAGGCACAACAGCAACGTCGCAAGGGTGATCAGCGCGCCTTGCCAGCGCATGCGGTAGGCGTCGGCGAGCAACTCGTTTTCCGGCACCAGCAGGGCCATCTGCAGTCCTTTCGGCCCGCCTTCCTGCAGATGGGTGCGGGCGACGATCCAGTGACGGCCATCGACGTCCAGCCGTTTGCCCTGATGCGCGGTGGACAGCAGCGCGTGCAGACCAGGGCTCAGGTCGGCGGCCTTGGCCAGGCGGGCGCTGCTGTCGTCGACAATCAACCGGCTGCTGTCCGGATAGGCCACGGCATTGCCATCGGCGTCGAACAGCACGATTTCGGTGGAAGGGGTGACTACATGTTTGATCAGAGTGGCCGACAGCGCGGCCAGGGTCAGGTCAGCGCCGATTACCGTCGTTTCGCTGCTGCGTCGGGCCAGGGTGGTGCCGACGTTGTGCGTGGAGAAAAACACATAGGGTTCGGTGGTGATCTGATCGCCCTGCGCCAGCGCGTTGCGGTACCAGTTGCGGGTGCGCGGGTCGTAGCGATCGTCGGGGTTGTCCTGGCGTCCGACCGGGTTCAGCGACTCATCGAAGAACAACGACTGTGAGGACGCAGTGCCACTGGCCGCGTGTTCGATGCTCCAGACCTGATAGGCCGCTGCCGGAGGCGCCTTGAGCAGGGTCTTCAGGGCGCTGGTGCGCAAGGGGCGCACCATGAAAAAGTCGCCGTTGCCGTACCCCAGATACAGTGACGCGAGGTTGGTGTTGTCCTTGAGCGACTGGCTGAACGGCTTGAGCAGTGCCAGACGCTGTTGCAGATTTGCAGCCTCGGCCGCCTGGTTGACCGACAGCAGGCTCAGCAGATGCCGGATCGGTTCGTAGGTGGCCTGCAGGTCCAGGCGCACGTCCTGTTCGATGCGATTGAACAGGTTTTCGCTGCTCGACAGGATGATCCGGGTGGTCTGGCGATAATTGAACAGTCCCAATACGACGCCGGTCAGCAACAGCAGAAAGGTGAACATGACGCTGATGTGCACGTGCAGAGGAAATCGGCGTTGATCCGGGCGCAGTGGGCTGGGCATTGCTGACTCTCCATTGAAGTAAACACACTGCTCAGCGCCAAAGCATAGTTAAGGCTCGGTCATTGTGCTTTTTTCAAGCGAGTCCATTTGTTGCTGCAAGGCCTGCTCCAGTTCGACCATGGCGGTGTCCGTGGCCTGAATGCAGCGCACGATCGTGGGCAAAGGCGAGCCGGGTGTGCAGGCTTGTTCGAGTGCCTCGCAGTGGGCTATCAGGCGCGACGCCTGAGCGATCCGGGCTGCGCCCTTGATCTTGTGCGCCATCATCGCCAGCGCCTCACGATCATTATGCGGGGCCAGGTCCAGCAATTCGTGTCGATCAAGGCGGCTGCTCTTGAGCAACTCCGCGAGCAGGCGTCGGGTCTGAAGCGGGTTGCCGCCCGTCAACTGATTCAGCCCGAGGGCATTGTAGGCAGGCTCGGGTGCCACGGGTTGCAAGCCGTTGACCCACTGGCTCAGCGCGCTGAGGCTCAAGGGTTTGAACAGGCAGTCATCCATCCCGGCCTGTTTGCAGCGTTGTACTTCCTCAGGCTGCGCGTTGGCCGTGAAGCCCAGCACCGTGCACGGCGCGCGCCCCGTGCGTTGCTCGTGCTGGCGGATGGCGGCGGTCAGCTCATAGCCGTTCATCAGCGGCATGTTGCAGTCAGCGATGACCAGGTCGAATTCGCCGGCCTGCCACTGTTCGAAGCCGCTGCGCCCCTCTTCGGCCAGGCTGAAGCGATGCCCGAGAAACTCCAGTTGCTGGCACATCAGCAAGCGATTGGCCGGGTGATCATCGACCACCAGGATGTTCAGCGGTGTAAAGGACGTACGAACCGGCGGCTCGGCTTTCACCGGGGTGGCTTTGCAGGGCAGGGTTTGCAGGGGCAGCGACAGGCAGACCTGGGTGCCGATGCCGGGCTGGCTGCTCAATTGCAACTGGCCACCCATCATTTCGCAAAGGTTACGGCAGATGACCAGCCCCAGACCCGCGCCGCTGCGGGCCTGCTGACGGCCATTTTCGGCCTGGGCGAAGGGTTCGAACAGACGCTGTTGATCTTCGATACAGATCCCGACGCCGGTGTCCTGGATCGTCAACTGAATGAGCGAACACTTGCCCGGGCCGTTGGGCTGCACATCCAGCGTCACCCGCACTTGCCCGCACTCGGTGAATTTGATCGCGTTGCTGATGAGGTTGGAGAGGATTTGCTTGAAGCGTAACGGATCCAGTTCGACATCGACCTGGAGTCCGGGGGGATTGACGGACAAGGCCAGGGCAAGGTTTTTCTGGCGGGCCAGGCCGTCGAAGATCCTCACCACCGATGCCACCGTCTCCACCAGATTGACCCGCTCCGGACTCAGGCTCAGGCGCCCGGACTCGATTCGGGCGATATCGAGGATGTCACCGATCAAGCCCAGCAGGTCCTTGGCCGAGCAGTAGGCCGTTTCGATCGATGCGCGGTCCGGGTGTTGCGCGGCCATGCGCTCGAGCGTCAATTCGAGCATGCCGATGACGGCGTTCATCGGCGTACGGATTTCGTGGCTCATGGTGGCCAGGAAGGTGCTTTTGGCGCGGTTGGCTTTGTCCGCCTGTTCCTTGGCCATGCGCAATTCATCGAACAGTTGGCGGCGCTCGCTGATGTCGATCCAGCCGCCGATGATCCCTTGTACATCGCCGCTGGAATCGCGGTACGGCAGGATCCAGTGGTAGATCGTCAGCCGCCGGCCGCCAATGTGCAATGGACGGTCCAGCACCAGCGGCGTGCCTTCGGCCATGACCCGCTGGTAGTCCGCCTGAAACGCTTGTGCTTCGAAGGCATTGCTCAGAGTGCCCTGCATGACGCTTTTGCCGATCACATCTTCGCGCTTGGCGTTGAAGGCTTCGAGGTAGCTGTCGTTGCAGCTGTGCAGCAGGCCTCGGCGGTCACGCACATAAATCGGGTGCGGCGTGCCATTGACCAGTGAACGCATGAACTCGAACTGATCGTTCAAGGCGCGCTCGGCCGCCTGGCGCTGCTTGATCTGCCGACGCATGTAGGCATTCCACAGCAGTGACAGCACGAGCAACAGACACGCTGCGCCGATCAGTTGATAGAACAGGCGCTGGTAGTGATGCCAGTTGCCTTGCGCGGCGTTGGAAAAACCACGCCAGCGACTGTTGATGACCCCCAGCTTCTCGGGCGTGATGCTCAGCAGCGCCTTGTCGAGGATCGACGCCAATTCGGTGTTGTCGCGGGCGGTGGCCAGCGAAAAAGCCGCCTGGCGGGTGCCCAGGGTGGTGGTGATCTGCAACTGATGCTCGAAGATCCGCGACGCAATCAGGTAGTTGGCGATTACCAGCGAGGCGACGGCGCCATCGACCTTGCCTTCGGCGAGCAAGGTCGCAGCACCGAACGTATCGGAGGTTTCAGTCAGGTGAATATTGGGGAACTGGCGGCGCAGATAATCGGTCATGGGATTGCCTTGGGCGATTGCCAGGTATCGGCCCTTGAGCTGAGTGGGGTGCGTCGGGCTGTCGGCGGACTTGCGTGTCAGCAGGACATAGGAGTTTTCCAGGTAGGGCCGACTGAACAGCAGGGACTGTTCCCGCTCGGGACTGGGCAACAGCGCGGCGATGAGGTCGGCCCGATGCTGCTTGATCTGCTCGATCATGTCGCCGTCGCTGCGGCTGCGCACCAGTTCGAAACGCATGCCGGTACGCAGGCGCAGCAATTCGAGCAAGTCTGCGGTGATGCCCCGCAGATTGCCGTCGCTGTCGAAGAATGTCAGCGGGGCGAACGCCTCATTGACGACGACACGCAGCACCGGATGTTGCTTGAGCCACTGCTCTTCATGGTGAGTCAGTTGCAGCTTCTGGTCGGTCAGCAGGATGTCGCTGCCGGCGCTCCAGCGCTTGGCGATGCTGTCCCGTTCACTGGCCGGGACGGCCTGCAGCGCGGTGTTGATGACTGCAAGGAGTTGCGGATTGTCCGCGCGGACGGCAAAACTGAAACCGTGGGCTTCCTGTTTGCCGAAATTGGCCATGCGAATGTTGTTCAGATAGCCCTTGTTGATCATGTAGTGAGTGGAAATGGTGTCGCCCAGAAACACGTCGGCCTGATCGAAAGCCACCGCGTTGATTGCATTCTGATAGGACGGGTAAGACGTCAGGATGGCTTTGGGGTACATCGCCTTGACTTCACTCTGCGGCAGGTAGTGATAAACCATGCTCAGCCGCAGTCCGGCCAGGCCTTCGGTGAGTGTGCGGGTTTCGCCTTCGCGGGTGACCAATACCGGTTGATCGATCGCGTAGGGAGCAGACAGCGCGACGTTTGCGGTGCTCGCCTCGAAACCGTTGGCGGTGCCGAGCATATCGACCTGTCCGGCGACCAGCGCTCGTAGAGCAGCGTCCCTTGAGGCAAAGCGTTTGACCCGGATCGGCAGATCGACGGCCTGACCGACGAGGCCGGCGTAATCGGCGGTGAAACCTTCGTAATCGCGCCCGCTGGCGGTCATGTCGAACGGTGGATAATCCGGTGCGGAAGTGCCCAGGACCAGTTCGCTGCGACTCTGCAACCAACGGCGTTGCGCCGGTTCCAGAGATACGGAGAGCGCCTCCTGGCTCGAACGGCTGCGCAGCACGTAGTCTTGCGCCGGCACGAGGTCGGCATGGACCTGAGTCGTCAGGCACAGGCTTGCGCACAATCCAGCGAGATAGATCTTTAAACAACTGGGCATTGGGCTCTCACACTAGCGCGTTGCGTTTGGCCATCTCGATAAGTTCCACCAGGGATCTGGCCTTGAGTTTCTGCATCAGGCGTTTCTTGTAGGTGCTGACGGTCTTGTTGCTGAGAAACATGCCTTTGGCGATTTCCTTGTTGGTGCGACCTTGGGCAAATAACTGCAGAACCATAAGTTCGCGGTCATTGACGGATTTGAACAGTTCCAGTTCGGCATAGCGCACATCGTCGCTGCGTACGGGATTCAATGCCTGGCTGGGGAAATAGTTGTAACCGGAAAGTACAGCCTTGATCGCGCTGACCAGTTCGCTCAAGTCTTCTTCCTTGCAGACATAACCGGATGCACCGGACTGCATGCAGCGAATACCGAACAGGGTCGGGCATTGTGCCGTCAGCACCAGGGTCTTGAGCGGGGTGCCCATGGCGTTGAAGCGGGCGAGGACTTCGAGCCCGTCGAGTTTGGGGATGCTGATATCGAGGATGATCAGGTCGGGCATGCATTCGCGGACCATCTGCATGGCATCGACCCCGTTATCGGTTTCGCCGACGACCTTGTAACCTTCATGTTCGAGCAGCATTCGAACGGCAAGTCGGATGACGGGGTGATCATCGACAATAAAAACGGAGTTCATAATCAAATCCCATACGTGCGCGAATAAAGCGCGCACCTTAGCTCAGATAAATGAGCGGCCGTATGAACTCACAGCGCTTTAGCAGCAATATAGGATAAGTCCTACACACTTAAAGGATTTCGACTACGATCAAGCTCTTTGTCGCGTAAGGAAGTGTTGGAGTTATTTGTTTAACTGAATGTTTAAGTTGCATGGTGATTGTTGAATAAACAGCGTTTTCCTGAGTTGTTTCGCGGTCAAACGGCTTACGTTTCGATCCTGGCAACGATGGGTTACAGCATCAGCGGTTTAACGGATAAACCGCTCAACCGGGCAGGGGCGCTGACCGGTTGAAAGGTGTGCGATCAATGACTGGAGCGACCGGTCATTTCCAGCGCCATGTCACTGGCGTAGCTGTCGGTCATCCCGGCAATGAAGTCGATCATGCGCAGAAAGGACGCGTGCAGCGGTCCGTGGGGATCGGGCGCATTGTTGCCCAGCAGGTCGAGGATGCGCCGGCTCTTGAACGACGGCGTGCGACCACCGTGTTGCTCCAGCGCGGCGCCGCAGAACGCGTTGAGGAGAATTTCCAGGGTGGTGTAGGCGCCGATTTCATGCAGCGTCTTGCGCTTGTCCTGGAAGATCTTCTTGCGGGCGATGTCCTTGGCGTTGAGCACGCAACGTTTGGCCGGACCATGCATGTGCTCGACGAGGTCACCGTGCAGGGTGCCGGCCAGCAGTGCGTCCTGCTGCTCGACGAACGCCCGGGCGGCGGCATTGGTCAGGTGTTCGATGGCCTTGCCGCGCAGGATCGCCAGTTTGCGTCGGCGCGAATCCTGCGGGCCGAGCTGGCGATAAGTCTCCGGCAGGTCATCACCGACCAGGCCGAGCAGCAGCGATTCGACTTCCGCGTACTCCAGCAACTCCATTTCCAGGCCATCTTCAAGGTCGATCAGCGCATAGCAGATGTCGTCGGCAGCCTCCATCAGATACACCAATGGATGACGCGCCCAGCGCTGGTCTTCCAACTGCGGCAGGCCGAGCTTGTGGGCGATCTGCTCCAGCAGCGGCAGTTCGCTCTGATAGCAGCCGAACTTGTGTTTCTTGTAGCCCAGCGAGTCAGCATGACGCGCGGTCCACGGGTATTTCAGATAGGTGCCAAGGGTGGCGTAAGTCAGGCGGGTGCCACCGTCGAACTGATGGTATTCAAGCTGAGTCAGCACCCGGAAACCTTGCGCGTTGCCCTCGAAATTGAGGAAGTCCCCGCGTTCGGCTTCGCTCATTGCGTCGAGCCAGCCGCGCCCGGCCGCTTGCTGGAACCAGTGACGAATCGCGTCCTCACCGGAATGGCCGAAGGGCGGATTGCCGATGTCGTGGGCCAGGCAGGCCGACTGCACCACCATGCCCAGGTCGCTCGGTTCGCACCAGTCGGGCAGGGCGTTGCGCAGGGTTTCACCGACACGCATGCCCAGCGAACGGCCCACGCAACTGACTTCCAGCGAGTGGGTCAGGCGGGTGTGGATGTGGTCGTTACTGGAGACCGGATGCACTTGGGTCTTGCGTCCCAGACGCCGGAAGGCGCCGGAGAAGATGATGCGGTCATGGTCTTTGTGGAACGGGCTGCGGCCCAGCTCTTGCGGGCTGTGCAGCGGTTTTCCAAGGCGTTCGCGGTTGAGCAGGGTCTGCCAATCCAAGGCTGGTTCTCTCCGTCGGTGACTGGGATGACTGTGGCCCTAGCTTCCCGGTTCGAGCCTGCACCTGCAAGCGGAACTACAGGCCTGCAGCATCGATATCGATCAGCAGCAGGCGTTCGCCGTTGTCAAAGAACTGGCCGGCAGTCAGGCAATACTGATTGCTGGTGGCATCGCGATAGGTATTGGACAGGGTCAGGCGTCGCTCTTCCCAGCCTTCGGCCAGCAAATGATAGAAGTACGGACGCCATGACCAGTTGTGCCCCAGGTAACGGTTGTCGGCAACCCAGCCGCTCTGGCGCCACTCAAGGTTCGGCGTCAGTTGCGTGCCGTGGCGGTCGCATTGGTAGAACCGCAGCAGCCACGGATAGTCGGTCAGTTGGGGCAGCGCACTGAGCGGCGCGTGGCTCTGCGCCCAGGTCTGGAGGATCGCCATCAGTTCCGCGAGTTGCTGGCGCATCTGCATCAGGCGCCCGCGTTCGGCCAGCTTCTGTCGCACGTAACGCTGGCGCAGTTCGGCGAAACGCTGCACGAAGGCATCCGTTGCATAGAACGCCTCCTGCGCCCGGGCGAACAGAAAGCCCTGCACATAACGCGATCCGCATTCGAGGGCGAAATTCAGCTGAGCCTCGGTTTCCACGCCTTCGGCAATGATCCAGCAGCCGGTCTTCTCGGCCATTTGCGCGAGTGCCTTGACCACGTCACTGCTCGGCCCGCCCAGTGCCGCCGCCTGAAACAGGCGCATGTCGAGTTTGAGAATGTCCGGCTGCAAGGCCAGCACCCGGTCGAGCTGCGAATAACCGGCGCCGAAATCGTCGATGGCGATGCGTGCACCGGCGTCGCGATAGCGGGCGACCACGTCGGCCAGGCGCTGGCTGTTGCCGCCCAGTTCGGTGATTTCGAAGACGATGCGTTGCGGATCGACCCCGTGGCGCCGCATCTGTTTGAAGCTGGGCAGCGGCTGATCCGCGCGCAGGCGACTGATCCAGCGCGGCGACATGTTCAGGCTGAGAAACCACTCGGCGGGGGCTTCATGCAAACGGCTCAAGGCATTGTCGCGAATCTGCCGGTCGAGGCGCCGCAGGGCGATGGCGGGTATGCGCGGGTTGGCGAACAATGGCCCGACCGAGGTCAGTTGACCGTCCGACTGGCGCAGGCGACCCAATGCTTCGACGCCTGCAATACGTCCGGTGGCGGTATCGATGAAAGGCTGAAAGCAGGCGAGCGGTTGCCCGTCGATCACGGGGCCTCCTTAGTCGTTCTTGTTCTGGATGAACCCGCCGACCGGGTAGGCGCGCGGTATTGGACCTCCGGATAAGGACGTCCATCCCGCGGGTATTGCAAGAATGCAGCCAGATGTTACGGGCTCAGCGTTTGCTTGAGCTCAGCATCACCAGTTTGATCAGCGGCCCGAGACTGGTGCCCAGACGTATCAGCCGGGTCAGCCCACCGACGCCACCGCTTTTCGCGCCTTTGCCGGTGATAAAGCCCAGCAGCGTGACGGCGGCCACGCCCCACAGTGGCGCGTGCTTGATGCCGAAACCGCCTTGCAGGTTTTGCGTCATGCCGCGCATGCGCTGCAAGGGTTGCAGCACTTGCCCGGCTTCATGGCGGATTTCCTGGCGATGCATTTCCATGCGCAGGCGGATCAGCGCCTTGCGCATTTCCCGGCGTGAGCCGTTGTGTGGCAGTTCAGGCAGGCTCATGGCAACAGGCGCTCCCGATCGTTGGCCAATTCTTCCAGGGTGCCGTGGAAGGGTGAGGATTCATCGAAGATCGCGGCCTTGAGGCGCAGTGCGCAAAAGATCGCCGCCAGGGTGTAGAACACACACAGGCCGATGATCCCGGCCAAGCGATAGGTGTCCCACAGCAGGATCAATACCAAAGCTGACAGGCCGACCAGCAACAGCAACGCGAACACCAAAGCCAGCCCTGCGAACAGCAGCAGGCTGACGGTGCGTGACTTTTGCTCCTGCAGCTCGATGCCGAACAGCTCGACATGGCTGTGCAGCAAGCCAAGAACGGCGGCGCCCAGACGCCGCGTGGAGGAGGATGTGCCCGACCCCAGGCCGGATTCGCCGGTCGACATGATCAGCGCCGAGTGGCCAGCAGGCCAATCAGGAAACCCACCCCGGCGGCGATGCCTACCGACTGCCATGGGTTGGCCGACACGTAGTCTTCGGTGGCGGTGACGGCGGCCTGGCCGCGATCGCGCAGGGTGTCTTCGGTCTGCTTCAGGGTTTCGCGGGCGCGCAGCAGGCTGTCATGGATCTGGTCGCGCAGCTCATCGGCCTGATCGCCTGCCAGAGTCGCGGTGTGCTCGAGCAAGCGCTCAGTGTCGGCGACCAGAGTCTGGAAGTCGTTCATCAGGATTTCTTGAGCAGTCTTTGCCTTGATGCTGGCCATGGGTGGATCTCCGTAAGTGGCGTTTGAAGCGTTCGAGTATGAGCCTTGCGCGAAGGTTCAGTACAAATGACTGGTACAGCTTTTGCTATGTCGTGGTGCGTTCTGCGTCCGCCGTGCGCTGTTGGCGGGCGTACAGGCTGCAAAACCTTAACTCAAATAATCCGGGTTCGTGTCAGACATCGACCTTGTGCGCCAAAGCGGGTCATCGCAGCTCCAGTGCGATGCCTGGCGTGGCACAGCTTGGTGCGTGAATGGTCGGCGCGAACCGCTTTGGTGCCTTTTTAGCCTTCAGGTCTGCCTCTTTATGGAAAATCTGCAAAGCGCTGTGGACACGCTGGTTCACAGCTCCAACACGTTGTTCATTCTGATCGGTGCGGTGATGGTGCTGGCGATGCACGCCGGTTTCGCCTTCCTCGAAGTCGGCACGGTGCGCCAGAAAAACCAGGTCAACGCCCTGTCGAAGATCCTCAGCGACTTCGCAGTCTCGACCCTCGCCTATTTCTTTATAGGCTATTGGATCTCCTACGGGGTGACCTTCATGCAACCGGCGGCGGTGCTGAGTGCCGATCACGGTTATGGTCTGGTGAAGTTTTTCTTTTTGCTGACCTTCGCCGCAGCGATTCCGGCGATCATTTCCGGCGGCATCGCCGAACGCGCGCGGTTCGTTCCGCAACTCTGCGCCACGGCGCTGATCGTGGCGTTCATTTACCCGTTTTTCGAAGGCATGATCTGGAACGGCAACTACGGTCTGCAAGCCTGGCTGACGGCGCGGTTCGGGGCGGCGTTCCATGATTTCGCCGGTTCGGTGGTGGTTCACGCCATGGGCGGCTGGCTGGCGCTGGCCGCCGTGCTGTTGCTCGGTCCGCGCAACGGCCGTTATCGCGACGGGCGGCTGGTGGCATTCGCGCCGTCGAGCATTCCGTTTCTGGCGCTGGGTTCGTGGATTCTGATTGTCGGCTGGTTCGGCTTCAACGTGATGAGCGCGCAAACCTTGCAGGGCGTCAGCGGCCTGGTTGCGGTCAACTCGTTGATGGCGATGGTCGGCGGCACCGTGGCGGCGCTGATTGTCGGGCGCAATGACCCGGGCTTTCTGCACAACGGCCCACTGGCCGGGCTGGTGGCGATCTGCGCCGGTTCCGACCTGATGCATCCGGTCGGCGCGTTAGTCACCGGAGCAATTGCCGGTGCGCTGTTTGTCTGGTGCTTTACCGCGGCGCAGGTCAAATGGCGTATCGACGATGTGCTGGGGGTCTGGCCGTTGCACGGATTGTGCGGGGTGTGGGGCGGCATCGCCTGCGGCATTTTCGGCCAGAGCGCGCTCGGCGGCCTGGGGGGTGTCAGCCTGATCAGCCAGTTGATCGGCACCGCTCTCGGTGTGGTGGTCGCGCTGATCGGCGGATTCGCCGTCTACGGTTTGATCAAGGCGTTGCATGGTCTGCGCCTGAGCCAGGAACAGGAGTATTACGGCGCCGACCTGTCGCTGCACAAGATCGGCGCGGTGAGTCAGGACTAAGTTTCCTTGTCGTCGGTGCCGGGGTAAAAACCGTGCAACAGGCGATAGCGGTTGATGCGCACCTGATCGACGTTCTCTTGCACCTGATGGGCTGGCAGACCGAGCATGATCAGTGCGTGAGAGGCGAGCATCAGGCTCGACTCCAATAGCTCCGGCACCACTTCGGTGGCGCCGGCGGCTTTGAGTTCGGCCCATTGGCTGTCGTCGCGAGTGCGCACCAGAATCGGGATCTGCGCATTGAGCCTGCGGGCCTCCTTGAGGATTCGCAGGCTGATGTCGCTCTGGTCCACGGCGATCACCAGCAGCCGGGCGCGCAACAGGCCGACGGCAGTCAACAGATCGCCGCGCGACGAGTCGCCGTAATGCACCTCGCTTTCGCCGGACGCGGCTTCCTGCACCCGCACCGGATCGTTGTCCAACGCGATATAAGGCTGATGGGCGTTGCGCATGAAGCGACCGATGGACTGGCCGACACGGCCGTAGCCACAGATCACCACGTGTTTATTCAAACCGGCGTTGAGCGCACTGATCTCTTCGATTTGCGCTTCCTGGTTCGGCTTGCGGTGCAGGCGCAATGCAATTTTCGGTGCCGCGCGCAGCAACAACGGGGTCAGCAGCATCGAGCAGAACGTTGCCGCCAGCAACAGGGCGCCCAATTCGGCAGGCAGCATCTTGTTCTGCTGCATCTGTGCCATCAGGGCAAAGCAGAACTCACCACCCTGGGCCAGGGCCAGGCCGCTGCGCCAGGCGGTTTCGTGATCGCTGCCGCGCCACTTCACCAGCAGCGCCACGACCGTGCCTTTGATCAGCATCAGGCCGAGGGTCAGGCCGAGAATCAACAGGCTGTGGCTGACGAACAGTTGCAGGTCGATCAGCATGCCGATGCTGACGAAAAACACCCCGAGCAGAATGTCGCGAAAGGGCCGGATGTCGGCCTCGATCTGATGACGATAATGGCTCTCGCCCAGCAGCATGCCGGCCAGAAAAGCGCCAAGGGCAGGGGACAGGCCCAACAGGTGCGTCAACCATGCGGTCAGCAGCACAATCACCAGCGCCAGCAGTACGAACAATTCCGCCGAGCGCGATGCAGCCACTTCATGGAACAGCCGTGGCAGCAACCAGCGGCTGGCCAGCAGCAGACCGAAAAACAGCACCACGGTTTTCACCAGCGTCAGCGGCAAGGCCCAATACCAGGCTTGCGCGCTGCTCCCGGCGAACACCGGCACCAGGGTCAGCAACAACACCGCGACCACGTCTTGAAACAGCAAGACCCCGACCGCGTTCTGCCCGTGACTGCTGAACACTTCGCCCAGACTGCTCAACTCCTTGGTGACTATCGCCGTCGACGACAACGACAGCCCGGCGCCGAGTAACAGGGCCGGAGTCACTGGCATGCCCAGCAGGATCAGCACCAGCCCCAGCAGTCCGGTGCTGAGCAAGACTTGCTGGCTGCCCAGACGAAACACCACTTGGCGTAGCGCGATCATTTTCGACAGGGAAAACTCCAGGCCCAGCGAGAACAACAGGAACACCACGCCCAGTTCGGCCACGTCCGGCAGGTGCTCGCTCTCGTTGACCCAGTTGAACGCGGTCGGCCCCACCATCAGGCCCACGCAGAGATAGCCCAGCACCGGCGGCAAGCGCAGACGGCGGAACAGGGCAATCATCACCAGGGATGAGGCGAGGATGATCAGCAGGTTGGCAAACACAAGGCACTCCGATGTCGGGCTCAGGCTTCTCAAGCGTAGAGGCAAAAAGCCCGGGAGCATCGCCTGATTGGCGTTTGGCCGAGCTGATTTGCGTCAGGCTTTTGCTGATTCTTCGCCGTGTTCGGGCCTTTGTGTTGCTGCGGCTCGACGGGTTTTCGAGGCAGGCCTAGAATGAACGCTCATTTTTCCGGTTGATCGATCATGCCTCCTGAATGTCAGTTGTTCGGCACCTTGGGATGCCATCTGTGTGAGTTGGCAGAGGCCGAGTTGATGCCGCTTGTCGAGCATGGGCTGCTGGTGGAACTGGTGGATATTGCCGATGATGAATCCTGGTTCGAGGCTTACAGCCTGCGGATTCCGCTGCTGCGCCGGGTCGATACCGGTGCGGAACTGGGCTGGCCGTTCAATGCCGATCAGGTAGTGGACTTCCTGAGCTGAGCCGTCTGTTCGCTGACGCGCCACGGTTTCCGCTGGTCGTGACGGGCATCGTTCCCTTGGCACTCTGCGGTTTATTCGGTTACTGTATGCGCATACAGTAATTGGATGGGCCTGCTGCTTTGGATGACCTGAGCAGGTGAATCCGGCAGTCAGAGGGACGAACCGTGGTCAATGTCGAACAGTTGAAGAACAGCGTGAACCGGATGTCGGTTGACGTGGTGCGCGAGGCGGTCCTCGAGCTGCGCTTGGACGGGCTGGTCACGGAGGGCAAGACGCCTTTCAACAAACTGCACTTCAACACCTGCTTTGCCGAAATCGAGGCGCTGTTCCAGCGTGCCGGTTATCACAAGCAACTGGACGTGGTCGGTTATCAGGGGTTGTTGTACGCCTTGTATGACCCGGGGCGTTGGGAGGCGGTCGATGTGCTGCGCTGGCTCAAGGAATTCACCGAAGCCGCAGCGCTGAAGGCGATCCCGGCCTGAGGCGGGCAGGGAATCTGCGCTAGGTTCGTATCGCTCGGTGTTGGATAATGCCGGCCTGCATTGAGGGTTCGAATTTCCGTATGTCCACACCAACATTTTCCGCTGCTCAAAATCAGGCCAGCACCCTTTACCTGCCGCCGGGCACCTGGCTGACCGTGCTTGATTGCCTGTGTGAGCATTTCAGGGCGATCAGTCGCGAGCAATGGCTGGACCGGATCGCCCGCGGGCGGGTGCTGGATGGCCAGGGCCAGCCGATTGCGCTTGACCTGCCATACAAGGAAGGCCTGCGCATTCACTACTTCCGTGAAGTGCCGGATGAGAAGCCGATCCCGGTACTCGAGTCGATCCTGTATGCGGACGAACATCTGGTGGTGGCGGACAAGCCGCATTTCCTGCCAGTGACACCGGCCGGCGAGTATGTCGAGCAGACGTTGCTGCGCCGACTGATCCGGCGCCTGGACAACCCGCATCTGGTGCCGCTGCACCGCATCGACCGGCACACGGCAGGGCTGGTGATTTTCTCGGCCAACCCGCAGACCCGTTCGGCTTATCAGTCGTTGTTCCCGACGCGGCAGATCGATAAACGCTATGAAGCGATCGCCCGTGCGCTGCCTGAGCTGGAGTTTCCCCTGGTGCACAAAAGCCGACTGGTCGACGGTGAACCGTTTTTCCGCATGCAGGAAGGGCCGGGTGTCGCCAATACGGAAACGGCGGTGGAAGTGCGGGAAAAGAACGGTGATCTGTGGCGCTACGGCCTGTACCCGGTGACCGGCAAGAAGCATCAGTTGCGGGTGCACATGACCGCGTTGGGGGCCAGCATCTGCAATGACCCGTTTTATCCAGACGTGTTGAAAGACGCTGAGGATGACTACGCCAATCCGTTGAAGCTGCTGGCGCAGGGGCTGCGGTTTGTCGACCCGGTAACGGGTGAAGAGCGTTCATTCGAGAGCCAGATCACCCTGCAGTGGTGATGTCACCCGCTTTTCCGCGCCCATGAAAAAGCCCGCAGCAATGCGGGCTTTTCTGTATCCGGTATCGACCTGAAGCTTACAGCTCTTTAACGGTACGAACCTGATCCTTGTTGAGGCGGGTCTCTTTGCCGTCGAGCTGTTTGAACTCGTAGAAGCCCGAATCTTCGTCGTATTTCGGGGTGTCGACGGCCTGGATTTCGCGACCGTCATTCAAGGTGATCACTGTTGGCGAGGAGCAACCAGCGAGCGTTGCCAGGCCCAGTGCGAGCATGAAAGTGGCGAGGGTCCGTTGAGTCATGAGTGTGTCTCCGAATGGGAATACTTTTGGTTACTGAGCTTGAGACGTATACAAGGCGTGAGAGTTCCTTGAATGCTGTCAGTCTGACACAGTGTTATGCGCATTTAACAGTTCGGGGGTGTTCAGGTTGGCCAGTCGCGGGTCATTGTCCGGGCATTGCAGGGCCGTGGCGTCGAGGTTGCGCATGATCCGGCCGGGGCTGCGCTCACCAGCGTTCCAGGCGGCTTCGAAGGCGGGCAGCAGGGCCACCGGAATCACGCACAGCAGGGGCTCCCAGTGGTCGTCATGACGCAACATTAAAGGTTTTTCAGGAAACCGGGCGGCGGTTTCGCGCATGCCGTGCAGCAGTTCAGCGTCAATGCGCGGTACGTCGCAGGGCAGGACCAGCAGCTGTGGCAAGCGCGCAGCCTTGAGCCCGGCGAGGATCCCGGCCAATGGTCCGGGAAAGTCGCCTTCTTCATCACTCACCAGTTGGTCGGCGAACGCCGCATAACGTTCATGATTGCGGTTGCAGGAGATGATCAGGTCTTCGGTCAGCGGCCGCACCTTGCGCTGCAGATGCGCTATCAGTGGTTCACCCTGCCATTCGATCAGACCCTTGTCCTGGCCGCCCATGCGCTGCCCGCGTCCTCCCGCCAGGAGCAGAATGGAGCAGGGGGGCAATGGCGTATTCGAGGTCATGCGGCTCTCCAGTGGGCGGCGAAAAATTCAGGCGCTGTGATATAACACCGGGCTGTTTCCCCTACAACTGGACGAGCCTAATGAAAGCCAAGGCCGATGTACCTTTTGCACCGCTGAACATTGCGGTGCTGACTGTCAGTGATACCCGAACCCTGGAAACCGACACCTCAGGCCAGGTCTTTGTCGACCGTCTGACCGCTGCCGGTCATCGCCTGGCGGAACGGGTCCTGCTCAAAGATGATCTGTACAAGATCCGTGCGCAAGTGGCCCACTGGATTGCCGAAGACGTGGTGCAGGTCGTGCTGATTACCGGCGGCACCGGTTTCACCGGGCGTGACAGCACGCCGGAAGCCGTGGCGTGCCTGCTCGACAAGCAGGTCGACGGATTTGGTGAATTGTTCCGCCAGATATCGGTGGCGGATATCGGAACATCGACCGTGCAATCGCGGGCGCTCGCCGGTCTGGCCAATGGCACCCTGGTGTGCTGCCTGCCCGGTTCGACCAATGCCGTGCGCACCGGTTGGGACGGCATTCTGGCGGAGCAACTGGATTCGCGGCACCGTCCATGCAACTTCGTAACGCACCTGAAACAGGCGGCGCCTTGTGAATCCCGTGGGTAAGCCGGGCAAGACCGGCAGCCTGATGCCTGTTGAAGATGCACTGGTTCGCCTGCTGGCAATGGCCGATGCCACGCCGATTGTCGAGCACGAGTTCCTGCCGTTGGCTGAGGTCGAGGGGCGGGTGCTGGCCGACGACTTGATCTCGACACTCGACCTGCCGCCCTGGCCAAACAGTGCCATGGATGGTTACGCGCTGAACCTGGCTGACTGGACCGGAGAACCGCTGCCTGTCAGTCAGAAGGTGTTCGCCGGGCAGGCGCCCGAAGCATTGAAGCCCGGCACCTGTGCGCGAATCTTCACTGGTGCGCCTGTGCCTGCCGGAGCGGATTGCGTGCAGATGCAGGAAAACGCCGAGGTTCAGGACGATGGCCGGGTGCGTTTTACCGAAACCATGAGCGTCGGCCAGAACATTCGCCCGCAGGGCCAGGAAACCACCGTCGGTGAGTTGATCCTGCCGGCAGGCACCCGGTTGGGACCGATCGAGCAAGGTTTGGCAGCGTCGTTGGGGTGCGCCGGGTTGAACGTGGTGCGCAAGGTGCGGGTGGCGGTGCTGTCCACCGGGGATGAGCTGGTCGAGCCTGGCCAGGCGTTGGGGCCGGGGCAGATCTACAACAGCAATCGGGTGGTGTTGTGCAGTTGGCTGCAGCGCCTGGGATGCGAAGTGATCGATGCCGGCATTCTCCCGGATAATCTGGAAACTACCCGTGCCCGTCTGGGCGACTTGCAGGATGTCGACCTGATCCTCTCGACGGGCGGCGTCTCGGTTGGCGAAGCGGACTTCCTTGGCATCGCGTTGCGGGAAGAAGGCGAGCTGGCGCTGTGGAAACTGGCCATCAAACCGGGAAAACCGCTGACGTTCGGTCATTTCCGTCACGTGCCGGTCATTGGTCTGCCGGGTAACCCGGCTTCGACGCTGGTGACTTTTGCCTTGCTCACGCGGCCCTACCTGTTGCGCCGTCAGGGTGTGCAGGATGTCGAGCCGCTGAAGTTCACGGTACCGGCAGGTTTCGTCTGGCCGGTGGCCGGTAATCGGCGTGAATATTTGCGGGGCCGACTTGAGCAGGGGCAGGCAATCATCTACCGCAATCAAAGCTCAGGGGTGTTGCGCAGTGCAGCCTGGGCCGATGGATTGGTCGAAGTGAGGGAGGGCCGGACGCTGGTAGAAGGCGATCAAGTCGTCTTCATTCCTCTGAGTGATCTGCTCGGCTGATCCCGTCCAGCCAGTGCAGGCTCGACCCATACAGCGTCGATGCCTGCATTCCCCGATCAATGGCTCATCAGTGTGACCAACTGATCGAACCGGCTGTTGGCAACCCAGCCCAGCAACCCCAAAACAACGGCCATGGCACCTGCCGAATAGGCGAGACGGTGTTTGATGGTTTTGACATCACTGCGGACTTCGTCCATGTCCCGGCGAATGTATTTGAGGTGGGTTTCCAGTTCGGTCACACGCGGTTCCATATCTACATCTCCAGTGCTTCTAGCGCTCTTTTTGAAATCGGGTGTGTGACTGGCGCGGCTTTCATTAAGGGGGGCGACCGGACTGGTTGAAATTCTGGCTTCATGGCTGTGCATGGAAATGTCCGTCAGCTGTTTCAAATGTCAGCTCGCTAACCTTTCCATGATTCAAACAGTTGCCAGCCCCGAGGGTGTATCCACTCATTACCTGCACATCCTTGTGTTGTTAAATCGAAGATTGATGCCACCTGCACACGGTGAATCAATGATCGTGATGGGTCAATTGAGCCGATTCCTCACATGTTGTAAGAAAAAATACCGCTGTGTAGGACGCTGCAGGTCAGACGCTTGAATTAAAAGTGAATCTTGCGGCTTTTTTGCGTGCGTCAGTGGTCAAGATAGTTCATACCGATTCAATCTTGGGGAGTGACCGTTATGAGTGAACGCAAGGCGCTGTTGATTCTGCATGGCAAGCAGGCACTCAATGAGGCGGTTCGCGCTGCCGTCGAAGGAAAGCGCAAGCAGGGCTGGGAGCTGGCGGTACGGCTGACCTGGGAGGCCGGTGATGCGCAGCGGTTGGTGCACGAGGGACTGGCGGCTGGCTACAAACAGATTATTGCCGGCGGCGGCGATGGCACGTTGCGCGATATTGCCGAGGCGCTCGCCGCCCATTCGCACCAGGCCAGCCTGGTGCTGTTGCCGTTGGGGACGGCCAACGATTTTTCCCGCGCTGCCGGGATCCCGCTGGAGCCGGCCGAAGCCCTGGAGCTGCTGGATGTGCCACCGCGAAACATTGATCTGGGCGCAGTCGGCGAGCAGATCTTCCTTAACATGGCGACGGGTGGTTTTGGCAGCCAGGTCACGGCCAATACCTCTGAAGACCTGAAAAAGGTGCTCGGCGGGGCGGCCTATCTGTTTACCGGTCTGTCGCGTTTCAGTGAGTTGCATGCGGCCTACGGCGAACTGCAGGGGCCGGATTTTCACTGGAGTGGCGAGTTGCTGGCGCTGGGCATCGGCAACGGTCGCCAGGCAGGTGGCGGGCATGAATTGTGTCCGCAAGCCCTGGCGGATGACGGGCTGCTGGATATCAGCATCCTGCCGGCGCCGCAGGAGCTGGTCGGCACGCTGAAAAGTCTGCTCAGTGACGGCTTCGGCCTCGACAATATGTTTGTCCGGGCCCGGTTACCCTGGGTTGAAATCAAGGTCGCCGAGGGCCTGAGCATCAATCTTGATGGCGAGCCGCTGGAAGGCGACAGCCTGCGCTTCGAGGCACGTCCGGGCGCCTTGCAGGTGCATTTGCCCGAGCATTCGCCGTTGCTGGGCGGCGCCCGGTCGATCAGTCGTCGAGACTGATGATCTGCTCGCGCACTGCGAACAGCACCAGACCCGCCACATCGTAGATCTGCAGGCGTTTCATGATCTGCGAGCGGTGGGTTTCGACGGTCTTGATGCTCAGGCCCAGGCCGTTGGCGATTTCCCGGGTGGACTTGCCACGCACGATCAACCGCAGGATTTCCAGCTGACGTGCTGTCAGATTGTGCGTGTCGGCCACTTCCGGCTGGTTTTTCTGCGTGCGGGTCAGTGCCTGGTTGATCACGGTATGAGCAATCGCCGGGCTCAGGTAGCGCTCGTTGTTGCGCAGGGCTTCAAGGGCGTGTTCAAGCTCGGTGGCTGTGGTGTCCTTGAGTAGATAACCGTGCGCACCGGATTCCAGTGCCTGCATGATCAACGCCGGATCGGTGTGCATCGACAGGATCAGCACCTTGCTCTGTGGGCGCACCCGCTTGAGCCGTTGCAGGGCTTCCAGTCCACCGGTTTCCTTCATCGAGATATCCAGCAACACGATGTCAGGCGTCAGTTGCTCGACCATTTCGAGCAACTGCGAGCCATCGCTGGCTTCGCCAACGACCGCGTAACCGGGAATGTCGAGCACCAGAGCGCGCACGCCGGCCCTGATCAGCGAGTGGTCATCCACCAGAAGTAAGTTACAAGTCAACGCATAACCTTATTCGTACTGGCCCGCTCGAGTGCACGGGGCGCCCAGGGGAATAGTGCTTCGATTTGAGTGCCTTTGCCCGGCTCGCTGATGACATTCAGCGTGCCGCCCAGCTGTTCGATTCGCTCGGCCATCCCGGCCATGCCACGTTGTCCTTCGCGGCCCGGGTCGGCGGCAGGCGCAAATCCCAGACCATCGTCGCTGATGAACAACGTCAGGCCTTGCGGCAGGCGTTGTACGCGGATCAGCAGGTTTTTCGCCTGCGCGTGACGCAGAATGTTGGTGACCGCTTCCTGGGTAATGCGAAAAGCGGCGACCGCCATTTCTTCCGGGATGCCATTGAGTCGCTGCTGGCAGTCGAGGCTCCAGTGGACCGAGGAGTTGGCCAGCGTCTTGAGCAGGTGCGCGCGCAGGCTGGCTTCGAGGCCGAGGCTGGTCAGTTGCCGCGGATTGAGAATGGCTGACACATCGCGCACCTTGTTCAGGGTTTCTTCAAGGGTGTCGCAGAGTGTCGAGCATTGCTCTTGCAGATCCTGCGGCAGGCGTCTCTTGAGCCACTCGCTTTGCAGCTTGGCGGCGGTCAGCAACTGGCCGATATCGTCATGCAGTTCGCGGCTGAGACGGTGCCGCTCGTTTTCCTGAACTTCGAGTAGACGGTCCGCGAGTTCCTGGGGCTGGAACTTGATCGATTTGCGCGACAGCCGATATTGCACCCATACACACGCGGTGGCGGCCACGTTCAACAGCAGCAGACCCAATGACAGTGGCGCGGACAGACCATAGGTCAGCAGGCTGCCGACGGTGGCGATGACACACAATATGAGTGTGAACCGGCGTGCATTTTCCCGGGAGGGTGGCCATGTGGTGATTGACTTGAGGCTGGCGTACATAACGGATGGAGCCAATGGATGTTCGCTGCGGGTAGACCGGCCGGTGGCGGGCGGATCTCTGTCTGAAAATGCTGTCAATTATGTTATTGATTTTAACGAGGTTCAGTGAACGATATTGACCGCCAACTTCGGTGGATGCCTGTCACTGAATCACTATGCCATTAATTGGGAGCAACTAATGGTCGGCATAATACCACTTAAGATACCGTTGGTCGCGTTTGCCATATATGTCCAATGAGTCAGGAAAACGCCCTGTTGGACGTGAGTTCCATTATGGAGAAAACTCGCTTTATTCTGCTCGATGGATACCGATATTGCCTGAAGTTGCTCGTTATACAGACACAGGCAAACCCTGAGGCGGCGGGAAAATATCCGCGACTGTCAGGTGTGATTATTTAGTTCGGTTTGTCGCTGGCAGGTATGAACTATTCATTTGCGACATTCAGCAATCCGGATCTACAACCTCGATTTACGCATTGATAGCGGCAAATCAGGCCTGGCGCTCCGAGTAGGACGCAAGCAATGGCGAAGGGGTCGAGAGTTGCGGTTGAAACTGGCTTTGACTGACCTGGAATGCAAAGGCTTCGATCAGGGATGTCTGCTCGCTGTTATCCAGACTCAACTGGCCGGTGTTCTGATCGACCAGCTCGATTTGCCAGGCCATCAGGGTGAAACAATCCTTGAGCGCATCCAGGGCCTGGGCGTGCAGATCAATGTGATCCGGTGCGTGATTGAGCAGGCTGTGAATGTGCAGGGAAAACTCGGAGATCGCTTCCAGTGCCAACGCTTCAGCCCGGCTCGCAAGCTTGAGCAGGGTGCTGCGCATGCAGTCGATGGCGTCCTTGTCGTTGCTGATCAGTTGCAGGTGACTCAGGCATTCTTCGGACTTGGCCAGGAGTGTTTCAGCCTCGACAAGAAATTCGGGAAAGCGTTGTGCCCAGTCTTTGCGGTCGATTGGCATGCTTATCTCCACAGCGTCATGTCTGATGAGGGAATGCCGTGTGTGTCGACGATCGTGAATCGTCGCGAGACCGCGCCCCGGCGTGCAAGTGCACAGACTGAGGGTGTCGAGAGGATACGTTTCCACCGAACTGCGATCGCACACAATAGCCTGACTCCGTTCATGCAATGAGAATGGCGTCACATTAATGGCTATTGGATATTGCGAACATCAGGTTGGGCCTGATTGTTACTAGGGGATTCCCTTACACGCGGGAACCTGTGGCGCAAACCGTGGTCGCGCCAAAAGAGAATGTAGCAGATGAAAACACTGGGTCAGTAAAGCATGATGTTAATGTGACATCAATGCTCGTGTATGGCATTTTGATAGTAATTTTTACGGGGATCAAGATTCGCCATAAACAGCCGATAACCCCTCTTAGTGAATTCATCAGAACAAGCCCAGGAGTCATTGATGGCCGGCATTCTCGACACGGTAGACCAACGCACGCAACTGGTGGGTGAGAATCGCCTGGAAATTCTCATGTTTCGACTGGCCGGACGCCAATTGTTCGCGATCAACGTGTTCAAGGTTCAGGAAGTTCTGCAACTGCCGAAGCTGACCCTGATGCCGCAGCGCCACCCGTTTGTCTGCGGCGTGGTCAACCTGCGCGGCCAGACGCTGCCGGTGATCGACCTATCCCAGGCGATCGGCATGCGCCCGCTGGTGCCGGGTCCGAACAGCACCATCATCGTCACCGAGTACAACCGTTCGGTGCAGGCCTTCCTCGTCGGTGGCGTGGATCGCATCGTCAACATGAACTGGGAAGCCATCCTGCCGCCGCCGACCAGCGCCGGACGCCAGCATTACCTGACTGCGATCAGTAAGGTCGACGAGCAACTGGTGGAAATCATCGACGTCGAGAAAGTCCTCGCCGAAATCGTCCCGTACAACGCCAAGGTCTCGCGCGACAAGCTCGATGATCCGGTGCTGGAGCGTGCCCGCGGTCGTGAAGTGCTACTGGTGGACGACTCCAACGTCGCGCTGTCGCAATTGCGCGACACCCTCGGCCAGCTCGGGGTAAAAATGCACATCGCCAGCGATGGCCTGAAGGCGCTGAACATGCTCAAGGCCTGGGCCGATACCGGCGTGAACATGACCGACAAGCTGCTGATGGTGTTCACCGACGCGGAAATGCCGGAAATGGACGGTTATCGCCTGACCACCGAAATCCGCAACGACCCACGTCTGCGT
Source organism: Pseudomonas sp. 86_A (assembly GCF_017491705.1). NCBI lineage: Bacteria > Pseudomonadati > Pseudomonadota > Gammaproteobacteria > Pseudomonadales > Pseudomonadaceae > Pseudomonas > Pseudomonas sp. 86_A. Next base: position 62,461 of record NZ_JAFGYS010000007.1, on the reverse strand, counting down.
GGGCTGTACGTGGTGCTGCATACCTCGCTGTCCGGCAGCTTCAACGACTCGATGGTGAAGAAGGTCGGCTGCGACAACTTCCTCTCCAAGTTTCAGCCAGACAAGCTGGTCGACGTGGTGCGCCAGCGTCTGATGCTCGATGAAGTGCCGGCCTGAAGAAACGTCCTATAGCGAGGGGATTTATTCCCGACGGACTGCGCAGCAGTCCTGCTTTGTTGTTGCGAGTGGGGCCGCTTCGCGCCCCATCGGGGATGAATCCCCTCGCCACAAACTATCTTTGCAGGGGCGTGCATCAGCCTTTGATTCGCAGATAAAGCTCGTATAGGGTGGCTTTTTTAGCCACCAGGAAGCTGGCCATGCTGCGTCTGAGCGCGCTTTATCGTTACCCGTTGAAATCCGGCAAGCCTGAAATTCTGCAATCGATTGGCCTGGACAAACTGGGCCTTGAAGGAGACCGCCGCTGGATGCTGGTGGACGAGGCCAGCGGGCGCTTCCTGACCCAGCGCGCCGAAGCGAAAATGGTCCAGCTGTCGGCACTGTGGAATGCGCAGGGCGGTCTGACCCTGAGCGCGCCCGGGCATGCGGCACTTGATGTGCCGTTACCCGAGGCGGATTCCGACCTGCGCGGCGTGACCATCTGGCGCGATACCTTGCGCGTACCGGATGCCGGTGACGAAGCGGCCCGTTGGGTCAGTGATTTCATTGGCAAACCCACCCGGCTGGTGCAGGTGCCACTGAACCGCGCCCGCCTGACTCAGGACGGTTATGGCCGCGAGGACGATCAAGTGGCATTCGCTGATGGCTTCCCGTTGTTGCTGATCGGGGAGGCGTCGTTGCAGGATCTGGCGCAAAATGTCGGGCGGCCGCTGGAGATGCTGCGGTTCCGGCCAAATCTGGTGATCGAAGGCAGCGCAGCGTTCGCCGAAGATGGCTGGAAGCGCATTCGCATCGGCGATGTCGAGTTCCGTGTGGTGAAACCCTGCGCGCGGTGCATTCTGACCACGATTGATCCGCAAACCGGTGAACGCAATGCCGATCGTGAACCGCTGGCGACCCTGCAGAAACTCCGTGCCCAGGCCGATGGCGCGATGTTCGGCCAGAACCTGGTCAACGACAGCAATGGTCAGCTGGAAGTCGGGATGCCGGTGGAAATCCTCGAGTAACCGGCCCTGAAATGAAAATGCCCGTGTCCTGGGACGCGGGCATTTTTTTGCGCCGGAAAAAACCGTGGGCTTAGCCGCGGTATTCGCACAGGTAAGCGGTGTCGACGGCGACTTTCAGCTGGAACTTGCTGTTGGCCGGGACGTTGAACTGGCTGCCGGCCGCGAAGGTTTCCCAGTCGCTGCTGTCTGGCAGTTTGACGGTCAGGGCGCCGGAGACCACGTGCATGATTTCACGCTGAGCGGTGCCGAATTCGTATTCGCCCGGGGCCATGACGCCAATGGTCGCCGGACCTTCAGCAGTGCCAAAAGCGATCGACTTGACGGTGCCGTCGAAGTACTCGTTGACTTTGAACATGGGCGATTCCTCTCGAAAAGGGCAAAAAAGGGTTAAAAAAGGCTGGCCAGTATGCACAACGCTCCTGGCGCCGTCACCTGCCCGGCGCGTGTCTGGCAAGTTCCCGCCCTGACTCTAGAGTGGCAACACCAGCGGCAACAACCGTGCGGTATTGCGTGCGTCTTCCAGCGCCCGGTGCTGTTGACCGCTGAACTGCATGCCCGCCAGTTGCAGCGCACCATTGAGCCCCAACGGCCGATCCAGGCGCCGGGCCTTGGCAAAGCGCTGTTTGAGGTTCATGTGCGGCACCCGGCTCAACACGCTGTCGAGTTGCAGGCGCTGCCATTCCTGGAGCAATTGCTTGCGGTCGTAGTCACCCCAACTGACCCAGCCCTCGAGCCGCGTCTGGTGCTGGCCCAGCCAGCGTTCGAAGGCCGGCCAGACCTCGTTCAGTGGCTGCGCGGCGTCGATATTGGCCTGAGTGATGTGCGTGAGCTCACGGCAGAACGCCGTCAACAACGGCCGCCGGGTGGGTTTGACGAAGCGCTGAAAGTGATCCTGCTCGCGACCGGCACGATCGACCAGCGTGGCGCCGATTTCGATGATTTCCATTTCCGTAACCGGCCAGCCACCTTCATCGGTGGTGGCTTCCAGATCAATGACCAGCCAATGGGGCATCGCAGGTTTCCTGATTTACGCGTCCTGATAGATCAGAGCGTAGTCAAACCTTGCGTTTGCGCCTGGCGACTCACTCGACCTGCAACAGAACCTGACGATTCTTTACCTGATCGCCGACCTTGACCTGCACCCGCATGAGCACGCCGTCGATGCCGGCCTTGAGCGGGTGCTCCATTTTCATTGCCTCCAGCACCACCAGCAACTGACCTTTGCTGACCGGGCTGCCTTCGCTGACCAGCACGTCGACGATGGCACCGTCCATCGGCGCCTTCAGCGTGCCGGAGCTGACGCTGCTCTGACTGCTGACCCGCGCATGAGTTCGATCCTCCAGCCGCAGGTTGCCCGGATGGGTGAACAGCCAGAGTGCTTCACCCTCCAGTCGGTAGGCGTGACGCTGGCGCAGGCCATCGATCTCCACGGTCACTGAGCGCGTGTCGCCATCGATAACCTTCAGGATCAGCGAACGCTCCATCACAGTGACGGTGAAGCGCCCGTCGCTGCCCGCCAGCAGTTGCAGCGCCCAGTCCTGCTCTTCAAGGCCGAGGCGGTAATTCAGCGGTACTCCGGCATTGTTGCGCCAGCCCTTGAGCGATGCCCGATGCGCTTGCGCGCCTGACTGATAAAACAGCACGGCAGCGATGGCCAACTCCTCGGCACCGGGGGTGTAGGCGTGCAGGCAAGGGTGATCGGTGAAATGTTGGGCGATGAATGCGGTGCTGAATTCGCCGCTGATGAACTGCGGATGTTGCAGCAGGCTGTCGAGCAAACGTTGATTGCTCTGTACGCCGAGCAGCACGCTGTCCTGCACCGCACGCAGCAACTTGCGCCGCGCCTCTTCGCGGGTGGCGCCGTGGGCGATCAGTTTGCCGAGCATCGGGTCATAGAACGGACTGATCGACTGACCTTCACGCAAGCCATGATCGATCCGCGCCCCCGGGTTCAAGGCTGGTTCCCAGGCTTGAATAAGCCCGGTCTGCGGCAGGAAATTCTGCGTCGGGTCTTCGGCATACAGACGCACTTCCATGGCGTGGCCGTTGAGGGTGACCTGATCCTGGGTCAAGGGCAGCGGCTGCCCTTCGGCGACGGTCAGTTGCCAGGCGACCAGGTCCAGCCCGGTGATCAGCTCGGTGACCGGATGCTCCACCTGCAGACGGGTATTCATTTCCAGAAAATAAAATTGCCCACGGGCATCGAGCAGAAACTCGACCGTGCCGGCGCCGACGTAATTCACCGCGCGGCCAGCCTTGAGCGCCGCTTCGCCCATGGCCTGACGCAACGCCTGCGTCATGACCGGGCAGGGCGCCTCCTCGATGACTTTCTGGTGGCGCCGCTGCACCGAGCAATCGCGTTCGCCGAGGTAAACCAGGTTGCCGTGGCAATCGCCGAACAGTTGCACCTCGACGTGCCGTGGTTCGATCAAGGCCTGTTCGAGGATCAGTTCGTCACTGCCGAAACCGTTCAAGGCCTCGGAGCGCGCCGTGCGCAATTGCGCCGGCAGTTCGTCGCTGTTGTGCACCAGACGCATGCCGCGCCCACCACCGCCGGCGCTGGCCTTGATCATCAGCGGATAACCGATGCGTTCGGCTTCGCGCAGCAAGGTGGCGTCGTCCTGCGCCGCGCCTTGATAGCCGGCGATGCACGGTACGCCGGCGTCGAGCATGGCGATTTTCGACAGGCGCTTGCTGCCCATCAGCTCGATGGCCTCGGCACTTGGGCCAATAAAGGTCAGGCCAGCTTCTTCGCAGGCGCGGGCGAACCCGGCATTTTCCGAGAGGAAACCGTAGCCGGGGTGGATCGCGTCGGCGCCGCTGCGGCGCGCGGCGTCGAGGATCGCCGGGATGTTCAGGTAGGACTGGTGCACCGGTGCCGGGCCGATGTTCACCGCTTGGTCGGCCATCTGCACGTGCAAGGCCTCGGCGTCGGCGTCGCTGAACACGGCGACGGTGCGATAGCCCAGGGCCTGGGCGGTGCGCTGGATGCGGCAGGCGATTTCACCGCGGTTGGCGATCAGGATTTTGTGGAGGGTGGGCATGGTCTTGTTCCTGAAATTGTGGCGGTGAATGTGTTGGCCTCATCGCGAGCAGGCTCACTCCTACAGGTTTTGTGAACGACGCAAATTCCCTTGTAGGCGTGAGCCTGCTCGCGACGCTTTCAAAGGGCCCACTTCGGTTTACGCTTTTGCACAAAAGCCAGGGTGCCCTCGATCCCTTCTTCGCCAGTCACCGCGTCGCTGAACCATTGCGCCGCCTCATCCAGCAATTCACTCGACGGCTGCCCGGCACTGGCGAGCAGCAGTTTCTTGGTCATGGCATTCGCTTCGGGCGCGCAGCACAGGACATGATCGAGCACTTCGTCGAGGCGCTCGGCCAGCGCTTGCGGGTCTTGCTCGACAAAATGCACCAGGCCCAGACGCCGCGCCTGATGGCCGTCGAAGCGTGCAGCGGTCAGCGCCAGTCGGCGGGTTTCGGTCAGGCCGATGCGCTGCACCACGAACGGCGCGATTTGCGCCGGCAACAGACCGAGGCTGGTTTCCGGCAGGCCGAACTGCGCCTGGTGATCGGCCATCGCGATGTCACTGACGCAAGCCAGTCCGAACCCGCCGCCGAGCACCGCGCCCTGCAATACGCTGATCAGCACTTGCGGAGCGTGTTGCGCTTCTTGCAGCAGGGCGCCGAACGCACGGTTCAACGCGCGGTAGGCGTCGGCCCCCTGCGCACGGGCATTGGCCATGTCCTTGATGTCGCCACCGGCACAGAAATGCCCGCCGGCGCCACTGAGCACCAGGGCGCGCACGCGGCGATCGTTCCGCACTGCCGCCAGTACCGCGCGCAGTTCGGCGACCATCTGCAGGCTCATCGCATTGCGGCTGTCCGGGCGATTGAGGGTGATGTGCAACACGCCGCCATGTTGCTCCAGCAGCAGGGTCTGGCAGTCGGGCAGGGGGCTCATTTCTTTTTCCCCGGCAGGATGCCCATCAGTTTGCAGATGATCCCGAGCATGATTTCGTCGGCGCCGCCGCCAATCGACACCAGCCGCACATCGCGGTAGGCGCGGGCCACCGGGTTGTCCCACATGAAGCCCATGCCGCCCCAATATTGCAGGCAGCTGTCGCTGACTTCACGGCCGAGGCGTCCGGCCTTGAGCTTGGCCATCGACGCCAGCCGGGTCACGTCCTGGCCTTTGATGTACTGCTCGGTGGCCTGATACACCAGCGCCCGCAGGCATTCGATTTCGGTCTGCAGTTCGGCGAGGCGGAAGTGGATCACCTGATTGTCGATCAGCGCGTTGCCGAAGGTCTTGCGTTCCTTGCAGTACTCGATGGTGCTGTCGATGCAGTATTCCAGGCCCTTGATCATGTTCGCCGCGCCGAACAGGCGTTCCTCCTGGAACTGCAGCATCTGCATCATGAACCCGGCGCCTTCGTGGCCGATGCGGTTGCGCTGCGGCACGCGCACGTTGTCGAAGAACACCTGGGCGGTTTCCGAGCTGCGCATGCCGAGCTTGTCCAGGTGCGAGCTGAGGCTGATGCCCGGGGTGTTCATCGGCACCATGATCAGCGACTTGTTGATGTGCGGCTTGTCGTCCGAGGTGTTGGCCAGCAGGCAGATGAAGTCGGCGCTCGGCGAGTTGGTGATCCACATCTTGCTGCCGTTGATCACGTAGTCGTCGCCGTCCTTGCGCGCGGTCGTCTTCAGCCCGGCGACGTCGGAGCCGGCGCCGACTTCCGAGACGCCGATGCAACCGACCTGCTCACCGCTAATCGCCGGACGGAGGAATTGTTCACGCAACTCATCGGAGCCGAAGCGGGCCAGCGCCGGAGTGCACATGTCGGTCTGCACGCCGATCGACATCGGAATGCCGCCGCAATGGATGGTGCCGAACTCTTCGGCGGCGACAATCGAGTAGCTGTAGTCGAGGCCCATGCCACCGAATTTTTCCGGTTTGGAAATCCCCAGCAGACCGAGGTCGCCGGCCTTGCGGAATATCTCGTGGATCGGAAAACGCCCGGCCTTTTCCCACCCATCGACGTGAGGATTGATCTCGTGCTCGACAAACTGGCGAACGGTGCGGCGCAGTGCTTCGTGTTCCGGGGTGAAGATCATTTTTATTGTTCTCCTTGGGATCCGTGGCAGTCAGAAGCGGCTGACGCCGAAGCTGTTGGGTTGCAGCGTGCGGATGTCGGCCTCGTGGCAGATATCCAGCAGGTAGCCGAGCAGGGTGCGGGTGTCGCGCGGGTCGATCAGCCCGTCGTCCCACAGGTTGGCGCTGCCGTAGAGCGCAGTGGACTGGCTGTCGAGCTTCTGCGCGGTGACCTGTTCGAGCATGTCGAGCATTTTCGGGTCCGGTGTCAGGCCGTCCTTGAGCTGCTTGGCCTCGGTGACAATGCGCAAGACTTTGCCGGCTTGTGCGCCACCCATCACCGCGGTGCGGCTGTTGGGCCAGGCGAAGATGAAGCGCGGATCGAGGCCACGCCCGCACATCGCGTAGTTGCCGGCACCGTAGGAGCCGCCGACGACCATCGTCAGTTTAGGCACCCGCGCATTGGCCACCGCTTGGATCAGTTTCGAGCCGTGCTTGATCACGCCTTGCTGTTCGGACTCGGTGCCCACCATGAACCCGGTGGTGTTGTGGAAGAACAGCAGCGGCGTCTGACTCTGGTCGCACAGCTGAATGAACTGCGCGGCCTTGCTCGCGCCGGCCGGGGTGATCGGGCCGTTGTTGCCGATCAATCCACAGGCGCGGCCCTGGATTTTCAGTTGGCCGCACACGGTCTGTTGATCGAACTCACCTTTGAATTCGAGAAAGCAGGATTCGTCTGCAATGCGCGCGATGATTTCGCGCACGTCATAGGGCTTTTTTGGGTCGTCGGGAATCAGTCCGAGCAGTTCATCGATGGGGTAGAGCGGCTCTTTATATTGTGGCTCCGGCAGCCACGGCAGTTGCTCGTTCCACGGCAGCATGCGCAGGATCTCGCGCACCAGGCGCACGCCGTCGGCATCGTTTTCCGCCAGGTATTCGGCGGTGCCGGCGACCTGCGCGTGCATCTCGGCGCCGCCCAGTTCTTCATCGGTGGCGATTTCACCGGTCGCGGCTTTGAGCAGCGGCGGCCCGGCGAGAAACAGTTTGGCCTTGCCGCGCACCACCACCACGTAATCCGACAGCCCCGGCTGATACGCGCCACCGGCCGTGGCCGAGCCGTGCACCACGGTGATCTGCGGCAGGCCCATGGCCGACATCCGTGCCTGATTGGCAAAGCTGCGCGCGCCTTCGACAAAGATCTCGGCGGCGTAGTTGAGATTGGCGCCGCCGCTTTCGGCCAGGGTGATCACCGGCAGTTTGTTTTCCTGGGCGATCTGTTGCAGACGCAGGGATTTTTTCAGTCCGCTTGGCGAGATCGTGCCGCCCTTGATCGCACTGTTGTTGGCCACCACCAGTGCGCGCACGCCGGACACGTAGCCGATGCCGGCGATCAAACCACCGCCAGCGGCGCTGCCGTCCTTGTCGTCGTGCAGTTTGTAGCCGGCCAGGCTCGCCAGTTCGAGGAACGGTGCGCCGGGGTCGAGCAACAGGTTCAGGCGTTCGCGGGGCAGAAGCTGTCCGCGCTTGGCGAATTTGGCCTTGGCTTCGGCGGCCTTGTTCAGCAGGTTCTGTTCCAGTTGCTGGACGTGCTCGATGGCCGTGAGCATCGCTGCGCGGTTGCGGGCGAATGCTTCACTGTGCGGATCGAGTTGGGACTGGATCTGCGGCATGGCTTACTCCTTGTCCTTGAGCACGTCGGGCAAGTACGCCCGATGGAAACCGTTGAACGACTCGCTGTGGCTCGCCTTGTGCAGCGGCCACGCGCGGCTGCCGAGGCTCGCGGCGCCATCGATTTTCAAGGTGCTGCCACTGATGAACGCCGCCGCCGGACTGAGCAGGAAAACAATCGCCGCGCTGACTTCCGATTCGGTGCCGATGCGCTTGAGCGGCACGTGTTCGCGCAAGGTCGGGATCACCGCTTTGAATGCGCCTTCGTAGGTGTCCATGCCGCTGGAGGCGATCCAGCCCGGCGCCACCGCATTGACCCGCACCCCGGCGTAGCCCCATTCGAACGCGGCAGTCTTGGTGAAATTGTCCATGCCTGAACGTGCTGCGCCCGAGTGGCCCATGCCGGGCATCCCGCCCCACATGTCGGCGAGCATGTTGACGATGTTGCCGCCGTGCTTGCTCATCGACTGGTTGAACACTTCCCGGGCCATCAGAAAGCCGCCGACCAGATTGGTGCGCAGCACGGTTTCAAAGCCTTTCTGATTGATCGAGGCCAACGGCGACGGGTACTGGCCGCCGGCATTATTGACCAGGCCGTGGATCGGCCCGTGTTCGGCGATCAACCCGGTAACCAGCTGCTTCACCGCGTCTTCGTCACGGATATCGCAGGCTTGCCAGTGGGCGCGGCCGCCGTCTTCGGCGATTTCGGCGGCGACCTTTTGCAGCTTTTCCGGTTTGCGCCCGACCAGCAGCACCGTGGCCCCGAGGGCCGCCAGTTCATGCGCGGTGCAGCGCCCGATACCGCTGCCGCCACCCGTAACGATGATGGTCTGGCCGCTGAACAGATCGGCTTTGAAAATCGATGCGTAAGCCATGAAGCCCAACCTCTAGTCGAGTTGTTCGGCGATGCTCTGCGGCACCGGGATCTGGATTTCCAGCAATTGCTGGGCGAAGGCCTTGCCCTGCGGGTCGATGCGCAGACTCGCGACACCGCCGCCGCCGAGGGCGTTTTCCAGCAGGAAGTTCAGGCTGTGGGTGCCGGGCAGATACCAGCGTTCAACCCGACCGTGAATCGGGTCGAGCACATGGCGCATCCAGTCGACGATCACTGCCGGGGTCAGCGCTTCGGCGATCCACGGCAGGTATTCCGGCCGGCGCGGCAGCACGCCGATATTGCTGTGGTTGCCCTTGTCACCGGAGCGCGCCACCGCCAGTTTCACCAGCGGCACACTGGCGTCGGCACGGCCTTGGGGTTTGGGTGGCTGGTCCGGGGTTGGCAGGTCGTGGCTGTCGAGTGGCGCCTGCGCGGGCAGGGTGCAGGGATGCTGTTCAGCGGCCATGTCGACGTGCAGGGAACAGACCGTTTTATCGATCAGGAACGAGAACAGGCGGATCAGCGGGTACACCGTAGGGCGCCCGCCAACGATGCCGGTCAGCCCCGGTGCCATGCCGGTGGCGGCTTGGGCGATCTCCCGGGAGAACAGCACCAGCGCCTGTTTCTGTGGATGGCGCACGGCGAGTTTGATCACCACCTCGCGGCTGTCGCGGCGCTGGCCGTGAGGGCCGTAGGTGGCTTCGCTGCCGAGCAGTTCGATGTCGACTTCACTGTAGGGCGGCCAGCCGCGCTGGCTGAACATTTCGGCAGTCTTGTCGATGATTGCCTGACTGACGCGGCGCGCCTTGTCCACCGCATCGATGCCGGCGATCAGGCAACTGGCGGTGCAGCGAAAGCCGTCCGGCCAGGTGGCGCTGACCTTGTATTTGTCGCTCGGTGGCAGGCCTTTGGCACCGTGCACATGCACCGCGTTCTTGCCTTGTTGCTGAAGTTTGACCTGGCTGAAATCGCAGACCACGTCCGGCAACAGATACGCCTGCGGGTCGCCGATTTCGTAGAGCATCTGTTCGCCGACGGTCAGCGGGGTCACCAGGCCGCCAGTGCCTTCGGCTTTGCTGACGATGAACTGGCCGTCGGCGCTGACTTCCACGATCGGAAAACCGATGTGTTCGTAATCCGGCACGTCGCGCCAGTCGGTGAAATTGCCCCCGGTGCACTGCGCGCCGCACTCGATGATGTGCCCGGCCAGCGCGGCCTGGGCGAGTTTGTCGTAGTCGTGCCACGCCCAGTCGAATTCATGCACCAGCGCCGCACTGACCACCGCGCTGTCGACCACCCGCCCGGTGATGACGATGTCGGCGCCCAGACGCAACGCCTCGACGATGCCCGGCGCGCCCAGGTAGGCATTGGTTGACACGCACATCGGCGGCAGCGGCGTGCCGTTGAACATCTCATGGATGCCCTGCGCGGCGAGTTGCTTGAATTGCGGTTGCAGGTCGTCGCCCAGCAGCACGGCGATTTTCAGCGCCACACCGGCCTTGTCGCAGGCCGCTTGCAGGGCGGCGGCACAAGCTTGTGGATTGACCCCGCCGGCGTTGCTGATGACGCGGATGTGCTGTTCGGCGAGTTGCGGCAGCAGCGGCGCGAGCACTTCGATGAAGTCCGCGGCAAACCCGGCCTGCGGGTCCTTCATGCGGGCGCCGGCCATGATCGACATGGTGATCTCGGCCAGGTAATCAAACACCAGATAATCCAGGCGTCCGCCTGTCACAAGCTGAGCGGCAGCGGTGCTGGTGTCACCCCAGAATGCGCTGGCGCATCCGATGCGAACGGTGGTTGGCATGGTTGTCTCCGACTCAGGAACCTGCGACAGAAGTGTCTGGAGGCTACCAAGCAAGCGCTTGGTTTGTAAACAGCTGAAATAACTTCTGCCCAAGCGCTTGCTTGGTCGCGGCCCGCGGCTTAAATTGCGCGCAACCCTGCGTGTTCAGGGGGCAACAGACTGATCTACTGTAGGAGAGAACGGGTGGACGAGCAAAAAGCCCTGAGGGTCATGCGCGAACTGGTCGACCAGGGCCAACTGACCGACCCTGACAGCGCCCGCGGCAAACTGCTGCAGGTCGCCGCTCACCTGTTTCGCAACAAGGGTTATGAACGCACCACCGTGCGCGACTTGGCCGGCGCGGTGGGGATTCAGTCCGGGAGCATTTTTCATCACTTCAAAAGCAAGGATGAAATCCTCCGGGCGGTGATGGAAGAGACCATCCGCTACAACACCGCGTTGATGCGCGCCGCGCTGGCCGACGCGAGCAACGTGCGCGAACGGGTGCTGGCGCTGATCCGCTGCGAGTTGCAGTCGATCATGGGCGGCAGCGGCGAAGCCATGGCGGTGCTGGTCTACGAATGGCGTTCGTTGTCCGAAGAGGGCCAGGCCAAAGTCCTGGCCCTGCGCGATGTCTACGAAGATATCTGGCTGCAGGTGCTGGGCGAAGCCAAGGCGGCCGGGTTCATTCGGGGTGATGTGTTTGTAACCCGACGTTTTCTCACGGGCGCGCTTTCCTGGACCACCACCTGGTTCCGTGCCGGCGGCAGCCTGAGCCTCGATCAGTTGGCCGATGAAGCGCTGATTCTGGTGCTCGAAGAGCGCTGACCCACTGTCTAACCGGCCGGGAAACTGGCTAACTGGGCGAAACCGCCTAGCTTGAATGCATTGATCGGTATTTTTTCGGGGAGTGGGGTGTTTTGAAGTCTTCGCCAATTCGGATGGCCACGGGTCTGGTACTCGTCGCGCTGACGGCATTTTCAGGGTTGCCTGCACAGGCGGCGCAACTGGTTCGAGTGGGCGCCGCGCACTTTCCGCCTTACACCATCCGCCCGGAAAGCGGTGCCGACACCGGACTGTTGCCGGCATTGGTCGAAGCGCTCAATAAGTTACAGACGGACTATCAGTTTGTCCTGGTACCGACCTCGATTCCCCGGCGCTTCGGCGACCTGAAGGAAGGTCGCACCGACATGGCGATTTTCGAAAACCCGGACTGGGGCTGGAGGGACATTCCACACACCACGGTGGATATGGGCCTGGAAGATGCCGAAATTTTCGTCGCGCAGAACCAGGAAGGTCGCCAGCAGAACTATTTCGCTGACCTCAAGGGCAAGCGCCTGGCGCTGTACAGCGGATATCACTATGAGTTCGCCAACTTCAACGCCGACCCCAAATACCTCACGGATACTTTCAACGCCACGCTGACCTACTCCCACGACAGCAACCTGCTGATGGTCCTGCGCGGGCGCGCTGATATCGCCCTGGTGACGCGCTCCTACCTGTCCGATTACTTGCTGCGCAATGAAAAAGTGCGCAAAGCGTTACTGGTGTCGCAGCGCATCGACCAGATCTACCACCATTACGCGATTCTGCGCCCGACCGCGCCCATCACCGGCGAGGCCTTCGCCAGGCTGCTGCAGGGTTTGCGCGACAACGGGAAGATGCTGGAGATCTTCGATCCGTACAAGATTGCCGTAGTGCCGGTGCCGCGCCCCTGAGCGATTTTCCTCCGCGCGGCTAAATTTCCGCGCTCGGCTCACGTCCCATCGTTGAACTGTCGACGATTATCGTGAGCCCGACCCATGTCCAATCTGAATGACCTGACTGTCCTGGCCTTGCCTTCGGGCAGCCAACTGCTAGCCGATGCCACCGAAAGCCGTTTGAGTCTGAGCCTGGACGGACAGCCGCTGATTCGCCTGCGGCTGGACCGTGAAGGCAACGGCCCGATCCAGCTCGATGAGCGTTTCACGCTACCGCCCGGCCTGGCGTTGTGGGCGGCGTGCTATTGGTTGTTCGCCCGCGAGCCGGAGCGTCAGCAACTGATCTGGCAACTGGATCAACCACCCACCGAAGCCTTGCTCAGCGGTCTGCTGGTCAGCACCGAGGTCGCTGGCGAGTATCGATGCGAACGCACGCTGTTCTGGCAACTGCCGCAGCCATGGCTCGGTGCGTCGCTGAGCGGCAGCTACCCGCAACACATGGTCATCAGCAATGGCAAGCGCCATCCGCTGCGCCCGGTCAAGCCGCGTGGCGAGGTCTATCGGCGTTTCGATGCGCGCCTCGGCGCGTGGATTTCCCTGCGCACGGTGGAGATCGAGCAGGATCTGGCGCGTTTCAATCGCTGGCAGAACAACCCTCGGGTCGCCAGTTTCTGGCAGGAAGAGGGCAGTCTCGAGCAGCATCGTGAATACCTGAGCAAGCTTGAGGCCGATCCTCACACCTTGACCCTGATCGGCTGTTTCGATGATCAACCCTTTGCCTACTTCGAAGCCTACTGGGCCAAGGAGGATCGCATCGCGCCGTTCTACGACGCCGACGATTACGACCGCGGCATTCACATGTTGGTGGGGGAGGAGGGACACCGTGGTCCGCACAAGGTCGCGAGCTGGTTGTCGGCCCTGGTGCACTATCTGTTTCTGGATGATCCGCGCACCCAGCGCGTGGTCGCCGAACCGCGTGCCGACAACGCGAAGATGATCGGTCACATGCACAACCAGTGCTTCCACTGCGAGAAGGAGTTCGACTTCCCGCACAAGCGTGCGGCGTTGATGATTCTGGGGCGTGAGCGGTTTTTTGATCGGTGCAAGTTGGCGTAAAAGCAAAAGATCGCAGTCTTCGGCAGCTCCTACAGAGGCAAACATTGCATGTAGGAGCTGCCGAAGGCTGCGATCTTTTTTTGCGATGAACCGGGCTTAACGACGACCCATCGAAGCCGCATCCCCACGACTGCCCGATACCTTGCGGCAGTGCACCAGCGCATCGCGAATCATGAAGTTGACCAGGGTCGGCGAGACGCCGAGTTCTTTGGCGATGTCCTTCTGCGGCACGCCATGCAGGCGGTACATCTCGAAGGCATAGCGAGTGCGGCTTGGCAGTTCGGTCAGCGCGTCGGCGATGTGTTCCAGGGTCGAGAAGTTGATGTGTGAGGTTTCCGGCGAAGCGCCCTGAATGACCACGTTCAACCCTTCCTCTTCGGGGCCCGAATACTTCTGCTCCAGCGCCTGCTTGCGGTAGTGATCGATGGCGAGGTTACGCACGATCTGGAACAGGTAACTCAATTGCGCCTTGATCGACGAGGTGATCGGTGGGGCCGACTGCAACCGGAAGAACGCATCCTGCACCACGTCTTCGGCGCGCGAACGGCAGCCGGTAATGCGCGCGGCAATTTTCACCAGAATCAGTCGATTGTCGACGAAGGCCTGAAGTAGCGGTGAATCGCACCTGCTTGTGGATACTTGTTCCGTCATGGAAATCACCTTGCTGCCAATAGGTTAGTGGGACGGCTGGGGGAGGGGCCGTCCTACACATCGAGCGACAAATTATGTTGAATGATAATGATTGTCAATTGAGAAAGAGAAGTAATGCTCCGTAAAGGTGCGAAGCGAGAACTGCGACACACCGCCACACGCCCGCCCCGGTTGGCGATCCCGCCCGCCGACTAATTATTTCCAGACGTCATCCGTTCTCATTGGTGAATGGCTCCGGCTACCCAGCCCCGGCCAGCCAGCATTTCCAAGCCTTGCGTGGTCGGCACAGACCGCGCCCCGCACGCCTCCAGACAGGCGTGACGCAGCACATCGATTCCATTAGCAAGCCGAATTCAGGCAGGAAACCTCATGACCGACGCGTTCGAACTCCCCAGCACCCTGGTCCAAGCCCTCCAGCGCCGCGCGGCCCTGACACCGGATCAACTGGCCTTGCGTTTTCTCGCCGAAAACCCAGAGCAGGCTGTGGTGCTGAGCTACCGCGAACTCGATCAGCGCGCCCGCAGCATCGCGGCCGCGTTGCAGGCTGAAGCCGGATTCGGCGAGCGTGCGGTACTGCTGTTCCCCAGCGGCCCGGATTACGTCGCGGCGTTTTTCGGTTGCCTGTATGCCGGCGTGATCGCAGTGCCGGCCTATCCGCCGGAGTCCGCCCGCCGTCATCATCAGGAGCGCCTGCTGTCGATCATTGCCGACGCCGAGCCGCGCCTGCTGCTGACCAGCGCCGACCTGCGCGATGCCCTGCAGCAGATCGAGGGCGCGCCGCCGTTGCTGTGTGTCGACACGCTCGACAATGCGCTGGCCGAAAACTGGGTCGAGCCGAACCTGCCGCCAGAGCACATCGCCTTCCTGCAATACACCTCTGGCTCCACCGCGCTGCCCAAAGGCGTGCAGGTCAGCCACGGCAACCTGGTGGCCAACGAGCTGTTGATTCGCCACGGCTTCGGCATCGATGTGAATCCTGACGACGTGATCGTCAGCTGGCTGCCGCTGTACCACGACATGGGTTTGATCGGCGGTCTGTTGCAACCGATCTTCAGTGGCGTGCCGTGCATCCTGATGTCGCCGGCGTACTTCCTCGGTCGCCCGTTGCGCTGGCTCGAAGCGATCAGCGAATACGGCGGCACCATCAGCGGCGGCCCGGATTTCGCCTACCGTCTGTGTAGCGAGCGCGTCAGCGATTCCGCACTGGAGCGCCTCGACCTGAGCCGCTGGCGCGTGGCCTATTCCGGCTCGGAACCGATCCGACTCGACACCCTTGAACGCTTCGCCGAAAAATTCACCGCGTGCGGTTTCAGCGAAAGCAGCTTCATGGCCTCCTACGGTCTGGCCGAAGCGACCCTGTTCGTCGCCGGCACACCGCGCGGCACCGGCATTGCGGCGCTGCGCGTGGACGATCAGGCGCTGGCGCAAAATCGCGCCGAGCCGGGCGAGGGCAGCCCGATCATGAGTTGTGGCATCAGTCAGCCCGATCATGCGGTGCTGATCGTCGAGCCGAGTAGCCTCGAAGCACTGGCCGACAACGCCGTCGGCGAAGTCTGGGCCACGGGTCCGAGCATCGCCCATGGCTACTGGCGCAACCCCGAAGCCAGCGCCAAGACGTTCGTCCAGCACGCCGGCCAGACCTGGCTGCGCACGGGCGACCTGGGCTTTATTCGCGACGGTGAGCTGTTCATCACCGGGCGCCTGAAAGACATGCTGATCGTGCGCGGTCACAACCTGTATCCGCAGGACATCGAGCAAACCGTCGAGCGCGAAGTGGAAGTGGTGCGCAAGGGCCGGGTCGCGGCATTCGCGGTCACTCAAAATGGCGAAGAAGGCATCGGTATCGCCGCAGAAATCAGCCGCAGTGTGCAGAAAATCCTCCCGCCCGAGGCGCTGATCAAAGCCATCCGCCAAGCGGTGGCCGAGGCGTATCAGGAGGCGCCGAGTGTGGTGGTGTTGCTCAATCCGGGCGCGTTGCCGAAGACCTCCAGCGGCAAGCTGCAACGCTCGGCGTGCCGCAATCGTCTGGCCGACGGCAGCCTCGACAGCTACGCAGTGTTCCCGTCTGCCAGCGAATTCGCTGAAAGCGCGGACACCTCGGCGTCCGGGCTGGAAGCGCTGATCGGCAAGATCTGGGCCGAGCAACTCAACCTCAAACAGGTCGCTGCCGACGACCACTTCTTCCTGCTCGGCGGCAACTCGATTGCCGCCACGCAAGTGATCGCCCGGGTGCGTGAAGAGCTGGCGCTGGAGTTGAATCTGCGTCTGTTGTTCGAAGCCCCGACCCTGTCGGCATTCGCCGCTGCCGTGGCGCAACAGCAGCAGGACGGCGGCAGCGCCCAGGGCGACATCGGCGTGTTGTCGCGCACTGAAGCGCTGCCGCAATCGCTGGCGCAAAACCGTCTGTGGATCACCTGGCAACTCGACCCGCACAGCAGCGCCTACAACATTCCCGGCGCTCTGCGTCTGCGCGGTGAACTGGACGAAGACGCACTGCGCGCCAGCTTCCAGCAACTGATCGAACGCCACGAATCGCTGCGCACACGCTTCTTCGAACGTGACGGTGTAGCGCTGCAACAGGTCGAGGCGGCGCCTGAATTCAACCTGCAATTGATCGACATCAGCGACTTGCCGGCGTACGAGCGCGAAGCCCGTGCGCAGCAGATCCGCGAAGACGAGGCGCGCACGCAGTTCGATCTGGAAAAAGGCCCACTGCTGTGGGTGACGCTGGTGCGGCTCGACGACGAAGATCACCAGTTGCTGGTGACGCTGCACCACATCATCGCCGACGGCTGGTCGCTGAACGTGCTGATCGACGAATTTTCACGCCTGTACGCCGCGGCAACCCAAGGCCAGCGCGCCGACCTCGCGCCACTGCCGACCCAATACGCCGACTACGGTAGCTGGCAGCGTCAATGGCTGGCGCAAGGCGAGGGCGAGCGGCAACTGGCGTACTGGAAAGCCCAGTTGGGCGATGAGCATCCGGTGCTGGAACTGGCCACCGACCACCCGCGCTCGGCCAGGCAATTGCACAGCGCCGCCCGCCACAGCGTGCGCCTCGGTGTCAGCCTCTGCGACGCGATCAAGCAGACTGCCCAGGCGCACCAATCGACGCCGTTCATGCTGTTGCTCTCGGCGTTCCAGAGCCTGCTGCATCGCTACAGCGGTCAGCGCGAGATTCGCATCGGCGTGCCCAACGCCAATCGTCCACGCCTGGAAACCCAAGGCCTGATCGGCTTCTTCATCAACACCCAGGTGCTGCGCGCCGAGGTCGATTCGCGCCGGTCGTTTGTCGAGTTGCTGGCACAGACCCGCGAAGCGACACTCGGCGCTCAGGCGAATCAGGATCTGCCTTTCGAACAACTGCTCGAAGCCTTCCCGCAGGCCCGTGAGCAGGGGCTGTTCCAGGTCATGTTCAACCACCAGCAGCGCGACTTGAGTGCGCTCAAGCGCCTGCCCGGGCTGCTCGCCGAAGAACTGCCGTGGCACAGCCGCGAGGCCAAGTTCGACCTGCAACTGCACAGCGAAGAAGACCGCAACGGGCGCCTGACCCTGTCCTTCGACTACGCCGATGAATTGTTCGAAGCGGCGAGCATCGAGCGTCTGGCCGAACACTTCAGCAACCTGCTGCGCGCCGTCTGCGAGCAACCGCAACAGGCGATCGGCGACCTGCAGCTGCTGACCCCGTGCGAGCACGAACAGCAGCACGCATGGAGCGTCGCGCCGTGCACCCCGGCACAACAATGGCTGCCGGAATTGCTCAACGAACAAGTGCGCCAGACCCCGAACCGCACCGCGCTGGTGTGGGACGGCGGCAGCCTCGATTTCGCCGAATTGCACGCCCAGGCCAACCGCCTCGCACACTACCTGCGCGATAAAGGCGTCGGCCCGGACGTGTGCGTGGCTATTGCCGCCGAGCGTTCGCCGCAACTGCTGATCGGTCTGCTGGCGATCATCAAGGCCGGCGGCGCCTACGTGCCACTGGACCCGGATTATCCGGCCGAACGTCTGGCCTACATGCTCCGCGACAGCGGTGTCGAACTGCTGCTGACTCAGACCGCATTGCTCGACCGTCTGCCGGCCAGCGACGGTGTCAGCGTGATCGCCATGGACGCGCTGCACCTGGAGAACTGGCCGAGCCAGGCGCCGGGTCTGCACCTGCACGGCGATAACCTCGCCTATGTGATTTACACCTCCGGTTCCACCGGCCAGCCGAAAGGCGTCGGCAACACTCATGCGGCGCTGGCCGAACGTCTGCAGTGGATGCAGAACAGCTATCGCCTGAACGACACCGACGTGCTGATGCAAAAAGCGCCGATCAGTTTCGACGTGTCGGTGTGGGAATGCTTCTGGCCGCTGATCACTGGCGCGCGTCTGTTGATTGCAGGTCCGGGTGAACATCGTGATCCGCATCGCATCGCCCAATTGGTTCAAGTCTATGGCGTGACCACGCTGCACTTCGTGCCGCCGTTGCTTTCGCTGTTCATCGACGAGCCGCTGAGCGCCGAATGCACCAGCCTGCGTCGGCTGTTCTCCGGCGGTGAAGCGCTGCCGGCGGAACTGCGTAACCGGGTGCTGGCGCAACTGCCGGCGGTGCAATTGCACAACCGTTACGGACCGACGGAAACCGCGATCAACGTCACCCACTGGCACTGCACCCGCGCCGACGGCGAGCGGTCGCCGATTGGCCGCCCGCTGGGCAACGTGATCTGCCGCGTCCTCGACGCCGACCTCAATCCCGTGCCGGCCGGTGTGCCGGGCGAACTGTGCATCAGCGGCATCGGCCTGGCCCGGGGCTACCTCGGTCGCCCGGCGCTGACTGCCGAGCGTTTCGTCGTCGATCCACTGGGCGAGCACGGCGCTCGCCTGTACCGCACCGGTGACCGTGCACGCTGGACGGCAGACGGCGTGATCGAATACCTCGGGCGTCTCGATCAGCAAGTCAAACTGCGTGGCTTTCGCGTCGAACCGGAGGAGATCGAAGCGCGCCTGCTGGCTCAAGACGGCGTCGCCCAAGTCGTGGTGCTGGTGCGGGAAACCGCGGTCGGCGCGCAACTGATCGGCTACTTCACCGCTGTCGATGCCAGTGAAGATCAGGACGTGCAGATCGCCCGCCTGAAAACCGCGCTGGCCGCCGAGCTGCCGGAATACATGGTCCCGGCGCAACTGCTGCGTCTGCACGCAATGCCCCTGAGTCCGAGCGGCAAGCTCGACCGCCGCGCCTTGCCCGAGCCGCAGTGGCAAGTGCGCGAGCACGTCGAGCCGGTCACCGAACTGGAACAACAGATCGCCGCGATCTGGCGCGAAGTGCTGGGCCTGGCGCGGATCGGTCTGCGCGATGACTTCTTTGCCCTCGGCGGGCACTCGCTGCTGGCCACGCAAATCATCTCGCGCAGCCGTCAGGCCTGCGACGTCGAGCTGCCGCTGCGCGCCTTGTTCGAGCACAGTGAACTGGGCGCTTTCGCCGAGCAGATCCGGTTGATCCAGGCCAGTGGCCGCACCAACAAACAGCCGCCGATCGACAAGGTTGATCGCAGCAAACCGGTGCCGTTGTCGTATTCGCAGCAGCGCATGTGGTTCCTCTGGCAGATGGAGCCGGACAGCCCGGCGTACAACGTCGGCGGCATGGCGCGCTTGCGTGGTGTGCTGCATGTCGAGCGTTTCGAGGCCGCATTGCAGGCGCTGATCCTGCGCCACGAAACCCTGCGCACCACCTTCCCCAGCGTCGATGGCGTGGCGCGGCAGCAGGTGCATGCCGACACCGGTATGCGCATGGGCTGGAAGGACTTCTCGAAACTGCCGGCTGATCAGCGTGAACAGAAAGTCCAGCAACTGGCCGACGCCGAAGCGCACCTGCCGTTCGATCTGGAAACCGGGCCGCTGTTGCGCGCCTGTCTGGTGAAGACCGCCGAGCACGAGCATTACTTTGTCCTGACCCTGCACCACATCGTCACCGAAGGCTGGGCGATGGACATCTTCGCCCGCGAACTCAGCGCGCTGTACGAAGCGTTCGTCGATGACCGCGACTCGCCGCTGGAGCCGCTGCCGGTGCAGTACCTGGACTACAGCGTCTGGCAGCGCAACTGGCTGGAGTCCGGTGAGCGTCAGCGTCAACTCGACTACTGGACCGCGCAACTGGGGCGCGAACATCCGCTGCTGGAACTGCCTGGCGACCGTCCGCGTCCGCCGGTGCAAAGCCATCAGGGCGAACTGTTCCGCTTCGACCTCAGTGATGATCTCGCTGCGCGGGTGCGGGCGTTCAACGCGCAGAACGGTCTGACCCTGTTCATGACCATGACCGCCGCACTCGCCACCTTGCTCTACCGCTACAGCGGCCAGACCGACCTGCGCATCGGCGCCCCGGTGGCCAACCGTATCCGCCCGGAGAGCGAAGGGCTGATCGGCGCGTTCCTCAACACTCAGGTGCTGCGTTGCCAGCTCGACGGCCAGATGTCGGTCGGCGAATTGTTCGAGCAGGTGCGCCACACGGTGATCGAAGGCCAGTCGCATCAGGACCTGCCATTCGATCATCTGGTCGAAGCCCTGCAGCCCCCGCGCAGCGCCGCGTACAACCCGCTGTTCCAGGTGATGTGCAACGTGCAGCGCTGGGAGTTCCAGCAGAGCCGCATGCTCGCCGGGATGACCGTCGAGTACCTGGCCAACGATGCGCGGGCGACCAAGTTCGACCTCAACCTGGAAGTCACTGATCTCGATCACCGCCTCGGTTGCTGCCTGACCTACAGCACCGATCTGTTCGACGAGCCGACCATCGCGCGCATGGCCCGGCATTGGCGCAATCTGCTGGAAGCGTTGATCGCTGATCCGCAGCAGCGTCTGAGCCAATTGCCAATGCTCGCGGCGCCGGAGCAACAGCAACTGCTCGACAGCCTTGAGGTCGAGCCGGGCGAGCGTCGTCTCGACCAGTGCATCCATCACCTGTTCGCCGAGCAGGCACTGGCCCGCAAAGATGCGCCGGCCCTGACCTTCTCCGGACAGACCCTGAGCTACGCCGAACTCGACGCCCGCGCCAACCGTCTGGCCTGGGCGCTGCGCGAGCGCGGTGTCGGCCCGCAAGTGCGGGTCGGTCTGGCGCTGGAGCGCTCGCTGGAAATGGTCGTCGGCCTGCTGGCGATCCTCAAGGCCGGCGGTGCTTACGTGCCGCTGGACCCGGAATACCCGATCGACCGCTTGCATTACATGATCGAAGACAGCCGCATCGGGCTGCTGCTCAGCGATCGGGCGATGTTCAACGCGCTCGGCGATTTGCCGCCGAGAGTCGCGCGCTGGTGCCTGGAAGAGGACAGCGCGGCGCTGACGGATTACCCGGCGACCGAACTGCCTTTTATCAGCCTGCCGCAGCATCAGGCGTACCTGATCTACACCTCGGGTTCCACCGGCAAGCCGAAAGGCGTGGTGGTGTCCCACGGTGAAATCGCCATGCATTGCCAGGCAGTGATCGCGCGTTTCGGCATGCGCGCCGACGACTGTGAACTGCACTTCTATTCGATCAACTTCGATGCCGCCACCGAGCGTCTGCTGGTGCCGCTGCTCAGCGGCGCGCAGGTGGTGCTGCGGGCGCAAGGGCAGTGGGACGCGGAAGAAATCTGCGGTTTGATTCGGACGCACCGGATCAACGTGCTCGGCTTCACCCCGAGCTACGGTAGCCAGTTGGCGCAGTTCCTCGCCACGCAGAATGAAACTCTGCCAGTGCGGATGATCATTACCGGCGGCGAAGCGCTGACGGGCGAACACTTGCAGCGGATTCGCGCTGCGTTCAAACCGAGCCTGTTTTTCAATGCCTACGGCCCGACCGAAACCGTGGTCATGCCGCTCGCCAGTCTGGCGCCGGAGGTGCTGGAAGAGGGCGCCGGCAGCGTGCCGATCGGCAGCGTGATCGGCGACCGCGTGGCGTATATTCTCGACGCTGACCTGGCGCTGGTGCCACAAGGCGCGACCGGCGAATTGTTTGTCGGCGGCGCGGGTCTGGCGCAGGGATACCATGACCGTCCGGGTATCAGCGCCGAGCGCTTTGTCGCTGACCCGTTTGCCGCCGATGGCGGACGCATGTACCGCACCGGAGACCTGGTGCGCCAGCGTGCCGACGGGCTGGTGGAATACCTGGGGCGGATCGACCATCAGGTGAAGATTCGCGGTTTCCGTATCGAACTGGGCGAGATCGAAACCCGTCTGCTCGATCACGCGTCGATCCGTGAAGCGGTGGTGCTGGCGCTGGATGCGCCGAGCGGCAAACAACTGGTGGCCTATCTGGTCAGCGAAGTCGCCGAGCAAGGTGAAGCACAACAGGCCGAACTGCGCGAAGCACTGAAGGCGCACCTCAAGGCGCAACTGCCGGATTACATGGTGCCGACGCACTTGATCCTGCTGGCGAGCATGCCGCTGACCGCCAACGGCAAACTCGACCGCCGCGCCTTGCCGGCGCCGGACCCTGAGCTGAACCGTCAGGACTACGTCGCGCCGAGCAATGCGCTGGAGCAGAC
This sequence comes from Pseudomonas sp. 86_A, assembly GCF_017491705.1. Taxonomy (NCBI): domain Bacteria; kingdom Pseudomonadati; phylum Pseudomonadota; class Gammaproteobacteria; order Pseudomonadales; family Pseudomonadaceae; genus Pseudomonas; species Pseudomonas sp. 86_A. The sequence continues at coordinate 39,916 of NZ_JAFGYS010000007.1, read as the reverse complement.
CCTGGCGCAGATCTGGTGCGAAGTGCTCAACGTCGAGCAGGTCGGTCTCAACGACAACTTCTTCGAACTCGGTGGCGATTCGATTCTGTCGATTCAAGTGGTCAGCCGGGCGCGGCAGCAGGGCATTCATTTCAGCCCGCGGGATCTGTTCCAGCATCAGACCGTGCAGACCCTCGCCGGGGTCGCCAGCCGCAGCGAACAGGTGACGGCCGAACAAGGTCTGGTCAGCGGTGAGTCGGCGCTGACGCCAATCCAGCACTGGTTCTTCGACACTGCAATCCCGCAGCGTCAGCACTGGAACCAGGCCTTGTTGCTGGAGCCGAGTGTGGCGCTGGAACCGCATCGTCTCGAGCAGGCGCTGCTGGCCGTGATCGAGCAGCATGACGCCTTGCGTCTGCGCTTCACCCAGAGCAACGATCAGTGGCAGGCAACGCATCAACCGGTGTCCGACGCCGAGGTGTTGTGGCAGGTGCGGGTGGCGGCGATGGACAAGTGCGAAGCATTGTTTGCCGATGCACAGCGCAGCCTCGATCTGCAAACCGGTCCGCTGCTGCGCGCGTTGCTGGTCGATGGTCCGCAAGGTCAGCAACGCTTGTTCATCGCGATCCATCACTTGGTGGTCGACGGCGTGTCGTGGCGCGTGCTGCTCGACGATCTGCAAACCGTGTATCGCCAACTCGATGCCGAACAGTCGGTGAAACTGCCGGCGAAAACCAGTGCCTTCAAAGACTGGGCGGCACGCTTGCAGGCCTACGCCGGCAGCGAATCGCTGCGCGAAGAGCTGAGTTGGTGGCAGACGCAACTGGCCGGGCCGAGCGCCGACCTGCCTTGCGAAAACCCCCAGGGCGGACGGCAGCACCGGCATGCGCAAACCGTCAGCGTGCGCCTTGATGCCGAGCGCACTCAACAACTGTTGCAACAGGCGCCGCGTGCCTATCGCACGCAGGTCAACGACCTGTTGTTGACCGCGCTGGCCCGCGTCTTGTGCCACTGGAGCGGGCAGCCTTCGGCGCTGATTCAACTCGAAGGCCACGGCCGCGAAACCCTGTTCGACGAGATCGACCTGACCCGCACCGTCGGCTGGTTCACCAGCGCCTATCCATTGCGCCTGACCCCGCACACCAGCGAAGAGGCTGCCGAGCTGAGCGCTTCGATCAAGGCGATCAAGGAACAACTGCGCGCGGTGCCGCACAAAGGCCTGGGCTATGGCGTGCTGCGTTATCTGGCCGATGACCTCAGCCAGCGCAGCATGGCGGCGTTGCCGAACGCGGCGGTCACCTTCAACTACCTCGGCCAGTTCGACCAGAGTTTTGCCAGCGACGCGCTGTTCCATCCACTGGACGAAGCAGTCGGCGCGGCCCACGACCCGCAGGCACCGTTGCCCAACGAGTTGAGCATCGACAGTCAGGTGTATGGCGGTGAACTGTTGCTGCGCTGGACTTTCAGCGCCGAGCGTTACGAGGTGCAGACCATCCAAGCGCTGGCCGATGCCTACCTCGGCGAACTGCAAAGCCTGATTGCCCATTGTCTGCACGATTCGGCTGGCGGCCTGACGCCGTCGGACTTCCCGCTGGCGAAGTTGACCCAGGCGCAGCTCGATGCGTTGCCGGTGCCGGCGGCGCACATCGAAGACGTCTATCCGCTGACGCCGATGCAGGAAGGCATGCTCCTGCACACCTTGCTCGAACCGGGCACCGGTCTGTACTACATGCAGGATCGCTACCGCATCAACAGCGAACTCGATCCCGAGCGTTTCGCCCAGGCGTGGCAAGCGGTGGTCGCCCGTCACGAAGCGTTGCGTGCGTCGTTCTGCTGGAACGTCGGCGAAGACATGTTGCAAGTGATCCACACCCCGGGGCGCACGCCGATCGAGTACCTGGACTGGAGCGCCGTTGCCGAAACCGAGCAAGAACCGAAGCTGCAGGCGCTGCTCAAAAGCGAGCGCGAGGCCGGCTTCGATCTGCTCAATCAGGCGCCGTTCCACCTGCGTCTGATCAAGGTCGGCGCGGCGCGCTACTGGTTCATGATGAGCAACCACCACATCCTCATCGATGCCTGGTGCCGCTCGCTGCTGATGAACGATTTCTTCGAGATCTATACCGCCCTCGGTGAGGGGCGCGAAGCACAGTTGTCGGTGCCGCCGCGTTACCGCGATTACATCGCCTGGCTGCAACGCCAGAGCCTGGCCGAGGCGCGCCAGTGGTGGCAGCAGAACCTGCAAGGTTTCGAACGCACCACGCCGATCCCGAGCGACCGGCCGTTCCTGCGTGAACACGCCGGCGAAAGCGGCGGCATGATCGTTGGCGACTGCTATACCCGCCTCAATATCGAGGACGGTGCGCGTCTGCGTGAACTGGCCCAGGCCCATCAGTTGACGGTGAACACCTTTGCCCAAGCAGCATGGGCGCTGGTGCTGCGCCGTCTGAGCGGTGATCGCGACGTGCTGTTCGGCGTCACCGTGGCCGGGCGCCCGGTGGAGATGCCGCAGATGCAGCGCACCGTTGGTCTGTTCATCAACAGCATCGCGCTGCGGGTGAAAATGCCTGAAGACGACCAGCGCAGCAGCGTGCGCCAGTGGTTGAGCGCTCTGCTCGACAGCAACATGCAACTGCGCGAGTACGAATACCTGCCGCTGGTGAACATCCAGGAACAGAGCGAACTGCCGAAAGGCCAGCCGCTGTTCGACAGCCTGTTTGTGTTCGAGAACGCGCCGGTGGAAGTCTCGGTGCTGGACCGTGCGCAGAGCCTCAATGCGACTTCGGATTCGGGTCGAACCCACACCAACTTCCCGCTGACGGCGGTGTGCTACCCGGGCGATGACCTCGGTCTGCACCTGTCGTATGACCAGCGTTACTTCGACGAATCGACCATTGAACGCATGCTCGGCGAGTTCAAGCGGCTGTTGCTGGCACTGGTCGAGGGTTTCCATGGCGACATGGCCGATCTGCCGCTGCTGGGTGCCGAGGAGCAGGAGTTCCTGCTGCACGGTTGCAACCAGAGCGCGCACGATTATCCGCTGGAGCAGAGCTACGTGGCGCTGTTCGAAGCGCAGGTTGCAGCGCACCCGCAACGCATCGCCGCCAGTTGCCTCGATCAGCAACTGAGCTATGCCGAGCTGAACCACAACGCCAACCGACTCGGCCATGCACTGGTCGCGGCCGGGGTGCAGAGGGATCAACCGGTGGCGCTGCTGGCGGAACGTAACCTCGACCTGCTGGGAATGATCATCGGCAGCTTCAAGGCCGGTGCCGGTTACCTGCCGCTGGATCCGGGTCTGCCGAGCCAGCGTCTGCAACGCATCATCGAACTGAGCCGCACGCCGTTGCTGGTGTGCACGGAAGCCTGCCGCGAACAGGCGCAGACCTTGCTCGATGAATTCAGCTGCGCCAATCGCCCACGGTTGCTGGTCTGGGAAGAAGTGCAGGCGCTGGCGACGGTGCTGCACAACCCGGGCATCTACAGTGGCCCGGACAACCTGGCGTATGTGATCTACACCTCGGGCTCGACCGGCCTGCCGAAAGGCGTGATGGTCGAGCAGCGCGGCATGCTCAACAACCAGTTGAGCAAGCGCCCGTACCTCGATTTGAGCGACGCCGATGTGATCGCACAGACCGCGTCGCAAAGCTTCGATATTTCGGTCTGGCAGTTCCTCGCCGCGCCGCTGTTCGGTGCGCGGGTGGACATTGTGCCAAACAGCATCGCCCATGATCCGCAGGGTTTGCTGGTGCACGTGCAGGCCCAGGGCATTACCGTGCTGGAGAGCGTGCCGTCGCTGATTCAGGGCATGCTCGCCGCCGAGCGCCTGAGCCTCGACGGCCTGCGCTGGATGCTGCCGACCGGCGAAGCGATGCCGCCGGAACTGGCGCATCAGTGGCTGTTGCGTTATCCGCAGATCGGTCTGGTCAATGCCTACGGCCCGGCAGAATGCTCCGATGACGTGGCGTTCTTCCGTGTCGATCTGGCTTCGACCCGTGGCAGTTACTTACCGATCGGTACGCCGACCGACAACAACTTGCTCTATCTGGTCGATGGCGCGCTGGAACTGGTGCCGTTGGGCGCAGTGGGTGAGTTGTGCGTCGCCGGTACCGGGGTCGGTCGCGGTTATGTCAGCGATCCGTTACGCACTGCGCCGGTGTTCGTGCCGAACCCGTTCGGTGCGCCGGGCGAGCGTCTGTATCGCACCGGTGACCTGGCGCGGCGTCGCAGTGACGGGGTGCTGGAGTACGTTGGCCGGGTCGACCATCAAGTGAAGATTCGCGGTTATCGCATCGAACTGGGCGAGATCGAGGCGCGTCTGCACGAGCAACCGGAAGTCCGCGATGCGGCGGTGGGTGTGCAGGAGGGCGTCAATGGCAAGCATCTGGTCGGCTACCTTGTCGCTGCGGATTCGGCACTGAATCCGAGCGAACGACTGGAGCGGATCAAGCAACGCCTGCGCAGCGAGTTGCCGGAATACATGGTGCCGCTGCACTGGTTGTGGCTGGATCAGTTGCCGCATAACGCCAACGGCAAACTCGACCGCAAGGCCCTGCCGGCGCTGGAGATCGGCCAGTTGCAGAGCCAGGATTACCTGGCCCCGCGCAACGAGCTGGAACAGACCCTGGCCGACATCTGGGCCGAGGTGCTCAAGGTCGACAATGTCGGTGTGCGCGACAACTTCTTCGAGCTGGGTGGTCATTCGCTGCTCGCCACGCAGATCGCCTCGCGGGTACAGAAAACCCTGCAACGCGACGTGCCGCTGCGGGCAATGTTCGAGTGCAGCACCGTGCTGGAACTGGCCGAGTACATTGAGGGCCTGGCGGCCAGTGACATCACCGAGGACAAGGCGGATCGCTTGAATGATCTGATGGCGGAGCTGGAGGGGCTTTAATCTCCGGCGTCTGTTGCGGCCTCATCGCGAGCAGGCTCGCTCCCACATTGGAAATGTGTTCTTCCTGTAGGAGTGAGCCTGCTCGCGATTGGGCTGCAGATTTTCAGACCTTTACACGGTTGACGATCAACAACCGGCAGCTCAGTCTGCCGGTTCTCTTTTTCATCGCGGGGGTGGTCGATGCCTTTCTTCACGGTTGACGGACAAGCGCTGCACTACATTGATCAAGACACCGGCCCGGCCGTGCTGCTGGCGGGCAGTTATCTGTGGGACACCGCCATGTGGGCACCACAGATCGCTGCACTGGCGCCGCACTACCGGGTGATTGCTCTGGATCTGTGGGGCCACGGCGAATCCGGCACGTTGCCGCCAGGCACCGCGTCGCTGGATGACATTGCGCGGCAGGCCGAGGCGTTGCTCGATCATCTGGTTATCGATCAGGTCACGTTGGTCGGACTGTCGGTCGGCGGCATGTGGGGCGTACGCCTGGCGTTGTCGGCACCGCAGCGGATCAATGGCCTGGTGCTGATGGACACGTACGTCGGCGTGGAGCCGGAGCCTACCCGCCAGTATTACTTCTCGCTGTTCAAACAGATCGAGGACAGCGGCGAGATCTCCGAGCAACTGCTGGACATCGTGGTGCCGATCTTCTTCCGTCCGGGCATCGATCCGCAGTCAGCGCTGTATCAGGACTTGCGCGCCAAACTGGCGGCGTACAGCACTGATCGCCTGCGCGACAGCATTGTGCCAATGGGGCGAATCACGTTCAGTCGGGATGATCGGTTGCCGCGTCTGCGCGAGTTGAACGCCGCGACCACGCTGGTGCTGTGCGGCGATCAGGACAAACCACGACCGCCGTCAGAGGCCAAGGAGATGGCGCAGCTGATCGGTTGCCCGTGGGTGCTGGTGCCGGAGGCGGGGCATATCTCCAGTCTGGAGAATCCCGAATTTGTCACTGAGGCGTTGCTCGCCTTTCTGGCTGAGCGCCATTGAAAAGATCGCAGCCTGCGGCAGCTCCTGCAGAAAACGCGTTCCCATGTAGGAGTTGCCGCAGGCTGCGATCTTTTGATCTGGCTTATTCAGGCCCGAGAATCTTCGCCAGTTTGTCCGGCGAAGGCGCGCCTTGCTGCTGTTGCAGCTCACCCTTGTCGTCCATGTAGAAGATGGCCGGCGTCGCCTGCAACTCCAGGTCTTCCATCAACTGCATGTTGGCCGCGAGTTTGGTCTGCACCGCCGCCGGAATATCTTTCAGTGGCTTGAGGGTGCTGGCCTTGCCAGCCTTCTCGTGGTCTTCCAGCGCCTTGGCCGGGTCTTTCGCCGCCAGCAGGGCAGCGGATTTCGCCGGGCTGTCTTCGCGGATGATCCCGACCATGATGTGCCGCAGTTGCACCTTGCCGGCCTTGACCCATGGCCGCGCCTGTTCCCAGAACATGTTGCAGTACGGGCAGTTCGGATCACTGAACAGGTACACCGTGCGCGGTGCGTCCTTGTTGCCGTCCTGAATCCAGTTGCTGGCTTCGAACTTGCCCCAGATTTCCTTGGCCATCGGCGCGTAGACCATTTTCTGCAGCGGTTCGCTGCTCAGGTCCTTGCCGTCGGCGTCGTACAGATTGCCCAGCAACACGTGTTGGCCGTCCGGCGTCAGGTACAGCGCCATGCCACGGTTCTGGTACTGCGCCGCATAGCCGCGCAAGCCGTCCGGGGCGTCGAACTGGCCGACGATTTTTGCGCCCTTGGCTTCGATCTGCTTGATCGCGGCGGGCAATTCTTCGGCGGCCTGTACCGACGGCAGGTGCAGCAGGGCAGTGCCCAGAGTCAGCGTCAGCAGGTGGCGGAGGCGGGGCATGGCAGTTTCCTTGCAGAGGTGGCCGGTGCGGCGGTTGGATTGGGGCTGTCGAAGTTTTCCAGGGCGCGCGCCAGACTGGCGTTCGACAGTTCGCCCAGGTGGCTGCTCAGCAGGCGACCATCAGGGCTATAGAACAGCGTAGTCGGCAGCGCCATGGAACCCACTGCCTGACCGAGTCGGCCGCTGCGGTCGAACAGCACGTTGTTCAGACTCAAGCCCTGTGTTTCGAGAAAAGTGGCAACGCTTTGCATGCTTTCGGCCTGATTGACGAACAGAAAAGTCAGGTCCGGGCGTTGTTGCTGGGCGTTTTCCAGCACGGGCATTTCCCGCCGGCACGGCGGGCACCAGGTGGCCCACAGGTTGATCACCAGCGGACCGCCCTGATAATCGCGGAGCTGGATGGTCTCCCCGGCAGCGTTGCGCAAGGTGATCTCCGGCAGCCGAGTGCCTTGTTCGTAGATGTTCAACGACAGGGTCGCCAGCAGCCAGAACAGCACACCGCTGGCCACGCCGAAACCCAGCGGCCGCCGCAGGCCCGGGCGGCGCCAGCCGCGATACAGCGCCGCCAGCAACAGTACGATCACCCCCGGCCAGGCGAGAAAGCCGCCATCGCGCAGGTCGATGATCTGCCACGGATCGTTGCGATAATGGCCCCAATACAACGCGACAAACGCCACGCGCGCCGCGAGCAGGCCCAGCAGAAACAGGCTGAACAGCGCCGACTCGGGGTTATCGCCGCCACGCTTGGCGACCCGCCAGCCGACAAAGGTCGCCAGCGCCAGGGCACTGATCAGCAGCAGGTGGTTAAGCGCGATGGCAAAGGTGCCGAGGGTGAACGTCAGCATTAATTGGCGTCTCGGGTGGTGGTCCAGCGTTGCAGGAAGGTATCGGCATCGACCTCACCGGTGATGCGCTGGCTGCGCCGTTCTTCGCCGTCGGCGCCGATCCAGACGAAACTCGGTGGCCCCGGGACTTTGTAGCGGCCCAGCAGTTCGCGGCTGGCGGCATTGTCGGCGGTGACATCCAGGCGCAGCAGACGCACATCGCTGAGTGCCTGCATCACCGTGTCCTTGCCGAACACTTGTTTCTCCATGACTTTGCACGACACGCACCAGTCGGCGTAGTAGTCGAGCAATACCCACTGACCCTGGGCCTTGGCGGTATCGAGCTCACGTTGCAGCGCTGCCGGATCCTTGATCGTGGTGAACGCGTCATGCCCGCTCGGCGTGGCGCTGGCAACCCGGCCGGCGCTGTACACCTGCAACGGCTGATACGGATCGTCACTGCCGCCGGCGGCACCGATCATCAACAGGCTGCCCCACAGACCGAGCAGCAACGAACTGGCGCCGAACACCTGAGCGACACGTCCAAAGCCTTCGGATTGTTTCCAGGCGCAGAACGCGGCGATCAGCAGCAGCGCGCCACACAGGCCCAGCCATAGCGAAGCATCCAGCACCGGGCGCAACATCAGCAGTGCAGTCGCCAGGAACAGGAAACCGAAGATGCCCTTGAGCAGGTTCATCCACGCGCCGGGTTTCGGCAGGAAGCGGTTGCCGACGGTCACCAGCAGCAACAGCGGCACACCGATGCCAATGCCCAGTGCGAACAGAATCAGCCCACCGTGCAACGCATTGCCACTCTGCGCGATGTACAGCAAGGCGCCGGCCAGCGGCGCGGTCATGCATGGACCCACCAGCAGACCGGACAAGGCGCCGAGCACCCCGGCACCAATAAGGCTGCCGCCGTTGCGGCTGCGCGAGGCGTGTTCGAGGCGATCACGCACCGCCACCGGCAATTGCAATTCGAAGAAGCCGAACATCGGCAACGCCAGCACCACGAACACCAGCGCGAACGCACCGAGCAGCCAGGGGTTCTGCAACCACGCCTGCAGGTTGGCGCCGAGCAGCGCGGCGACCACGCCCATCGCGGCATACACCAGCGCCATGCAGATCACATAGCTGCTGGCCAGGGCGAACCCGCGACGTGGCGTGGCGCCGCTGCCGACGATCATCCCCGCCAGAATCGGCAACATCGGCAGCGAGCACGGGGTAAACGCCAGCAGCAGGCCAAGACCGAAGAACACCAGCAGGCTCCAGCCCAGTGCGCGCTGTTCAAGGCTGCTAGCCAAGGCCTGATCCGGCGCTTCATTGCCGGCGGTTGGCGTCGCTTTGCCGCCCAGCTCAATCACCCGGGTTTGCGGCGGATAACACAGACCGGCATCGGCGCAGCCCTGATAACTGACCTTGATCTGACCGCTGGCCGTGGCCGGGACTTTCACCTCCAGCCCCTGGCGGTATACCGGTTGTTCACCGAAGAATTCGTCGCTGTGGGACTCACCTTCGGGCAGAGCCGGCTGTTGTTCGGCCTTCAGGCCATCGAACTTCAGGCGCTTCTGATACAGGTAGTAGCCGTCGGCGATCTGCCAGAACAGCTGGGTTTCCCCGGATTCCAGGCGTTCGGAGGTGAGCACGAATGCTTTATCGACCGGGAGAAACTCCGGTTTGGTGTCGAATGGATTGTTTCCCGCCTGGGCCAGGCCGGAGATCAGCAGTGCAAACAAAAGAAAAAAATGACGCATGGAGGAGCCTTGTCCCTGTGCAAGTCTGGTGCACAGTGGCGGGTGGCGATTAACCGATGATTAACCGCCCCGCACGATGTCGGATGGGCGACCCGACGCCGATTCACTGGTGCCTGCGAGTGGCCTCAGTCTTTCAGCAGCCCGGGCCAGGTGGATTCGGAGATTGTATACGGGCCAAATACTTTTTTCGCGCCCTGTTCATAACGCAGGTACTGGTTGTCGTTGAGGAAAACATAAAAGTAAGTGTCGAAGGTCGGGTAGTCGTTGGTGGCGGCAGTCATCATTCGGCCTTTATATTCTTCCAGCGGTGCCCACGGCGAATCTTTGAGTGGCAGCACTTCCAGGTATTCTGAATAAAGGTCGTAGATCAGATAGTTGCCGTTATTCAGCAGGAACCAATAAGTTTCTTTGGTGGCCGAACTCTCGGCCCACATCACGCCGACGATTTGATAGTAGTAAGGAAGTAACTTTACCCAGGTGGATTTTGCCACGGAGGTTTTCGACAGGGCTGTGTCGGACCTCTGGCTGATCTCACAGACGCTGGGTGTATCACCCTCGTCGTAGAACATCCAGAGGGTATCGATGCCACCGTTATAGCTGCGGGTTGTCGTGGTGAAACCAAAGCGCAGATCGGCAGCAGCCTTGTCCAGGCCTTCCCAATGACCGTCAACGGACTTGGGGTAGCCGGAGAGCACTTTATTGTCCTCGAAATCGAAGCGGGCATAGGTGTTCTTTTCTTTGAAAAAGAAATAAATACGATCGGGGCCGGTGCGCCAGTCAACCGCAATGAAGTTTTTGCCAATGGTCATGTTTAAAGTTCTTTTAATAAAATATTGATTGAGAGTGATGGTGGTTTGTTGTTTCTGTGTTGCGGGCCAAGATTAGTTATCGGTTTTATATTTGTACAGCGTGGGGGTGTTGTTAGTTGTTTCGTTAGTTGCTGTTTGGGTTTGATTTTTTAATCGGTATTAGTTGTTGTGGCCAGACAAGTTTCGATCAAACAGGTCGGGGCCTGCCGCCTGCGTTGTGGCTCTGCCATAATTGCGGCTTAATCCTGCTCTGTTTGACTCACCTTTTTTCTCAGGGAATCGCCATGCACGTACTGGTTTGCGAAGACGATGAATTGATCGCCAGCGGTATCGTTGCCGGGCTCACAGCCCAAGGGCTCACCGTGGAGCACGTCAATACCGCTTCCAAGGCGCGGGCGATGCTCAAGGTCGCCGAATTCGACGTGATGGTGCTCGATCTCGGCCTGCCCGACGAAGATGGTCTCAAGTTGCTGCAACAACTACGGCAACAGGGCCTGGAAATTCCGGTGCTGATTCTGACCGCGCGCGATTCGGTGACTGACCGGGTCGATGGCTTGCAGGCCGGGGCTGACGATTACCTGCTCAAACCGTTCGATCTGCGCGAGCTGTTCGCCCGCCTGCAAACCCTGCTGCGCCGGGTCGCCGGACGCAGCGTCAACCTGATCGAACACGGCGCACTGACCTACGATCCGAGCAGCCGTGAAACCACCCTGGCCGGGCAGCCGGTGGACTTGTCGCGCCGCGAGCAATCGCTGTTGCAGGCACTGTTGCACAACCGTGGCCGGGTGCTGTCCACCGAGCAATTGAAGGACAGCGTCTACGGCTTTAATGACGAGTTGGAGAGCAACGCCCTCAACGTGCACATCCATCACCTGCGCAGCAAACTCGGCAAGGGCATCGTCGAAACCGTGCGCGGTCTGGGCTATCGCCTTGGACCGGCCGATGGTGGAGAGCAACAGAAGTGATGAGTCTGCGTCTGCGCCTGAGTCTGACCCTCGGCGCCGCGTTCGCCCTGATCTGGGCCCTGGCCGCGGCCTGGATGCTCAGCGACTTGCGCAATCAGATGATGTTTTCCCTCGACCAGCGTCTGGTGGCGTCGGCGCGCATGGTCGCCGGCCTGCTGGAGCAATTGCCGGCGCTGCCGAGCAAGGGCGAGGGCACCCATTTCAGTGCCGAACAGTTGAACATTCCCGGCGGCATGGCCTGTCAGGTCAGTTCGTTACGCGGGGAGATTCTGGCCCGCAGCCACAGCAGCCCCGAGCAAACCCTGGAAGCCGAGAAAATGGGCTTCCACGACCAGATGATCGATGGCGCGCCGTGGCGCAGTTTCACCCTCGCGCGGGGTGACGTGCGGATCACCACCGCTGACCGCCAGATCGAGCGCGAAGCCCTGAACATGTCGATCCTGCTGGCGGCTTCGGTGCCGGTCGGCGTGGCGTTGCTCGGTTGTCTGTGCCTGTTGTGGCTGGGTATCGGTCAGGGTCTGGCGCCGCTCAATCGCCTGCGCGAAGCCCTGATGCGGCGTAATGCCGACTCGCTGGAGCCGCTGCAATTGCAGTCGTTTCCCAGCGAGCTGAAACCGCTGCTCGATACCCAGAACCAATTGTTCCAGCGCATCGGCAAGACCATCGAGCGCGAGCGGCGGCTGACCGGTGACGCCGCCCATGAACTGCGCAGCCCGCTGACGGCGATCAAGACCCACTTGCAAGTGGCGCGCATGACCGAAGGCAGCGCCCGCGATCAGTCGCTGGCCCGGGCCGAAGAGGGCGCCGATCGTATGCATCGCACGCTGGAGCAACTGCTGTTGCTGGCGCGGGTCGAGGGCAGCCTGTCGTTCGACGACGGTGTGCAGTGCAGCGCCGAGCAGGTGGCGAAACTGGCGATGCAGGATGCGGCCGGCGGCGAGCGCCAGCGAATCAAACTGCACTTGCCGACAACCTTGTCCAGCGCACCGGTGCAAATGCCGGCGGTGCTGTCGATTGCCGCGCTGCGCAATCTGCTCGACAACGCTCTGCGCCATACCCCGGCGGACGCCGCGGTGGAGTTGAGCCTGGAAACGGTCGGCCAGCGCGCACGTTTCGTCGTGCGTGACCATGGTCCGGGGATTGCTGCGCAGGATCTGCAGCATCTGACCCAGCGCTTCTGGCGCAACGGCCAGAGCACCGGCTGCGGCCTCGGCCTGGCGATTGTGCAAGCCATCGTCCAGCGCTGTGCCTGCACCCTGCATTTCGACAGTCGTCCGGATGGCTTGCGGGTGGAACTGACGATGCCGCTGCAACCGGTCTGAAAACTCAACAACCTCTGTAGGAGCGAGGTTTGGGCACATCAAATGTAACGTCTGCGCATTGGTGATCCGCCGGTCGCAGCGTTATGGTCGGGGCTGCTCTGACTCAATGGATTGAGGGACCGCAGCATGCAAGCACCGATCTGCATCTACCCGGCGACACCGGCCGACGCCGGTATCATCAGCCGTATCATCGAGCGTTCGATCCGCGTCGGGTGTGCGCTCGAACACCGCAACGACCCGCAACTCGTCAGCCGCTGGATCGCCCGGCAATCCGCCGACGTCATCAGCGCTCGGCTGGCCGACCCGCATTGCTACCTGAACATCGCCTTGCTGCAGGACAAACCGGTGGGTGTCGGCATGGCCACGGCCCGCGGCAACATCGGCTTTTGTCATGTGCAGCCGGAATGGTTTCGCCGTGGCGCCGGGCGGGCGTTGCTGACGGATCTGGAAGGCTGGCTGCGGATGCGCGGCGTGCCGCAGGTGAGCATCGCCAGCACCCGCACCGGTGCGGCTTTTTATCGGCATCTGGGTTACTGCGAAGCGGCGTCACCCGCCAGCGAGCAGGGCTTGCACTGCGTGGCGTTGCACAAGCCATTGCCAGTGCCCGGCTGACAACTCGATCAGGGGTCTAAATCCTCGCCGCGCTTAAGCGTTTCCAGAACAGGAAAACCTGCATGTGCGCCCCGCGACCGGAACGCGCACCTGTGCGGTGTGCTGTTTTGGTCACTATCCATAGCGTATTGAGGGGTCGAGAGATGTCAGTCGCCACCAGCCTTATCGAAGAGTCGTCGGCCCGGGTTACTTCGGCGCCGGCCGAAACGTTGTACCAGTTCAATGAATCTCCACTGCTGGCCCGCCAGAGCCAGCAGGAATCCAACGCCCGCAGCTACCCGCGCCGCATTCCGCTGGCACTCAAGCGCGCCAAGGGCCTGTATGTCGAAGACGTCGAAGGCCGCACCTTCATCGATTGCCTGGCCGGTGCCGGCACCTTGGCCTTGGGCCACAACCACCCGGTGGTGATCGAGGCGATCCAGCAAGTGCTGGCCGATGAATTGCCGCTGCACACCCTCGACCTGACCACGCCGGTCAAGGATCGATTCGTCCAGGATCTGTTCGGCCTGCTTCCGTCAGCGCTGGCGGCCGAAGCGAAGATTCAGTTCTGCGGCCCGACCGGCACCGATGCGGTGGAAGCGGCGTTGAAACTGGTGCGCACCGCCACCGGGCGCAGCACCGTGCTGTCCTTCTCCGGCGGCTATCACGGCATGAGCCAGGGTGCGTTGAGCCTGATGGGCAGCCTGGGGCCGAAGAAGCCACTGGGTGCGTTGCTCAGCAACGGTGTGCAGTTCATGCCGTTCCCGTATGACTACCGCTGCCCGTTCGGCCTCGGCGGCGCGGCGGGGGTCAAAGCCAACCTGAGCTACCTGGAAAACCTGCTCAACGATCCCGAAGCCGGGGTGCAGTTGCCGGCGGCGGTGATTGTCGAGGCGGTGCAGGGTGAGGGCGGGGTGATTCCGGCCGATATCGAATGGCTGCGCGGCTTGCGCCGGATCACCGAGAAGGCTGGCGTGGCGCTGATCGTCGACGAGATCCAGAGCGGTTTTGCCCGCACCGGCAAGATGTTTGCCTTCGAACACGCCGACATCGTCCCGGACGTGGTGGTGTTGTCCAAAGCCATTGGCGGCAGTCTGCCGTTGGCGGTGGTGGTCTATCGCGACTGGCTCGACACCTGGCAACCGGGCGCTCACGCCGGCACGTTCCGGGGCAACCAGATGGCGATGGCGGCCGGTTCTGCGGTGATGCGTTATCTGCTTGAGCACAAGGTCTGCGAACACGCTGCGGCCATGGGCGAGCGTCTGAGTGAGCACCTGCGCATCCTGCAACGCGACTTCCCGCAACTGGGCGATATTCGCGGTCGGGGCCTGATGCTCGGCGTTGAACTGGTCGACCCTGACGGTGCGCCAGATGCCCTCGGTCACCCGCCGGCCTTCGCCCGCCTGGCGCCGCTGGTGCAGCGTGAATGCCTCAAGCGCGGATTGATTCTGGAGCTGGGCGGCCGGCATGGCGCGGTGGTGCGTTTCCTGCCACCGCTGGTGATCACCGCAGCGGAAATCGACCGCGTCGCGGAGATCTTCGGCCGGGCCTTGGCCGCCGCCACGGCCGCCGAGTAAATTTTTCGCCGCGCCCAACGTTCTTTCTACATACCCGGCTGCACCCGGTGTGCAGCCCACCCTTACCGTGATGGAGAACCAGCATGACGTCAGTATTCGACCGCGAGGACATCCTCTTTCAGGTCGTGGTCAACCACGAAGAGCAATACTCGATCTGGCCGGACTACAAGGCCGTGCCACAAGGCTGGCGCACCGTGGGCAAGAGCGGCTTGAAAAAGGAATGCCTGGCCTACATCGAAGAAGTCTGGACCGACATGCGTCCGCTGAGCCTGCGCCAGAAGATGGAAGGGCAGGCGGCTGCTCAGTAAGCCGACAGGCAAAAACAAACCCGCTGGACTGGTGACAGTCAGCGGGTTTTTTCATGGCCTGCAAAAGATCGCAGCCTTCGGCAGCTCCTACAGGGTGTGTGTGTATTCCCGTGTAGGAGCTGCCGAAGGCTGCGATCTTTTGATCTTAGGCCGAAGGCCCGCCGCTCAACCCCTTGAGCAGCAAATCCACATTCCCCTCCAGCTCCGCCACCGGATCCGCCGCATCGGTGCTCAGCACCAGCAGATGACTGCCCGACTCGGCAATCGCCGCTTTCACCGCATCTGAAGGCTGACGATGATGCAGCACCAGCGCCACGTCGTTGTCCTTGAGTGTCGCCGTGAGTTTCTTCAGGTCTTGCGGCGTCCATTCGGCATCCGGGCGTGGATCCTGGCCGATCAGCTCCAGATTCAGGCTGCCGATCAGGTAACCGAAGTGATCGCTCAGGCTCATGACACTGAGGTTGTCGGCCTCGGCCAGACGCGCTTCGCTGTCGGCGCTGAGCTTGAGCAAGCGCTGTTTCAGCGCTGCCAGATTGGCCTCGATCTTCGGCTTGGCGGACGGTGCCAGGCGCACCAGATCCGCTGCCATCACGTCGGCCATGCGCCCCATGTTGTTGCTCGCCAGCCACGGCTGACTGTTCAAGCCATCGACTTTCAGCCCCGGTTGCACGGCAATCCCGGGCAGGGCGCCATCGACCGGGCGCGCCGCGTCGACCTCGACAATACGAATGTTGCTGCGCCGGGCAATCGGGTACAGCGGATCATCGGCCCACAGCGAGCGCACGCCGATCACCGCGTCGGCCTCGCTCGCCAGTTTGCCCAGTGCCGGCGCGCCGCGACCGGTGAAATACGCGGTCTGGCGGCTGCCCGGCAGATTCGCCGGGGCCGCGCGTTCGAGGCTGACGTCGGTGCCGTTGAGCAGCACCTCGCCCAACCCGTAGGTGATTGGCAACGAGGCCAGCACGCGTAACGGCTTGGCGTTTTCGGCAGCCATCAAAGGTGTACAGACCACGCCGCACAGAGCGAGGGCCAGGGGCAATTTGCGCAGTGAGAAAGCCATTTATCCAAGGTTCCCTTTCAGACTCGGAACAACCCCGCGCGCAACGGCGGCGAGGGCGAAGGCAATGCCGGCGACCAGAATGATCGCGGCGCCGGACGGAATCGGCAGATCGAAGACGATCGGCGCGAGAATCCCGCACAAGGTGCTGACGGTGGCAATCAGCACCGAGCACCAGAAGAAGCCCTTGAGCGACTGGCTGAGCAAGCGCGCCGCGGCGGCCGGAATCACCAGCAGTGCACCGACCAGGATCGCGCCGATGACCTTCACTGCGGCGACGGTGATCAGCGTCACCAGAATCACGAACAGATAATCCAGGGCCTTTACCGCGACGCCGCGCACCGCCGCCAGTTGCGGGTTGAAACTGGCGAGCATGATCCGGTTGTACAGCGGCAACGCCAGGGCCATGACCAGCGAACCGACGATCGCCAGCACCAGCAGGTCATTGCCGTTGACCGTCAGCACTGAACCGAACAGCACGTTCTCCAGAATGTGCACGTTGATCTTGCCAGCCAGGATCAGCAGCAGGCTCGCCCCCAACGCCAGCGACACTGAAAGGAACACGCCGATCAGCGTATCCGGCGCCAGACCGGTGCGATTGCGCAGGTAGTTGAGCAGGATGCCGAACAACAGGCAGTAGCCGAACAGGCTGCCGTACGGACCGGTGTAGGGTTCGCCGAGCAGAATGCCGATGGCCACGCCGGTCAGCGCCGCGTGGCCGACGGCTTCGGAGAAAAACGCGAAGCGCTTGACCACTACCAGCGTGCCGAGGCCACCGAGCACCGGGCCGATCAGCAGACCGGCGAGCAGCGCATTGACCACAAAACCATAGGCCAGCGCCTCCGGCAGATAACCGGCGGTGGCCCAGCCCTGAACCATCAAACGAAAGGCTTCGTAACTCATCAGACCGCGCTCCGTGGATGGGTGGAAAACAGCGTCAGCAGACGCTCCGGGGTCAGCGCCTGTTGCGGCGTGGCGTCGAACAGCACGCGACGGTTGAGGCCGGTAACCCGGTCGGCCAGACGCTTGACCGCCTCCAGATCGTGCTCGATCCACAGCACGGTGATGCCGGCCGCGCGCCAGTCGCCGAGCAGGCGTTCGAACACCTGGATCCCGGCTTCATCGAGCGCCGACATCGGCTCATCCAGCACCAGCAATTGCGGAGGTGGAATCAACCCTTGGGCGAGCAGCACGCGTTGCCGTTCACCGCCGGACAGCGCGCCCATGCGTCGTTTGCGTTTGTCCTGCATGCCGACCCGTTCCAGCGCCTCGCCAATGGCCTTGGCGTAATGCTTGCTCAGGCCGAGAAACGCCGGACGGCGCTGGCACATGGCGGCCATGAAATCGTCGACGGTCATCGGCAGGCCGCGATCGAACTCCAGCGCCTGCGGCACATAACCGATGGTGCCGGGCGCGCCGGGCCAGTGCAGGCTCAGTTGACCCTGATGGGGCATCTGCCCGAGCAACGTCTTGATCAGCGAACTCTTGCCGCCACCGTTGGGGCCGACCAGGGCGTGTACATGGCCGGGTTGGACCTGGAAGGTGACCTTGTCGAGAATTGTCGTGCGCCCGAGCGTCAGAGAGACTTGCGCAAACTCCAGAGTCGGTCCCAATCCTTGTGGGAGCGAGCCTGCTCGCGAATGCGGTGTGTCATTCGATGAAGATGTTGGCTGACCCGGCGCCTTCGCGAGCAGGCTCGCTTCCACAGGGGATTGGTGGGTATCAGAGAGGGTTTCTTTTACCGTCATGCCCCGGACTCCTGAATCGCCCGCACCACGGTGTTGAGGTTGCCGGTCATTTCTTTTTCGTACTTGTCGGCGGTGTATTCGCCGTAGGAAATGTGCGACAGCGGGTACAGCTTCACGCCGGACTCGCGCTGGATGGTTTCGACGTAGGTCGATGGAAAGTCCATCTCCGAGAAGATCACCTTCACGTCGAGTTCGCGCAGTTGGTCGATGGTCTTTTTCAACTGGCTCGGGCTCGGTTCGATGCCGTGGGCCGGCTCGACCACGGCGGTGACTTCCAGGCCGAATTCGCGCAGCAGATAGTCGTAGGCGGCGTGCACCGTGGCCACTCGCAGTTCGGCGTTGGGGGCCTGGGTCAGTTTGGCCAGGGCATCGGCGCGCATCTGCCGCAGGCGTTTGCCGTAGGCGCGGGCGTTCTGCGTGTAGGTCTTGGCGTTGTCCGGGTCGAGCTTGCCCAGTTCGCGGGCGATGTTGTTGACCTGGGCAATCGAGGCGCTGATCGACAGGAAGGTGTGCGGGTTGACCACTTTGCCCGCGCCGCGCGCGGCGGTACCGGTGGCGGCCAGCAGCGGCACGTTTTCGTTGGCTTCGATGGTCTTGATGTTCGGCGTTTCGCTGGCGGCGATCATGCGGTCGGCGAAATCGTCATGGCCGACCCCATTGAGCACGATCACGTCCAGCCCGCTGATGCGTTTGATGTCTTCGGCCCGTGGCTCATAGGCGTGCGGGTTGAAACCGGCGGGGATCAGCGGCACCACATCGGCCTTGTCGCCGACGATGTTCGCCACATAGCTGTAATACGGGTGCAGGGTGATGCCGATGCGCAGGCGTTTGGCGGGGTCGGCACTGACCAGCGGGCTCAGCAGGCAGGCACACAGACTCAACAGCAGCAAGCGCAGGAAGGGACGGCGAGGCGATGAAATAGACATGGGCAAGCGGTCTTCTCTGGGGTGAAGGCGAAGGTTCAGTGGCGATGTTCGCGGGTCACGCCGGCATCGAATCGGGCGACGATCTGCTTCCAGCCAGCGGCGGAGAGTGCGGCGTCGCTCAGTTCGGCGGGCGTCTGCAGATCGGCGTCGCGGTTGAGCCAGATGTCCGGCTCGGCATTGGCGTCGGCACTCAACAGCATCACGAACGAACCGGCGACGGCGGGCGCCTGGCTGTGGCCGAAATAGGCGCTGTCCGCCAGCAATTGCCAGGCATGGCTGCCACGGCTGACCGAACTGGCGTCCTGCGCGAATGGCGCGAAACCTTCCTCGGCCAGGGTTTGCGGGGTTGGCAGGCTTTGCTGCTCTTCACGCAGCAGGCGGATCTCGTCGAGGGTCACCCGCAGGTCGGCATAGATGCCTTGCTCGGCCGCGCTGAGGTCGCGCCGCGCATCGAGCTGATGGCTGGAAACCGGCTCCGGTTCATGGGATACCCCGCGCCACGCCACCACCGCAGCAGCGACCGCGAGAATCAGCAGACACAACAGCAGGACGTTAAGGGTTTCATGCCCGGCGCCGGCCGGGCGTACGACTTGGGTGGTGGGTGTGCTCATGGGGCCTCGATGTCCGCTTGGTCGATTTCCACGACGTGGCCGGGGCCGGCGTCGAACAGCACATAAAACTCGGCCGCCGGTTTCTTGAAGGTCAGGCTCGAGTCGGCGCCGAGCTTGCCCGGCAGCAGAATGGTTTCGTCGTAACCGATCACGTCCAGGGTCACCCCCGGCGCGCCGCTGCCATCGGAAAAACCGCCGGTGCATTTGATCTGCTCGGCATCGACGGCTTTGCATTGGCACATCGGGTTGTGGGCCAGGGCGCCGGCGCTGAAACCGCTGCACAGCATCAGCAATGCGGCGCGCCACCGCAGACGGGAAGGGCGTTGAACGCGGTTCATGGTTTGGCTCCTTGTTTGTTCAGCCAGGCGATCGTGGCGGGAGATGCCTGGCTCAGGGGAATAGAGGCCTGGTGCATGCTGCCGTCCCAGCCTTCCATGGTGATCCACAGTTCGGCGTCGGCCTGGGTCTTTTCCGCAACCGGCAATTGCGCGCCCATGCGATACGGGGTGCCGAAGAAGATCACCCCGGCGGCGCGCAGGCTGCGCGGTTTGCCGATGCGCAGGTAGGTGGCCTTGACCTGCCCGACGCAGGCGTCGCACAGGGCGGCGTTGAAATCTTTCATGTAACCGGCGGGGCCATCGGGATGCGGCGCTTCGTTACGCAGTTCGGCGAGGCGCAGGCTCCAGGGACCGACCTGGATGTCGCCGATCTCGTGCTCGCCCAAGCCGACGTCACCGCGAAACAACGCTGCATCGGCGAAATATTTAGGCATGAAGCCCAACGGAATCAGCAGCAGCAAGACGTTCAGGTGAAAGCGCCATTTATGCCAGAAACGGCGCAGCGCTGACGGCTGGGAAATGCGCTTGGACTGGCTCACAGGCTGACCTCCGCCGGTTCACGGCTGACGCTGGCGCTGCGGGCCTTCTTGTGCTCGCGCTTGAGCGCATTGGCGGTGGCCAGTGCGGTGCGCTTGGTCCAGATCAACAGGCCGCTGAGCACCATCATGCTCAGCAACAGGCCGAAGAAAAACCAGATCAGTTTGATCCACAGCCCGCCGAAATCACCGGTGTGCAACGGGCGCATCGATTCGGTGACGAACTCCAGCGAGGAGCGGTCGGAGATCAGCCGCGAGGCGGCCATGTCGCCGTTGTACGGGTTGAGCGTGGCGGTCTGGAACATCAGCGGATACCAGCCGCGCCCGCCGACACTCAGGTGGCTGTAGGCATTGCCTGGCATGCTGATGAAGCTGACTTCCAGTCCCGGGATTTTTTCCTCGGCGATCTGCACTGCCCGATCCAGACTGATGCGTGGCGGCGGGCCGGCATTGGCCGACATCGGCACGTCTTCGCGAGCCATCGCCGGAATGATCGGCTCGGTGGTGATGGACACCTGGTTATCGAACAGAAAGGCCTGGATCAGAAACCACGTGGCGGTGATGGAAATCACCGCAATGAACCAGATCGACCAGATGCCGCTCAGGCGATGGAAGTCGCCCCAGAAAATACGCGCGCCGTGGCGAAAACGCAGGGTGGGGTTGAAGAAGCCTTTCCAGAAACGCTTGTAGACCACCAGTCCGGTGACCAGCGAGGCGAGCATCGGCAGGCCAAGAAACGACACCAGGTACCAGCCCCAGCTGTAGCCGTTGGTGAACGGCACCAGCCACCAGCCATGCAGGGCGCGGGTGAATGCCTTGAAATCGAAATCCGGTGCCGGGCCTTGAATGACGCCTGTGTAAGGGTTGACGTAGACCGTTTGCGAGCGACCATCGGGGTAGCTGACCTCGACGTCCAGCGCGAAGTGTGACTCGTCGGGGCGGCTGATGCTTTCGACCAGCGTCTGCGGTTCGGCTTGTTTGATCGCGGCCAGCACCTGGTCGTAACTGAGCAGCGGCGCGTCGTCCGACGGCTGGCTGGCGCGCATCTGCGGGTTGGCCAGCCAGACGATTTCCTGACTGACCACCGCCAGCGTGCCGGTGACGCAGACGATCAGGACAAAAAACCAGATCGGCAGCGCGAGCCAGCTATGCACAAGGAACCACAGTTTGGAACGGGATTTCTTCGACATGATTGCGCGTCTTGATTGCGATGAAGGGCACGCGGCTACGGGCTTCGCAGCGCGGGTGTGCCTGAAAGGCGCGATCGTGGCGGTTGCCTGTGCGAACGGCCTGCATCTCTATAGGACGGATGAGCGGGACAAATCCCGATGGCTTATATGAAAGTAAATGTTTCGCAACTCCCTCGATCGCCACCCATCCCCTGTAGGAGTGAGCCTGCTCGCGATAGCGGTGATTCAGTTAATGAAGACGTCGATTGATACGACGCTATCGCGAGCAGGCTCACTCCTACAGGGGGCGTTCGGTGGTCAGGGGATCAAACACGATTCATGAA
Source organism: Pseudomonas sp. 86_A (assembly GCF_017491705.1). Classification (NCBI taxonomy): domain Bacteria; kingdom Pseudomonadati; phylum Pseudomonadota; class Gammaproteobacteria; order Pseudomonadales; family Pseudomonadaceae; genus Pseudomonas; species Pseudomonas sp. 86_A. The sequence goes on along the minus strand of NZ_JAFGYS010000007.1, from coordinate 18,321 downwards.
CGCCGCCCTCACTGCCTGCCAATTGATGGCCGCCACCCGCTCCCTATGATGGAAATCACCGGATTCCCCTGAGCGAGCGCCTTGATGAGCCCCAGAACCCTCTATGACAAACACATCGATTCGCACACCGTGTGCCGCCTCGACGATCAGGGCCATGTGCTGCTGTATATCGATCGCCAAGTGATCAACGAATACACCAGCCCCCAGGCCTTCAGCGGTTTGCGCGCCGCCGGGCGCGAGGTCTGGCGGCCGGGCACGGCGCTGGCGGTGGTCGATCACGTCAACCCGACCACGCCGCTGCGGGTGGCGGCGATGCCTGATGCGGGTGGGGCGCGGCAGGTGGCGTATCTGGCGGAAAACTGCCGGGACTTCGGCATCGAACTGCTGGACATCCTCGACAAGCGCCAGGGCATCGAACATGTGATCGCCCCGGAGCAAGGCTTCATTCTGCCGGGCATGGTCATCGCCGCCGGCGACAGTCACACCACCACCTACGGCGCGCTGGGGGCGTTCGGGTTCGGTATCGGTACATCGGAGATCGAACACCTGCTGGCCTCGCAAACCCTGGTCTACAAGCGCCTGAAAAGCCTGCGCGTGACAGTCGATGGCGAACTGGCCCCGGGCCTGACGTCCAAAGACGTGATCATGGGGCTGATCGGCCGGATCGGTGCCTCCGGTGCCAGCGGTTACGCCATCGAATTCGCCGGTTCGACCATCGATGCGCTTAGCGTCGAAGCCCGCATGACCATTTGCAACATGGCGGTCGAGGCCGGTGCGCGGGGTGCGTTCATGGCACCGGACGAAAAAGTCTTCGCTTATCTCAAGGGCAAGCCTCGGGTGCCGCAGGGTGAGCTCTGGGAACGCGGGGTGCAGAAGTGGCGTGCACTGCGCAGCGATCCCGGCGCGGTGTTCGACCGCGAAGTGCACCTCGACGCCAGCCTGCTGGAGCCCATGGTCACCTGGGGCACCAGCCCCGATCAGGCGGCGGCGATCGGCGCGCGGGTGCCGGACCCGCAACGCCTCGACGATCCGATCCTGCGTCAGGGCATGCGCCGCGCGCTCCACTACATGGGCCTGGAACCGGGCATGGCGCTGTGCGATATCGTCATCAGTCATGCGTTCATCGGCTCCTGCACCAACGCGCGGATCGAAGACTTGCGCGATGCCGCCGCTGTCGTGCGCGGGCGGCGAGTGGCCGGGCATGTCCGGGCGATGATCGTGCCCGGTTCCAGCGAGGTCCGGGCCCAGGCCGAGGTCGAAGGCCTGGCGCAGATCTTCATCGATGCCGGGTTTGAATGGCGTCAGTCCGGCTGCTCGATGTGCCTGGCGATGAACGATGACGTGCTTGCGCCCGGCGACCGCTGCGCCTCCAGCACCAACCGCAATTTCGAAGGCCGGCAAGGTGCCGGCGCGCGCACCCACCTGATGAGCCCGGCGATGGTCGCCGCCGCTGCAATCAGCGGTCACCTGACCGACATTCGCCACTTTGGAGAACGCCCATGAGCCAGCAACCCTTCACTCAGGTCAGCGGTCGGGCCGCGCCGCTGCTCGCGGCCAACGTCGACACCGATGTGATCATGCCCAAGCAATTCCTCAAAGGCATCGACCGCCAGGGGCTGGATCGCGGGGTGTTTTTCGACCTGCGTTTTCTTGCCGACGGCACGCCCAACCCGCAGTTCGTGCTGAACCAGCCAGCCTGGCAGGGTGCGCGTTTTCTGGTGGTCGGGGCGAATTTCGGTTGCGGCTCCAGCCGTGAACACGCGGTCTGGGGGCTGCAGCAAATGGGCATTCGTGCGCTGATCGGCAGCCGTTTTGCCGGGATCTTTTATGACAACTGCCAGCGCAACGGGGTGTTGTTGATCACCCTGGATGAGGCGCAGGTTCAGCGCATCGGTAGGCTGGTGAGTCAGCCGGACACGGCGCAGATCAGTGTCGATCTTGAGGCGCAACAGATCCGTCTGGCGAACGGTGAGGTGATGGGTTTTCAGATTGATGACTTGCGCAAGACCGCGCTGCTGCTGGGGCTGGATGCAATTGGCAGCACTCTGCAGCGGCGCGAGCAGATCAAGGCGTTCGAGGGTGAACACCTGGCTGCCAACCCATGGCTGACCTGAACCCCCCACTAACCCTCTGTAGGAGTGAGCCTGCTCGCGATAGCTGTCATTCAGCCGATGATGATGTCGGCTGACACGACGCCATCGCGAGCAGGCGAAGGCCTACAAGGGTTTGGTGTTGGACCCGCTACAGCGACAAGTCTTTGAAATGCTCCTGCAAAAACTCCACACACGCGCGCAACTTCCCGGAGTTGGCCAGCCGCGTCGGGTACACCGCCCAGACATTGGCGCTCTGGCTGTAATCGGCCAGCACCGGCACCAATCGACCCTGTTCCAGCAACGGCTTCACATCCCACAATGAGCGCAGCAACACGCCGCGGCCGTCGAGCGCCCATTGCAGGACGATCTCGCCGTTGTTGGACGACAACGGTCCGCTGACCCGCACGCTTTGCGGCGTGCCGTCGCGGTCCAGGTGCCAGATGCCGAAGGCGTTGTCGCGCTCCTTGATCACCAGGCAATCATGCTGTTGCAAGTCGTCCAGTGTCTGCGGCGTGCCGTGGCGTTGCAGGTACTCGGGCGCGGCGCACAGCACCCGACGGTTGCTCACCAGTTGCCGGCCGATGTGCTGGCCGGGCAGGTCGTCGCCAACCCGGATTTCCAGATCGAAGCCCTCGTTGACGATGTCCACCGCGCGGTCGAACAGGTCGAGGCGAATCTGCAGTTGCGGATGAAGTTCGGCCAGTTGCGAAACGGCGGGCGCCACATGGTTGCGGCCGAAGCCGAAACTGCTGCAGATGTGCAAGCGCCCGCGCGGGCTGTCGTGGGCGTCGGCGAGGTCGTCGCGCAGTTGCTGGAAATCATCGAGGATGCGCAAGGCCCAGCGCTGCACCCGCTCGCCATCCTCGGTCAGCGACACGCGACGACTGGTGCGGTGTAGCAGGCGGGTACCGAGGGTCGATTCGAGGATCTGGATGCGTTTGCTGACGTAGGCCGGGGACAGGCCCAGCTCATCGGCGGCGGCCGCGAAACCGTTCTTGCGGATCACCGTCAGCAGCACGCGCAGGTCTTCGGGCAGGGGCACAGGATCTTGGTTCTGGGACATGTTGGCACGAGCACTGACGGCACAAGCCGCCAGCATAGCATCGGCAGGCAGGGCTCGATTCAGCGCAGGAACTCCAGGGCTTCGGCGAGCAACTGTTCAGGCACTTCCTCGGCCAGGTAATGCCCGGCCGGCAACGCCTTGCCGCTGACGTGGGTTGCTACTTGCTGCCATTCCTTGAGCGGATCGAAGCAGCGTCCGACCGTGCCGTCGGCGCCCCACAGGATGCGCAGTGGCAGATTCAGTTGATGGCCGGCGGCAATGTCGGCGCGGTCGTGTTCCAGGTCGATGGCGGCGCTGGCGCGGTAATCCTCGCAAATGCCCCGGGCGCTGCCGGGACGCTTGAGGCAGCGCAGGTATTCGCTGAACGCTTCCTCGGTGAACGGCTTGAGCCCGGCGCTGCGGCTGCCCATGACGCTGCGCAGATAGGTTTCGGGATCAGCTTCGATCAGGGTTTCCGGCAACGGTGCCGGGCGAATCAGGAAGAACCAGTGCCAATAGGCGCGAGCGAACGCTTCGTTGGTCTGCGCGTACATCGACAGGGTCGGGGCGATGTCGAGCAGCATCATTCGCTGCACCGCAGCAGGATGGTCGAGGGCCAGACGATGGGCGACCCGCGCGCCTCGGTCGTGGGCCAGTACCGCGAACTGCGCGAAGCCCAGCGCCTGCATCAACTCGAGGTTGTCCCTGGCCATTTCCCGCTTCGAATAATGGCGGTGTTGTTCATCGGCGGGCGGCCGGCTGCTGTCGCCATAACCGCGCAGGTCGGCGGCGACCACGGTGAAATGCTCGGCCAGTTGTTCGGCAATCTTGTGCCAGATCACGTGGGTCTGCGGGTGCCCGTGCAACAGCAACAGGCCCGGACCGCTGCCGCCGAGGCGGTAGGCGATGTCGACGCCGTTGACGTGGCGCTGGTCTTTGACGAATCCGGCAAACATCGGGTTGATCCTTGTTCAGGTGCGGGGTGGATGCATCCTGAAAGTGTCTGGCATTCGGGGCAAGGGGTGAAGCGTGGTGTGGCGGTTCATGAAGTGTGATGTATCCGCACTGGCCTCATCGCGAGCAGGCTCACTCCTACACTTGAAACGCGCGCCAATTGTAGGAGTGAGCCTGCTCGCGATAGGGCCAGCCCAAAACTGAAGATCTCAACCCTGTTCAAACATCTCCATCGCCCGTTGCTTGATCTGCTCCTCGGTCAGATCCTCCTTGCGCGAAGCCAGAAACCACAGGTGCCCATACGGATCCTTGAACGTGCCGCTGCGGTCACCATAAAACTGATCCTTGACCTCGGAGACCGACGTCGCCCCGGCTTCGAGCGCTCGCTGGAAGGATTTATCGACATCGGTGACATACAGGTGCAAACCGACCGACACGGCCTTTTCCGGACCGCTCAACGGCCCTTGATCGCACGGTGTGCCGAGCATGATCGCGCTGTCGCCAATCCGCAGTTCAGCGTGGCCGATGCGGCCGTCGGGCATGTCGAGGCGCATGACCACCGTGGCGCCGAAGGCTTTTTTATAGAACTCGATGGCTTCGGCGGCCTTGAGGATGCCGAGGTACGGGGTAATGCTGTGATACCCCTCGGGAATGGGTTTGACGCTCATGACGTTCTCCCTGTTCTTTGTTTTGTGAGGTGTACGGCTCCACCGGATTTGTGGAAGGTTCAATATAGAACTGTCTGCGCGGCCAGGATTTTTGCCCGACGAGCAGTCAACCGAGGAAATGCGCGCCCGGCCCTTGTTCACCGAGCACATCCCCCTGATTGCGCAGCGGACAGGCCTCCATCGACAGACAGCCACAGCCGATGCAACCGGTAAGCCGGTCGCGCAGCAGGGTCAACTGGTTGATCCGCTCATCCAGCTCGCGGCGCCACTGCTCGGACAGGACTTTCCAGTCCGCTGCGGTCGGTGCGCGGTCATCCGGAAGTCTCTTCAACGCCTCACCGATTTCCGCCAGCGGAATGCCCAGCCGCTGCGCGACCTTGATCAGCGCCACCCGACGCAACACTTCCCGTGGGTAGCGGCGCTGATTGCCGGCATTGCGCTGGCTCTTGATCAGGCCTTTGGTTTCGTAAAAGTGCAGGGCGGTGACCGCGACACCGCTGCGCGCGGCGACTTCGCCGACGGTGAGCTGCTTATGCAGGGTTTCTTTGCTGATCATTGGCAAAATCACTCTTGACCTTGACTTAACTAGAGGTTTTACCCTGCAGGCCTTCGAGTCGCAAGACGCGTCTTACGGTGAATGGGGACTTCTCATGCAAACGTCAGCGAAAAATCGCAGCTTTACCCAATTGATCGAATTCGAGATCGAACCGCGTCAGCAACCGGCGCTGGTGACGGCGCTGGCGCAGCAGACCGAGCATCTGGCGCAGCGCTATGCAGGTTTTGTCAGCGCCAGCGTCCAGGTCAGCGACGACGGTCGGCGGGTGCTGAGCCTGTTGCAATGGCAGAGCCGCGAGGCGGGGGAAGCGGCGTTCAGCCGTTTTGAAAGCGGTGAGCAGGATTTCTGGCAACTGATCCGCGCCCATCAGGCGAAAACCGTGATCTTCAATTCATTCCAGGTGTTGAGCAGCATCGCCCGCAGTCATGACGATGCGCTGCACTGCCATCTGGTGGGCTAGATCGACAACTGAATCAGGCGTTCGCCTTGCAGGTTCTCGCTGAGACGCCGCTTGTTCACCGCCAGTTCGCCGATCTTGATCAGTCGCGTGCGGGTGACGTTGCGGCTCAGCCCGAGCAGGGCGGCGGTGTGCACCTGGTTGTAATGGCAGAAGCGATAGGCGGCACGCAGCAGGGCATCTTCGACCTTTTCGTGGAGAGCACCGGCCTGTTGTTCGAAGAGTTTTTGAAACGCTCGCTCAAGCAACGCTTCCGGTGAATCGTCGGCGCTCGACTGCTGATCGTCCGGGCGCTCGATGCGCAGGTTCGACAGGCGCAAATCATCGCGTTCGATCACGCCGTTGCGGCAGATCAGCAGGGTGTGATGGATGACGTTTTCCAGTTCGCGGATGTTGCCCGGCCAACTGTAGCTGCGCAGTTTGTGCTCGGCGCCGGGGCTGATGCTGACCCGCCCGTAGCCCAGACGCTGACTGTAGGCTTCGATGAAATGCCGGGTCAGCGGCAGGATGTCGCCGGGCCGCTCGCGCAACGGGCTGAGTTCCAGATTGACCACGTTCAGGCGATAGAACAGGTCTTCGCGGAAGTTGCCGGCATTGATCGCTTTCTCCAGTTGCACGTTGGTCGCGGCCAGCACCCGCACATCGATCGGAATGCTCTTGCGCGAGCCGAGGCGCACCACTTCGCGCTCCTGCAATACCCGCAGCAGCTTGACCTGAATCGCCATCGGCAAATCGCCGATTTCGTCGAGGAACAAGGTGCCGCCGTCCGCCTCTTCGAACCAGCCGGCCTTGGCACTGAGGGCGCCGGTGAAGGCGCCTTTTTCATGGCCGAACAGTTCGGCTTCCACCAGCGACTCCGAGAAGGCCCCGCAGTTGACCGCGACAAACGGCCGATGACGACGGTTGCTCAGGTTATGGATATGCCGCGCCACCAGCTCCTTGCCGGTGCCGGTCTCACCGATGATCAGCACGCTGGCTTCACTCGGCGCGACCTGTTGCAGGTGCGCGAGCAGGGCCTGGGATTTCGGGTCTTCGAAGACCTGCGCGGTGGCGCGGATCGACGTCGCCAGGGCGGGTGAGGGCGGAAGGGTCAGCAGTTGCATGGCTCGCTCCAATACAGGAAAGATCAGGAATAGAACGTCGGCACCGGCAGCGCCTGGTTCAGCGCCCAGTCGCCCAGCTCATGGAGTTTGTAATCGAGCGGGTCGTGCAGGGTCTGCGTGCGCAGGTTGCGCCAGTGGCGATCCAGGCGCAGCGAGGCGTGGGTCGAACGCGCGCCGGTGACTTCGAACAATCGGCTGCAAATCTCCAGCCCCTGACGACTGGCGGCGACCTTGGCCGTGGCAATCGCCGTGGCCAGCTGCCCGCGTTCCTCGGCACTCAGGTTCGGGCCTTTGGCCCAAGCGTCATCGAGCAGTGCGGCGGCCCGTTCGACCAGCAGGCGAATGCCTTCCAGCGCCACCCAGAACTCGCCGTAATGGGCGAGCACGTATGGGTCTTCACGCACGTTGCGGGCTGCGGATTTGTGCCACAGGCGGGTCTCGCTCAGGGTGTATTGCCGGGCTTCTGCGAAGGCGCCTTCGGCGATGCCGAGAAACAGGTGGGTGAAGGTCAGTTGCGCGATCAGCGGACGCAGGCAGGCGAACGGTGTGCTCAACGGGCCGGGGTCGAGCAGCAGCTCGGATTCTTCGACCCGTACCCGTTCGAACGTGGCGCTGCCGCTGTCGGTCTGGCGCTGGCCGATGTTGTTCCAGTCATCGTGCAGGGTGATGCCGCTGCGACCGCTGGGGATCGCCGCGATCAGCAATTTGCCGCCGGCACTTTCGTCCACCGCCGAGGCGATCAACATCTGCGAATCGCTGGCGCCGGAACAGAAGCTTTTCTTCCCGGAAAACTCGCGCCAGCCACCGCAGTCCTTGACCACGGTGCGGGTGTCGAGCGGGTTGAGGGCGTTGCCCCAGAACCAGTTCTGCCGCGCGGTCTGTTCGAACCACGGCTGCCATTGTTCCGGGCGCGAGAACAGGCGCACGGTGGCGAGCATCAGGTGATGAAAGCCGAAGACATGGGCGATGGAACTGTCGACCTTGGCGAACTCGCGCACGACCTGCAGGGTTTCGCTCCAGCGCGCGCCGAGGCCGCCGTAGCGCGTGGGAATGCTCAGGGCCAGCAGGCCGCTGTCGCGCAGGGCATCGCGCTCGGCCTTCGGCGTACCGCCACGCTCGTCGCGTTCGACGGCGGTGAGGGCGAATTCGGCGGCCAGTTGGCGGGCAGTCAGCAGCGGGGAGAGCAGGGTGCTTTGTGGTTTGGCGGTCACGCGGTGTTCCTCATCAAATCGACGCGATTATCTGTAGGAGTGAGCCTGCTCGCGATGAGGTCAGCACAGTCGACATCACCGGCGCAGACACACCGCTTTCGCGAGCAGGCTCACTCCTACAGTGGGCGTTTTCAGGCCTTGGCTTGGGCGGGCAACACATCGTTGGCGATCATTTCGCCAAACGGCCCGGTGAGGTTGGTCACGCCGCGTCCGGCAAGGCTCGCGTACGGTTCCGGCAGCAGCGGGAACACCAGTTCGGCAAAGCGATAGGCCTCTTCCAGGTGCGGATAGCCAGAAAAGATGAAGCTCTCGATGCCCAGGTCCGCGTATTCCTTGATCCGCGCCGCCACTTGCTGCGGATCGCCCACCAGCGCAGTCCCGGCGCCGCCACGGACCAGGCCGACACCGGCCCACAGGTTGGGAGCGATTTCGAGGTTGTCGCGACGCCCGTCGTGCAACGCCGCCATGCGCCGCTGGCCTTCGGAGTCGAAGCGCGAGAAGGATTTCTGCGCCGCCTCGATGGTCTCGTCGCTGATGTGTTCGATCAGTCTGTCTGCGGCTTTCCATGCGTCTTCGGCGGTTTCGCGGACGATCACGTGCAGGCGGATGCCGAATTTCACCTTGCGTCCATGACGAGCGGCGCGTTCACGCACATCGGCGAGTTTTTCGGCGACGGCGGCGGGTGGTTCGCCCCAGGTCAGGTACACGTCGACTTGTTCGGCGGCCAGATCATGGGCTGCGTCGGACGAACCGCCGAAATACAACGGCGGATACGGTTTCTGCACCGGCGGATACAAGGCTTTGGCGTTCTGCACTTTCAGGTGTTTGCCCTCGAAATCCACCGATTCGCCTTGCAGCACCCGGCGCCAGATCTTGAGGAATTCGTCGGTGACTTCGTAGCGTTCGCTGTGGCTGAGGAAGCTGCCGTCGCCACGGTTTTCGTCGGGGTCGCCGCCGGTCACCACGTTGATCAGCAGGCGGCCGTTGGACAGTCGATCGAGGGTTGCCGCCATGCGTGCCGACACGGTTGGCGAGATGATCCCCGGGCGGATCGCCACTAGATAACGCAGGCGCTCGGTCAATGGCACCAGCGCCGAGGCGATCACCCACGAGTCTTCGCAGGAGCGCCCGGTGGGAATCAATACGCCGTGATAGCCGAGGCTGTCGGCAGCCTGCGCCACTTGTTTCAGATAGTTGAGGGTCACCGGGCGCGCGCCTTGCGTGGTGCCCAGGTAATGGCCGTCGCCATGGGTTGGCAGGAACCAGAAAACATCCATGCACAGCTCCTTAAGCGATTTTCAGCAACGGTTTGATTTGCGTGCCGAACAGCGGCGCGGCGCGTTCGGCGGCCAGGCGGATGCGCGCTTTCAGCGGCTCGCTGGTGATCTGGTAGTCGGCGAAATCGGCCTCGGTGGCGTACACCCCGATCGGCAGGGTTACGGCCTGGAAGAAACTGAACAGCGGACGCATTTGGTGATCGAGCACCAGCGCATGCCGCTCGCTGCCGCCAGTGGCCGCCAGCAGCACCGGGGTGTCGATCAGCGCATTGAGGTCGATCAGGTCGAACAGATGCTTGAGCAGGCCCGGGTAGGAACCGCGATACACCGGCGCCGCAACGATCAGCAGATCGGCCTGTTCGATGGCTTGCAGTTCGGCTTCGACCTCAGGGCTCAGTTCCTGGCGCGACAGCGCAGCACCCAGTGGGCGGGCGATGTCACCGAGTTCGATCAGGTGACTGTCGATCGACAGGTGCCCGGCCAGTTCGGCCAGCAGGGCTTGGGTCAGCACCAACGTGCGGGACGGACGCCAGGTGCCGCCGGACAGGGCGACGACTTTCAGGGGACGCGACATGATGAGTTCCTTTTTAGCAACAGTTGCTCAGCGAGCAGTGAGTCAGTGCCAAGGCTTGAGCAAGCGCTGTACCAATTCCTGAGAGGCCCGGTTTACCGGGGGTTGAGCGTTCTGGGGCAAGTCGGTTGTGCAGATTTCAGGCGGGTTTGCTGATCTGCTGTTGCCTGGGCAACAGTTGCTGGAGCAACAGTTGTTCGCCGTGTGAAGGGATTTATAACGGCTGTCTGTTATTCCGTAAAAGAACGTTAATCGATATTTATAGACCTTTAAGAGATATGAGGGGGTTAAAGCTGAAATCCTGATAGCCACTATTGAGCGTGTTGATTTTTGCCCGGGCGGGCGCGGGCGTAGCCTTTGTCCATCGACTCACACCGCTCGCCAGGACGCTCCCCATGAATCATTTACTGACTGTTTCGCTGCTGCTCGCTGTCTCCGTACTTGCCGGATGCGCCACCCACGTTTCCCCCGAACAAAGGCCCTACACCGCCGAAGAAACCCGCGAGCTGGCGATGGAAGCGCTGAACCGCGGCGGCTTGTCCTTCGACGAATACCATGCGAAGAAAGCCGCGCTGCTGGGCCAACCGCAATTCGACAAGAAAGCTGAAATGAGTGCCGGACGAGCCATACAGCTGCACGGTCGTCCAAGCTGATAGCAAACTGTACTGCTCGAAGTTTTACCCAACTGTCCGTGGGTTTGCGGGCTGGCGTGCGATAGGGTCAACACCTGAATGACCCCCACGGATTGCTCCCATGACCCTCTCGCTTGATCTGCTGTTGGGCTTTGCCCTGTTTGCCCTTGTCACCTCGATTACACCGGGGCCGAACAACACCATGTTGCTGGCGTCAGGGGTGAATTTCGGTTTCAACCGCACCATTCCTCACATGCTCGGCATCACCTGCGGTTTCTTCGTATTGGTGGTCGCAGTGGGCTTTGGCCTCGGCGCGGTGTTCCAGACTTATCCGCTTCTCTATACGGTGCTGCGTTATGTCGGCGCCGCGTATCTGCTGTATCTGGCGTGGAAAATTGCTCATTCGGGCCCGGTGGGCGAGGGCGTGGAAGGCGAGGCCAAGCCGATCAGCTATCTGGGCGCTGCCGCGTTTCAGTGGGTCAATCCCAAAGCCTGGATCATGGCCATCGGCGCAATCAGCACCTACACGCCGATGCAGGGTTACTTCACCAACGTCGTGGTGATCGCGGCGGTGTTCGCCATCATCAACCTGCCCAGCGTCGGCGTCTGGGCGGCGTGCGGCACGCTGTTGCGTAACGTGTTGAAGGACCCGCGCTGGTTGCGCGTATTCAACTGGGGCATGGCCGCGCTGCTGGTGATTTCCCTGTACCCGTTACTTCTCGAAAGCTTTCACTGACGCATTGCTTCAACCGCCGGCCCGATGCCTGTTAAGCTCGGCTTCAGGAGCGTTCCTACGCACTTTTAAATGAAGTTGTTCTTCTTTAACGGCATCCGATCAGGTATTGATGACGCTCTCGAACCGACGCGCAGCTCACAAGGCTGCGCTGTGCCGTTTGCAGACACGAGCCTCCTGATCCCGGAACACGCTCTGCGAGTCTTTTATGAATAAACGTCCGTTGTATTTCGATTACGCCGCCACCACCCCGGTGGACGAGCGGGTCATCCAGGTGATGATCGATTGTCTGGGGTTTCACGCTAACTTCGGCAATCCGGCCTCCAGCTCCCACGCCTTCGGCCAGCAGGCCCGGCAAACGGTTGAGCATGCCCGTCGGCAAGTCGCCGAACTGGTCGGGGCCGAGGCCCGGCAGATTGTCTGGACCTCCGGCGCCACCGAATCCAACAACCTTGCTCTTAAAGGCGTGGCCCAGGCGCGCGGTGTTGCCGGCGGCCACATCATCACCAGTCAGATCGAACACAAAGCCATCCTCGATACCGCCCGGCAACTGCAGGACGCCGGCGTTGCGGTGACCTATCTGGTGCCGGATGCCGAGGGTCTGATCACCCCGCAGGCCGTCAGCGAAGCAATGCGCGACGACACGTTTCTGGTGTCGCTGATGCTGGTCAACAACGAACTCGGCACGCTTAACGACATCCCGGCCATCGGTGAAGTCGTGCGTAGCCGTGGCGCGCTGTTCCATGTCGATGCGGCGCAGGGCGCCGGCAAAGTGGCGATCGATCTGCAGCAGTGGCCGGTGGACTTGATGTCGTTTTCGGCGCACAAACTCTACGGCCCCAAGGGCATTGGCGCGTTGTATGTCGGCCCGCGTGCAGAGCAGCGTTTGCAGGCGCAGATTCACGGAGGCGGTCACGAAGGCGGGCTGCGCTCCGGGACTCTGGCGACCCATCAGATCGCTGGCATGGGCGCAGCATTCGCTTTGGCCGCCGCCGAATTCGATGCCGAGAAGAAGTCCATCGTGGCCTTGCGCGAGCGCCTGCTTGAACAGTTGCTGAGCCTGCCGGGCGTGCGCCTTAATGGCAGCGTCAGCCAGCGCATCCCGCACACTTTGAGCCTGACCTTCAGCGAAGGTGAGTTCAACAGTGCGGCCTTGAGCCATTCGATCGCGTTTTCCGCGACCTCGGCCTGTAACTCGGCGAGCAACACGCCATCTCACGTGTTGCTGGCGCTGGGGCATGACGCCCGGCTGGCCGGTCGCACCATTCGCCTGAGCCTTGGCCGTTTCAGCACCGCCGACGATATCGACCAGGCGGCAGCACTGATCAAAGGCGCCTGCGCCAGTGCCCCGGCATTCTGGGCGACAGGGCTTTAACCAGCCGATTTCCACGGCTACGAACAATAACGATGAAGTGATTGGCAGGAGACATGATGAGTACCCAGACTTTGACCGAAGGAACGGTTCCCCAGCGCCTGGCGCACACCCGTGAACTGATGCGCCGCGAAGGCATCCATGCGTTGCTGGTGCCATCGGCCGACCCGCACCTCTCGGAATACCTGCCGGGCTACTGGCAAGGGCGGCAATGGCTGTCGGGCTTTCATGGCTCGGTCGGTACTTTGATCGTCACCGCTGATTTCGCCGGAGTCTGGGCCGACAGTCGTTACTGGGAACAGGCGACCAAGGAACTCAAGGGCAGCGGCATCGAACTGGTCAAGCTGCAACCGGGGCAGCCGAGCCCGCTGGACTGGCTGGCCGAGCAGACGCCGGAAGGTGGTGTGGTGGCGGTCGACGGTGCGGTGATGGCCGTCGCTTCGGCGCGGACCCTCAGCAGCAAGCTCGAAGCCCGTGGCGCGCGTCTGCGCACCGACATCGACCTGTTGAATGAAGTCTGGGCCGATCGCCCGAGCCTGCCGAACGCGCCGATCTATCAGCATCTGCCGCCGCAAGCGACGGTCAGCCGTGGCGAAAAACTCGCCAAACTGCGTGAGACCCTGCAGGAGCGTGGCGCCGACTGGCATTTCATCGCCACCCTCGATGACATCGCCTGGCTGTTCAACCTGCGCGGCGGTGATGTCTCGTTCAACCCGGTGTTTGTGTCTTTCGCGTTGATCAATCAACAGCAAGCGACACTGTTTGTGGCCTTGAGCAAAGTCGATGCCGAATTGCGTGCGGTGCTGGAGCGGGACGGCGTGACCCTGCGTGATTACCACGAAGTGGCCGATGCCTTGCGCGCGGTGCCGGGGGGCGCGAGCCTGCTGGTGGATCCGGCGCGGGTGACCACGGGGTTGCTGGATAACCTGGACAGCGGCGTGAAACTGGTCGAAGGCCTGAACCCGACCACCCTCGCCAAGTCGCAAAAGAGCGAAGCTGATGCGCAGCACATCCGCAAGGCGATGGAGCAGGACGGCGCAGCGTTGTGCGAGTTCTTTGCCTGGCTGGAGTCGGCCTGGGGCCGCGAGCGCATTACCGAACTGACCATTGACGAGAAACTCACCGCTGCCCGTGAGCGCCGTCCGGATTACGTGTCGCTGAGCTTCAACACGATTGCCGCGTTTAACGCCAACGGCGCAATGCCGCACTATCACGCTACCGAAGAAGAGCACGCGGTCATCGAGGGCGACGGCTTGCTGCTGATCGACTCGGGTGGCCAGTATTTGGGCGGTACGACCGACATCACCCGAATGGTCCCGGTCGGTACGCCAACGGACGAGCAGAAGCGTGACTGCACGCGGGTGCTCAAAGGCGTGATTGCACTGTCGCGGGCACACTTCCCGAAAGGCATTCTGTCGCCGCTGCTGGATGCCATCGCCCGCGCGCCGATCTGGGCGGAGAGCGTCGATTACGGCCACGGCACCGGCCATGGCGTAGGCTATTTCCTCAACGTTCACGAAGGCCCGCAGGTGATTGCCTACCAGGCTGCGCCGGCACCGCAAACGGCGATGCAGCCGGGGATGATCACCTCCATTGAACCGGGCACTTACCGCCCGGGACGGTGGGGCGTGCGGATCGAGAACCTGGCGATGAACCGCGAGGCGGGGAGCAGCGAGTTTGGCGAGTTCCTCAAGTTTGAAACCTTGACCCTGTGCCCGATCGACACGCGCTGCCTGGAGCCGTCCTTGCTGACGCAGGAAGAGAAACAGTGGTTCAACGCCTATCACGCTGAAGTGCGTGAGCGTCTGAGTCCATTGCTCGAGGGGGCCGCACTGGAGTGGCTGAACACGCGCACCGCAGCGATCTGAATGGCTGAAACCCAGGCGCTGCTGGCAGCGCCTGGGTTCTGCTCTTTTCTAAGCCTGACGCAGGGCTTCTTCGACGAAGTCGAGGCGGTCCTGACCGAAGAACAACTGATTGCCGATAAACATGCTCGGCGCACCAAACACGCCGCGTTTAACGGCTGTCTCGGTGTTGTCCTTGAGGGTTGCCTTGATCGTTTCGTCTTGAGTCAGGGCCAGGACTTCATCGGGATCGAAGCCATGTTTGTTCAATACCGCTGCAACGGTCGCCGGCTCATCGAGAGGGCGTCCCTCCACCCACAGTGCCTTGAACAGACAATCGATAAACGCCTGAAAGCGTTCCGGCTGGCGTAGCTGAACGCCGGTGACGGCGCGCATCAGCATCAGCGTGTTGATCGGGAAGTGCGGATTGAACTTCAGTGGCACGCCATAGCGTTTGGCGTAACGATCCAGATCCTGAAACATGTAGCGACCCTTGGCCGGAATCATCGCCGGTGAGGCGTTGCCGGTCGCCTTGAACACGCCGCCCAGCAGCATCGGAATGTAGATCAGCTCGCTATGGGTGTCGGCACAGATCTTCGGTAACTGGGTGTAGGCCAGGTAAGTGGCAGGACTGCCGAGGTCGAAATAGAACTCCACGGTTTTGCTCATCTTCGCTGCTCTCTGTTTATTGTTATGGAGGAGGGCTTACCAGCGTTCATTCCACGGGCGCAAATCCAGTTCGAAGGTCCAGGCATCCCGTGGCTGGCTGTGCAGATACCAGTAGTTTTCGGCGATGTGCTCGGGGTTGAGAATGCCGTCCTGATCCTTGGTCGCGTACTTCTCCGGAAAACTGTTACGGATGAAGTCAGTATCGATCGCGCCATCGACCACCACGTGGGCGACATGGATGTTCATCGGCCCCAACTCACGCGCCATGCTTTGTGCCAGTGCGCGGATGCCGTGTTTGGCGCCGGCGAACGCGGCAAACCCGGCCGCGCCGCGCAGCCCGGCAGTGGCGCCGGTAAACAAAATGGTGCCGCGCTGGCGGGTGACCATGCGCTTGGCCACTTCGCGGGCGTTGAGGAAACCGGAGAAACAGGCCATCTCCCAGATTTTGAAATACTTGCGAGCGGTTTCTTCAAGAATACTGCAAGGCACGTTGGCGCCGATGTTGAAGACAAACGCTTCGATCGGGCCGAGGCGGGTTTCGATCTCCTCAATGAGCGCAATGACGTCTTCCTCCTTGCGCGCGTCGCAGGCGAAACCGTGGGCCTCTCCACCTTCGGCTTGAATCGTCTCGACCAGCGGCTGCAGTTTGTCGGCACTGCGGCGTGTCACGCAGGCGACAAAGCCTTCTCTGGCAAAGCGCTTGGCGATTGCTCCACCGGTGGCATCGCCTGCACCAACAACCAACACGACCTTCTTGTTATTCATGGGTATATCCCTTTAGTAAACGATCGTTAAGTGAACGAACGTTATGCTAGGATCCGGGTAACGTCAAGGCGCTCGATCAAGAGGGTAAGCACATGCGGTATTCCGCCAGTCACAAGCTGGAAACCCGGGAAAAACTGCTGAACAGCAGTGCGCTGTCAGCCAAGCGTTCTGGATTTTCGACCGTTGGGGTCGATGGTTTGATGAAGGCGATCGGCCTGAGTGGCGCGGCGTTTTATAGCCACTTTTCGTCGAAAGACGCGCTGTTCACCGCCATCGTCGAACGTGAACTGTGCCAGAGCCTGGAGCGATTGGGCGGGAGGGGGGAGCAGGACCGCGAGCGGCTGCAGCGCTGTCTCAAGCAATACCTGAGCATGGCCCACGTCGAACAGCCCGAGTCGGGGTGCGCCTTGCCGACACTGGGGGCGGAAATTGCCCGTTCAGATGATCAGGTACGGGAGCAGGCAGAGTTGTGGATTTGTCGGCTGCAAGCCAGTTGGGCACAGATTCTGGAGAGTGACAGCCTGGCGTGGGCGATTCTGTCGCAATGCGTTGGAGCATTGGTGGTTGCGCGGATGCTGGTGACGCCGGCGATTCAGCAGACGGTATTGAAGTCCAGTCATGAGGAGATCGGGCGTCAACTGGCTGCTCGGCGAGACGAGCAGCCAGAATGATTCATTTGCAGATGACAATCATGCTTCGACTGGTATAACCAGCCGGGTTGAGACCGAACGGGTAGTCACCTGGCTCTTCCACGGCATCTCCGGATTTGGCGATGACCTTGTAGCCTTTCGGGGCACAAGTATTGGCGGCGCTGGTGTAGCACTTGTCCCAAGAGGACGACAGCCCGGAACAGTTGATGTGCAGCCCTTTTCGACCGTGCTTCACTTGAGTCTTGGAGGTCGCTGCGCACCCGGCAATAGCCAGTACAGCGATCAGTATCAAAATTCGTTTCATTCCCGTCCTTATGGTAGCCACGAGTCTGGCGCTCGGGTCTGCCTGTATTCGCTTGCGCTGTAAGCGTGTCGATGTCCCTGTCCGAAAAAATCCATGTCTGGCACTGAGTTAAGGGGTCTAAACATGGCCTAAATGAGCGCCAATTGCCAGACCTTCGTCAAATCCTGTTTCAATCTGCTGCAACGGCAGGCTTGGCGCTACTGCCCATGGTCATGGTTGCCCCGACGGAGGCCAGAATAATGCAGAGGATCGCCATCCATTGTGACAGCGTAAGGTACTCCTGCAGAAACAGCAGCCCCGACAGCGCGCCGAAGGCCGGTTCAATGCTCATCAAGGTGCCAAACGTTCGTGCGGGCATGCGGGTGAGGGCGACCATCTCCAGTGTGTAAGGCAGCGCGGTCGACAAAATGGCGACACCAATGGCAACAGGAATCAGTGAGGGCGTCAGCAAGGCAGCGCCGGCATGCACAATGCCGATCGGCGCAACAAACAGCGCGGCAATCATTACGCCCAGAGCTGCGGTGGTGACACCGTTGTCAGCGCCGGCCTTCTGGCCAAACAGAATATAGAGTGCCCAGCACACGCCAGCCCCCAAAGCATAACCGGCTCCGACCAGGTCAATGCCGGCAGTCGTCGCACCTGTGGGGATCAACAGGAGCAAACCGACCGCCGCCAAGGCAATCCAGAGAAAGTCGATGGCGCGACGCGATGCGTAAATGGCGACTGCCAGCGGGCCGGTAAATTCCAGCGCGACGGCGATGCCGAGCGGTACGGTGCGCAATGACATATAGAAGAGGAAGTTCATCCCGCCCAGTGCCATGCCGTAAACGATCACCGTGCGCAGGGATTGAGCGGTCAGCCTTGCTCGCCAAGGGCGCAGCAACAGCAGCATGATCACACTGGCGAATATGAGGCGCAGAGTGGTCGTGCCTTGAGCGCCAACCACCGGGAACATGCTTTTGGCTAGCGATGCGCCGGACTGAATAGATGCCATGGCTATCAGTAACAGGCCTACCGGAAACAGCATTGAGGCCAGAGAGCGAGGTTGGTCAGTCATTGCGAGGCATCATCCGAAGGTAAGAGCGGGGTATTGTTTTAGGTGTTGGGCAATATACTGCGCATTCACTGCTGTTGCATCTATATATAAGCAGGCTTTTTCGTAGTCTCGATAGAAAACTGAAATTAACGGTTGACGGCAGATTCCAGAGGTCTATAATTCGCCCCACTTCCGGCGCAGTCGAAACGGAAAACTCCTTGAGATTCAATGAGTTACGCAGTTTTCGACAGTGGCTGGCTTCAGTTCATTGAAGCCTGGAAGGAGTTGAAAGAGTGGTGATGTTTGGCTCTTTTAACGGTTCGATCTTCTCGGTCGAAAGCGGAGAAAAAGAGGTGTTGACAGCAGCGTGTAACGCTGTAGAAT